>DATHPK010000175.1:0-27411 GCA_035483935.1 Acidimicrobiales bacterium
ATTGATGAGCCCTCCGACCTCGCCGTCCAGGTCGCCGAAGGCCGCCAGCTCGTCGCGCTGGTCGAACTCGAGGCTGATGGTGTCGCCAGCGTCGTCCTTGGCAACGAATACCAAGTCCAGGATGCGCACCGTGCCGTTGGAGACGAGCTTCTCCACCTCCGGTGCGATGTTCCCGTTGAAGCGGTTGCCGGGGAAGGCGACCACCGTATAGCTGACCGGTCCCAGGGTCATACGGACCTCCTCATGTCTGTGGAGTGATGATACGGCCGGGTCAGGAGGCGAGGACCTTCGCCTTCTGTGCTTCGAACTCTGCTTCGCTGAGCACGCCCTGCGCCTTGAGGTCGGCGAGCTTGGACAGCTGCGAGGCGGTGTCCGCGCCATCGGTGCCGGCCGCCTGCCGCACATAGGAGTCGAATGCCTTCTGCTGCTGCGCCGCCTCGGCCGCCGCACGCTCGTGCATCTTGCCGCCACGCGCGAGCAGGTACACGAAGACGCCCAGGAACGGCAGGATGATCACGAAGATGCACCACAGTGCCTTCGCCCCGCCGCCCATGTCGCGACTGCGGAAGATGTCGATGAAGACCGTGATCAGCAGCCAGATCCAGATGATGAAGAGGAAGAAGTACAGCATCGTCAGGAAGGCATCGAGAACGGGGTAGCTCGAGGCAATCATTCGGTCTCCTTGATTTGTGTCGGGGCGCTAAGGAACGGCGCTTTCTGAAAAGGGTAGCCCACCTTGGCATCGCATCCCGTATTACAACAAAGCAAAAGGTCACGATCCGTGCGCTGGAGGCGATGTTGGCGCCGCATTCCCAGCTCCGCCTCAGAGACCCTCTTCGGCATGGAGCCGGCCGCTCTTGCAGGCCGCTGCGAACGCCTCGTAGTCCCGCTCGTTCTGGTCGGCGTAGGACTCGGCGAAACGGGCGAGTGCCTTGTCGAACGCCGCGTTGTTCCCGAGGTACGCCGCGATGGCGATGCGGTCTCCCGAGCGGGCGTGCGCGCGGGCCAGCGTGTGCGCACACAGCTCGCCGTAGACCTTCATGCCCTCGGGGATCGCGTTCTCCGTGTCGATGGACCCCTTCCAGTCCTGGAGCTGGCGGACGTAGTAGTCGCGTGCCACCCCGTCGATCCCGCTGGAGCGCTGCCAGCCGAGCAGGATGTCACTGCTCGCCTGCATGAGTCGCTGGCCCGCGACGACCCGGGCGCCGTGGTTGCTGTACTGGCTCTTCTTGGTGAAGCGCTCGAGGACCGATGCCTCGGCTTCCTTGGCCTGCAGGAACAGCACATCGTCGTGGCGGGGACCGTGCATGAGAATGATCCAACACCGGGTGCCGACGCTGCCGACGCCCACGACCTTGCGGGCAATCTGACTGAACTTGTATTGCTCGAGCAAGTGCTTGCGATCGGTCGGCAGGCTCTGCCGGTACTTGCGGATCACGTCGCGGAACAGCGATTCGTGCTGCTCGAGGTCTTCACCCGGAAAGAGATCGTCGAGGGTCATGATAAGAGGCGGGTCGCTGACGATGACACGTCTTCCGTCGACGACCCGGGTCAGTTTGTTCAGGGCCCGCATGGAGTCCTTCGTCATCGCCTTGGACGTGACCTTGGTCGCGGTAGCTGCCATGTGGGCCTCGGATTTGGAGCCCGACGTCGCAGCATGCTTTTTGAGCGCGTCGACGAGGCCCTCGATCTCGACACTCGAATACCAGACTTCGAGATTCGACATCGAGGCCAACATGCGGATGACCTCGCGGTAGCGCTGGCCGAGACGGATAATCGACTCGAGGCGGTTCGCCTTTGAGAACCCAATGTTGCGCCCAGCGACCACGATGCTGGCGGCCAGTCGTTTGACGTCCCACTCCCATGGCCCCGGCAGCGTCTCGTCGAAGTCGTTGCAGTCGAAAACGAGCTGGCGCTCGGGCGACCCGAAGACGCCGAAATTCGACAAGTGGGCGTCGCCGCAGATCTGGGTGGTGAGGCCCGAGCGCGGCGTGCGGGAGAGGTCCGAGGCCATCACGAGCGCGGCGCCACGGAAGAACGTGAACGGCGATACCAGCATCCGGCCGTAGCGGATCGGCACGAGCTCGGGCACACGCGTGGGGGCCTGGCTCTCGAGGAGCGCGACCGGGTCCGGTCGGTCCGCGCCGGGCTCGAACCCGGCGTGGATGTCGCGGGGCACGTTGGACCGCGCCTGCTTCCCCTTCGCCTTGCTCTCCTCCTCGCTGAGGTGGGGCATGGCCCGGGCCGCGGGGTTGTCAGCCAGCGGAACCACCTGCTCGACAGCCACCCGCACCACCTCCCCTGGACGCTCGGATGACACTTCTCGGCCAGAGGCTATGTCTTTCGGCGCCGATCGGAAAGAGGGTCGGTGTGGTGGCCGGTCGGGCGCAGTCGTGGTCTTTCCCTGTGAGGGGCACAATGGCGGGCGTGGTGTGTATGAATGTTCGAGCGAGGGACACGCAGTGACGCTCGACTTCGAGGACCGGAGCGCCGGGGAGGAGGGGGCGGAACCGGGCCCGCCCGCAGACAAGGGCTCCGGCACGGCCGCGGCGGCCGGCTCCCGACGCGTGCGCATCCGCGCCAGCGTTCGCCGCCTGATCGACGCCATCATGCGCAGCGACGACGAGGCCGTCGAGCGTGCGGTGATGCAGCTGAGCGCACGAAGCCGCTGGCTGGCGCCCCTGGCCCTGATCGTCGGCGCGTTCTTGATGCTCTTCCAGGGTCTCAAGCTGCTCGTGACGAACTGGCGGCTCACGCTCGTGCAGATCTTGCCGGCGATGTGGATCTGGATCGCGATGCTCGACATAAAGATCCACGTGCTCCATGGCAAGGGGTTCCACACCCTCTACGGGCCCACCCTGATCCTGGCCGCCCTCGGGGTGACGGCGGCGACGGCGGGGAGCTTTTACCTGAACGGGGTGTTCGCGTTTGCGATCGTCGATCGGGGCGAGCCGCAGATCCGGCCGGCCTTCGCCAAGGCCAACGCGCACCTCGGTGTGATCCTGGCGTGGGGTGGTGGCATCGGGCTGGTGCTCGCGTTCTCCGCCCTGGTCGTCCAACGTTGGGGCCTCTGGTGGTTTGCCGTGAGCCAGAGCATCGTCGTCGGGATCATGATGCTGTGTTATCTGGCGGTGCCCGCCCGCCTCGTTGGGATCGACACCAAGAAGGGGCGTTCGCGGCGCGACAAGCTGGCGGCGACGGCAGTGGGCGGCGCGATGGGCGCGGTGATCTGCTCGCCGCCGTACACGCTCGGTCGCCTCGGCATCCTCATGCTGGGATGGCACGGGGTCTTCTGGCTGGGGGTGATCTTCATCGTCATCGGGGTCCTGCTGCAGACCGGCGTGACCAGCGCGGTCAAGGCGGTGAAATTCTCCGCCAAGCTGATCGGGAATCCCACGACCGTCGTCGAGGCTGACGCAGCGGGAGAGGCCGGGGCGTGACACCGCCCCCCACGCTCGAGTGGTTCGGCACCGCCACCTTCCGGGTGCGCGACGCCGGTCTGAACCTCTTCTTCGACGCCTACCTGGACCGGCTGCCCGGCCTCGACCCGGTGGGCCTCTCCACTCGCGAGGTGGGATCGGCCGACTACGTGTTCGTCAGCCACTCGCACTTCGACCACCTCTACGGCGCCGACGTCCTGGCGCTGGGCGCCGGCGCGACGGTCGTGGCCTCACCCGAGTCCGCCCGCTGCCTGCGCGAGGCGGGCGTGCCCGAGGACCAACTGCTCGTGGTGACCGGCGGTGAGACGGTGCATTGCGGGCCCTCGACCAAGGTCCGCGTGCTGCCGGCTCTGCACGCCTGCCTCTTCGCGCACAGCGACCCGGACACCTCGGTCCCGTGCCTGGGCGACCTCGACGTCAGCGCGCAGGACCGCGCCGCGACGATCCGCCGGCTGTTCTCGGGCATGGACGCCGCTCCGGCGCCGGCCGGCCCCGCGCTCGTAGCCATGAACGACAAGTGCTCCCGCCTCGACGGCGGCCCGCTCGCCTACCTGCTGGTGACTTCGGGGGGCGGGTCGGTGCTCGTGAGTGGGAGCGCGGGCTACTGGCGTGGCATCTTCTCCGGGCTGCGTCCCGACGTCGCGCTCCTCTCGCTGGGCGGTCGCCCCAACGTGGACGGCGAGCCCTACCAGGGCTCCACGGTCGACTACATGCTCGAGCAGGTCTCGCTGCTGCGGCCGGGCCGCGTGGCGTTCTGCCATCACGACCCGCTGTTCCCGGGGTTGCCGGGCGTCGACATCGGGCCGGCGGCGGCGGCGCTGCGGGTACCGGGCGCGCCGGCGCGCTATTTCGAGATGGAGTACGCGACGCCCTTCCCGCTCCTCGGCTGAGCGGGAAGGCTCCGTAAGTCAGGCCGTTGCGCCGCGGAGCGAGGCGGTGCTGTATCGCGCCGCCGCCCACCGCTTCACGTGTGGGAGGTCGTCGTCGAGCCAGTAGGCGTCGTCGTCGGTGACAACGAGGAGCTCTTCGAATTTCACCCCGACGCCGTCGAGGCCGATGTGCGGCTCGATGGCCCACAGCCCCGGTGTGGCGGGGTAGTCGGTGAAGGAACTGTCGTTCCACAGCGGATAACACGTGCCCTGGTCCAGCGCGTCGATCCCGGCGGCGAGCAATTTCTCCGCCGCCACGGTGCCCCATCCCGGCAGCGGCGTGGGGCGGTCGGGTTCGTGCTCGAGGGGAAACACCAGGTGGCCCAGCGCGCGGTCCGCCTGGCGGTGGTGGATGCTCTCCCAACCTCGCTCCGCCAGTCGCTTGTCGAGCTCGTGGTACAGCGAAAGCATCGAGGTCCGCGACGCGATGCCCTCCTGAAGGAACGACCTGATCCGGGCGAGCCCGGCGTCCAGCTCCTTGAAGATGTGGTTCGTGCCGAGCACGCACGAATAGGCCACGTCCGACGAGACGCCGTGCGCGACCGGCGCCAGGTCGATGATGACCGGCGCACCGTCACGGAGGACCTGGTTGGTCGGCGACAGCTCCGTGGTCGAGGCCATGCCCGATGCAGAGACGCCTCCTCCGGCCTGCTCCCGCTCCCGGTCGAACGCGGCCATTCCGGCCGAGTCCGCGCCGCCGCCGAGCGTCGTGCGGACGTCGAAGAGGACGTAAGGATCGTGGAAGACCTGAATCACCTCGTACTCGGTCTGCGCCGCCGCGACGAGGGTGCACGCTTCGATCTCTGTGATGCCCACCTGCAGCTGGGACTCGACCCGCAGCGCGATGTCATACGCAAGGTGCTGGACCCGGCGGAAGCGATCGAGGTCGGCGGCGGAGTACTGGAAGAGGTTGCTTGACATCAGGTGCTGCTCCCCCCCGACGACTGCCCTCGCGGTGGTGCCGCCCCACCCGCATTTCGTGCTGCGCTGTCAGTCATTGTGACACATCCGGTGCAGTTTCGATGAGGACCAGGTCCCCTGTTCCGGGGGCGTACCGGTCCGCAGAATTGGGCTCACGGGGGTGGGCTCGGACCTGCAAGAGCGCGTCCTACAGGCCCGGGCCGACGCGGCGACCGACGACAGCAACTCTGCGTTCACGGGCGTCGACGACCGCCGGGCTGCGGCGATGTCGTCTTCGTGACGATCTTCGGCGAGTCGTCTGACGGCGCCTCCGGTCCGCGGCCGCGCTCTCGTCCAGGCCGTCGAAGTCCGCAATCGATCCCGAGCGCCGACACGTGCGGCTGGAGACGACCCGACGCCCCTGACGTCGAAGCGCATACCGGACAATCCCGGTGTCGGGTGCGAGGAGTCTGGCTAGGAAGCGGCGACCCGCGTCGTGCGCAGCGCGTGGTTGTCACGGAGCCGCTCGGCTGTCTCGAGGTCGTGCAGCGGCATCCCGATCCCGATCGGCAGGTCGGACTGCATGTCGTTCCGACACTGGATGCACTCGACCACCCACGTGTTGTCCGGCCCCTGGGTTATCTTCGGATAGTGGCTCTGCACCCGTGCTGCTCCTGGTGTTTCCCTGGTCAAGGCGCACCATAGCGATAGGGGCGGTTGGAAAGCGAATGTCCATTTCAGCAAGGTTGCTCGGCCTTCGGGGGCCCCAAGATTTGGGGGTACTCAGAATCCGGGGCGGCCGGACGAGCCGAGGGGCCCGGGGCAACCGGTGAGAACACTTTCGCCTCGAGTGCAACCTGTCCCGGCGGGGCCGGCGACCGCCGGGCCTGACGGACCCCTCAGGTCGCCAGCTGCGCGTTCGCAGGCCGGGCGATGATGTAGATCACCGCGCCGATGAACGGGATGAGCAGGATCACCACGGTCCATCCCGCCTTGGCCCAGCCGCTGTGGTCGTTCCGGCGGAAGTTGTCCACGAAGCAGAAGATGATGAAGAACAGCAACAGGACCGTTCCGGCGAACATCAGGAACGTCCAGAACAGGTTCAGCAGCGGCCAGGTGTAGGCGAGCATCGGTCGTACCTCCTGCCGCAGGCTGCGAGATACCTGCAGCACTTTCCGGTGTACCACGCGCCGAAGCTCCAACCGGGGATGCCTCCGCAGCGGACCACTGCATCCGCGATCTCGCACATGCCGTGACGTACTTTGCGGACGGACCCCACAGGGTGGGGCGTTTCAGGGGGAGGAAGCATGGTCACTGGTCAGCTGGTCAACATCGCCGGTGGTGCGGCGGCCGGGGTGGCGGTTGCGCTCGCGCTGTTCTCCGGGGTGTTCATTGTTCTCGTGATCCTGATCGTCGCGAACCGGGCTGAGCCCGACCCCCGCGGCATGCGACCACACACCGTGTACCTCTTCGGCATGAGCTTCGTGATGCTGCAGCTCACGTTCGCGGGCTCGGTGCTAATCATGACGGCGCTCTTCTCGCTCATCGCACCGCACTACAGCCCCATGGGCAACTCAGTCACCCGCGAGGTGGTCATCGGCGCCCTCTTCGTCGTGATCGCCGGCAGCGTCTGGGTGCTCCACTTCCGCCGGGGGATCGCAACCGCCACCGGCGACTCCGGCCCGTCACAGCCCAACTCCCGCGTCATGAACTCCTACGCCGGCGTCGTCGGCTTCATCTACCTCCTGCAGCTGGTCTTCTCGTTCGGCGTCGCCGTCTACCTGTTGCTGGCGCTGATCGCCCCGGGCGTCTTCGGCAGCATCGGCTCAAGCCGGAACGGAACGCTCGCCCTCCTGCTCGACCTCGTCTACATCATGGTGGCGTCGGCGATCGTTCTGATGATCCACGCCAACCTCGGCCCGTCGGTCTTCCCGCCTCGGCCGGCCCGACCGGTCGGCATGTGGAGCAGCCCGGCGACGCCGGCGGCACCCGTCGCACCACCCGCGGCGCCCAGCGCCTCGCTCTGAGCCGCCCGGCGCGGCTCGCCGGCACTCCAGCTAGCTGCTCGAGACCAGCCCGTAGATGGCTTTGCCCATCAGGTAGAGGCCGAGCGCCAGCGACAGGATGGCGATGGCCTGGTCGGTGTGCGTATTGATCCAGTCGAGAATCGCCTGCAGGCGGCTCTTCACCACCTCGGGCCGGATCGCCGCGTAGGTCTCGAGCGCGAGATAGCTGGCTGAACACCACACGGCAAAGAAGAAGACGAGGAAGTACTCGATCGGCGTGTTGAGTTTCCCCTCCACGATGCTCGTGACGCCAGCCGCGATGAGAACCCAGGGCTGGAGAAGGAAGCCCAGGCCGGCCGCGGCGAGCGGGTTGACCTGGTCGATGCGCGCCATCCACCTGGGCTGCTTCTTCTGCGGGGGCGGGTCGGATTCCGACCGATGCGACAACCGGGCCCGCCGGCGTAACCCGATGCCGATCAGAACCGCGCCGATCGCGAGCTTGACCGCCAGCGCGGCCGTCGACGGCGAGCTGTGTGGGATCAGCGGCTTGCCGCCCGTGACCACGACGATCACGGCGACGATGACCACCAGGGTGCCGAGCCACCCGAGCACGAAGCCAAGGCCCTTGAGCAGCCCGCGCTCCGCCGCCAGCAGCAGGATGAACGCGGACAGCGGGATCGGCTCGAGGGTGACAACCAGGCCGATGAGGAAGAGGTCGAGGATCAATGTGAGCTCCCGGCGTTCGCCAAGAATCCGGAATGTACCGGACGCCGGGAGTCACATTGATTTGTTCCGCCCCCCGTCCCCCCGGGGCTGCCGTCCGCTCGACGGTCTAACCGGAGCAGGTACCACCCCGGCGGGGAGCAGATCCTGCATGGCCGAGCCCGTCACCCCCGGGCTGGCGCATTGCGAAAGAGGACGACGTGCCGAGGGAAATCCTCCCCCTTCCGTCAACGAGACGGATCTTCCCCTGAAGAGATCGAACCGCATCTGTTGTTGGCGAGCTGCAGCGCCGGCAACCGTCGTCCATCCCCAGCATCCTGCCTTCCGGGCACGCTTGTGCCTAGAGTCCATGGACCCGGGCCGAAGGTCCCTTTGTCGGTCACTTTTCACGTTCGTTGTGCCAGGTGTGTCGCTGTGACGGAATGTTGTCGAAGAAAGGGCCGATGACCCCGCGGTAACTGCGCCCTCGGTAGCCTCCGAAGACATGACCGATGCGACAGACGCGGCCGGCAACGCCGGCAAGAGCGACCCGAATGCACACCCCCACGCGCTGCTCGACCTCATGCCCTTCACCAAAACCATCGGCGCCGTGTTCTCCCGCTACTCCAAAGAGGAGGTGAGGGCCCGGCTCGACTGGGCGCCCGGGCTCTGCACCGCCGGCGGACTACTGCACGGCGGCGCCGTCATGTCCCTCGCCGACAGCACCGGAGCCGCCTGCGCGTTCTTGAACCTGCCTGAGGACGCGGCCGGGACGACGACTGTCGAGTCCAAGACCAACTTCCTCCGCGGCGTGCGTGAGGGCTACGTCGAGGCGGCGTCACGCCCCTTGCACGTCGGGCGCACGGTCGTCGTCGTCGAGACCGACGTCCGGGACCCACAGGACCGCCTCGTGGCACGCGTGCTGCAGACCCAGCTCGTCCTGAGCGGTTGAAGAAGGCGCGCCGGCGCGCCGGCCTACCCCTCCGCCCGCGCCCGCACCTCGGCGCCGAGGTCGAACGCCGTCACCGCGGACAGTGGCAGGCGCTCGGGCAGCTTCACGATCAGTCCGCCCCCGTCATCCACCGTGAATCCGGCCAGCTCGTCGACCTCGACCAGGCGCACCCGGCGCACGCTCGCCCCGTCGATGCCCCCGAGCGTCACCCGGCGCGCCGCCGGCATTCCGAGCACCAGGGCGTAGACCCCCTGGCCGCTCTTGGTGAAGCGCAGCGGCGTCCCGTCCGACGTTGACGACTCGGCCATCACCCACGGCCGTGAGCCGTAGACGGCCTCGCCGTTCGCCGCGAGCCACCTACCCAACCCCCGAAGCGGCGCCTGCTGCGATTCGGGCACCGTCCCGTCGGGACGCGGCCCCACCCCGATCAAGAGGTTGCCGTTGTTCGCGACGACGTCGCAGAACATCTGGATCAGCTCGGTCTCGCTGATGATGTCTTCGGGCGGCTCCTCGCGGTTGGCACCGAAGGAGCGGCCGACGCCGCGGCACATCTCCCACTTGCGCTGCGACACCGTGTGCAGCATCTCGTACTCGGGGGTGCGGAAGTCGCAATGCTGCGGTGAGGCGAACGTCAGCCGCTTGCGCCGGGCCGGGATCAGCGGCCACAAGAGCTCCAACAACCTGCCGCCCGCGCGGACCAAGGACTTGGCCACCGTGCCCCGGGGCGCGGCCACCTCGCGCCAGCGGTCGTTGATCACGCCGTCGGGCACCGCGTTGTAGTAGTACGCGAAGAGTTCGGCCAAGTTGCCACCGGCCGGCCACGAGATGTCGTTCCACAACACCGACGGCGCATAGCGGTCGATCAGCTCGCGCACATGCGCCGTCACGTACTCCCGGTAACCGGTCCCGCCCGGCGCCGCCAGCAAGAGATCCGATGCGCCGCGCAGCATGGCGCCGTTGTAAGGCCAGTCGTAACCGCCCGAGTAGTAGAGGCCCATCCGCATCCGGCGCTGCCTCACCGCCGCCGCCAGGTCGCCGGCCAGATCACGTCGGGCGTGATACTCGCCCTTCACCGGATGTCGCACCGCCGACGGCCACAACGCGAACCCGTCGTGATGCTTCGTGGTCAAGACGACATAGCGCGCCCCGGCGTCGGCGCAAAGCCCCGCGAGTGCGTCGAAGTTGGCGCCCGTTGTGGCGATGTCGAAGGTCTTGACGAAGTTGTCGTAGGGATAGTCGTCCCCGTACACCTGGGCGTGGTGTCGCGCCGTGGGACTGCCCTTGATCCGCATCGTGTTGAGGTACCACTCGGCGTACGGGTTCTCCCGCAGCATCCGCCTCGGGCCGGCCTTGACCAACATCTCCTGGATGTCGGGAACCCGCGGCGCCCACCCGGGCACCGAATAGGGCCCCCAGTGCAAGAAGACACCCAATTTGGCGTCGTCGTACCAGTCCGGCACCCCATGAGTGCGCACGGAGTCCCATGTCCCCTTATACATGGCGGTTGCACTCTCGCGTCATCTTGTCTGTGCGAGCTCCCCCTCATGCAGCGACTGGCTAGTTATTTTGTCATGGCGAGCAACGGCGACGGCCCGAGAGGCCCATCCAGCGCCACGGACCCGACTCCCGATGCTGCTCGACGCACGAACCTTGCAGCAACGGTGCGATTCACAACGGATGTCCAACTTCCGCCCTGAGCCCCTGGTCAGGCGGCCGCTCAGCCTCCGGCGAACGCGGCGCCGGTGCCATCTGCTCCCTGATTCGAGCCGTGGTCCGGCTTGCCGTAGCGCAGTCGGAACGCCACGTACGCAAACGGTCCCACCAAGATCGGCAGCCAGTAGGAGATGATCCGGTAGGCCAGCGTCGCAACGACGGCGTCGCCGCCGGGGACGCCGGCGACGATCAGCAGGCCGCTGAGCCCCGCCTCGACGATGCCGAGACCGCCGGGAGTGATCGGGATCAGCGCGAGCAGCTTGGCCACCGCGTAGGCGAGCAGAACCAGCGACGGGTTCGGCTTGGCGCCCGTGGCGCGGATCGAAGCCAGCAGGCAGCCGTAGTCGAGCAAGAGGCGGCCGCTGCTGAGCAACGTCGCCGCCTTCCAGCGCCGCCCGAGGACGACGCGGATGCGGTTGCGCTCGCGCACGAGGCGTTCGGGGAGGTCCGTCATCGGCACGGCGTTACGCCTGAAGCGATTCCGCGCGACCTGCACCACGCGACCGACCCAGCGCATCGGTCCGTCCAACACGAGCACGGCGGCGCCGAAGCCGGCGAAGAGCACGAAGGCAACGAGGCCGAGCAGGGCTGTGTACTCGAGGCTCCGAGCGATCGGCGTGCCCGCGATGATCGCCGGCAACACGAAGATCGGCAGCGCAAGCAGCCCGCCGATCTGCAGCAGCGAGAACACGGTCAGGCCTCCGACGGCGGCGGCGGTGTCGTTGCCGGCCTTCGCCAGCATGCGGAACTGCGTCGCCGCGCCGACTGCGGCTCCCCCCGGCACGACCAGGCTGATCGAGTTCCCCGCCAGCTGCGACGTCGCGACCGAGAACCAGGCCTTGGTCCCGAGCGCGATCCGCTGGAGGCCGATGGTGCAGACGAAGTGCGCGACCTCGAAGGCGAGGGCGAGGGTGAACCAGATCGGATCGAGTGAGGTCAGCTTCGGAAAGGAGCTGAACACCTCGGCGAGACTCGGGAAGACCAGGTAGATGGTGATGCCGGCGACCAGGACCATGGCAGTCCGTTTGGCGATGGTGCGCCACGGCAGTGGCTTCTCGACGTCCTCCTCGATGCGGAGGGCGATCCGCTCGTAGGTGTCGGGTGTATCGGTCGCCTGCGACTCGATTCCAGGCGTTGGGCGCGTCCCGGTGCCACCCTGCGGCCCTGGCCCGAGCTCCGGATCGGGCTGGTCCGATTCGGTGTTGTCCCGTTCTTCCGGCGTCACCGAAGCGAGCCCCCCGGTGACGACGTGGTCGTGAAGCGCAGGGACGGCGGCCCTGGGGCTAGGCGTTGAGGAGCTTGGACTTCTCCGACTGGAATTCCTCCTCGGTCAGCACGCCTTGGTTCTTGAGGTCGGCGAGCTTCGAGAGTTGGGACGCCGTGTCGCCACCCTCGGTGCCGGCGGTCTGGCGCACGTACTGGTCGAAGGCCTTCTGCTGGTCTGCCGCCTGTCGCGCGGCGCGTTCGTGCATGGAGCCGCCGCGGGCGAGGAGGTACACGAAGACCCCGAGGAACGGGAGGATGATGATGAAGATGACCCACAGTGCCTTGGCCACTCCTCCCATGTCGTGGCTGCGGAAGATGTCGAAGAACACCATGATCAGCAGCCAGATCCAGATGAAGAAGAGGAAGAAGTACAACATCGTCAGGAACAGATCGAGAACCGGGTAGTCCGTCGCCAGCATGTGACCTCCTCGCGGTCAGTTCAAAGGGGCCGGGCCCCGAGTCGTCCCCCACCCCTGTTCTAGCGCCGCGACCGAGGCCCGCGCTGGGATGCGCAGATCGCGACCTTCGCCCTCACCGATTCGCCGCAACCCCCCTGAGAGAATGAGACGGCCATGGCCCATGAATCCGGCTTCGCCGCGTTGGCGGTGGTCTCTGCCTGCGTGATCGTGTGGGGGCTCGTCTCGGGACGGCTCGAACGCTGGGACGTCTCGGCCCCAATCGCCTTCGTGGTGCTCGGCGTGGTCGTGACCCACGGGCCGACGGCGATGGTGCATTTCACGCTCCACTCCTCGACGATCCGCTCGCTCGCCGAGGTGACGCTCGCCATCGTCCTCTTCGCTGATGCGTCGCGGGTGAACCTACGCGCATTGCGGGCCGATGCCGCCATCCCGGTCCGGTTGCTGGGGATCGGGCTGCCGTTGACGATCGCGGCCGGGGCGGCCACTGCCGCTGTGTTGTTCGGGAGCACCGGGCTCTGGGTGGCGGCCGCGATCGGCGCCATCGTGGCGCCAACCGATGCCGCGTTGGGGGCCTCGATCATGTCGGACGACCGCGTGCCCTCGGGCGTGCGCCGGACGCTGAATGTCGAGAGCGGCCTCAACGACGGCATCGCGACGCCGGTCGTCAACCTCTTCATCGCCGGGGCCGTGACCGCCGATGCACTGTCGGGTCAGCATCTCTGGGCGGCCGTGGGCGCGCTGCTGGGCGGGACGCTGCTCGGGATCGGGATCGGCATCGTGGGTGCGACGAGCCTGGCGTGGGCGCGCCGGCACGAGTGGAGCTCGCGGGGCTACCGGCCGCTGGCCATCCTGGCGCTGGCCGTCTTCTCCTATTCGGCCGCGTACGTCGCCGGCGTGAACGGGTTCGTCTGCGCCTTCGTCGCCGGGCTCGCCTTCGGGAGCATCGACCACCACAACGACGAGGCGGTGTTGGGCTTCGCCGAGGAGGCCGGGTCCCTGCTGTCGCTCGTCGTCTGGTTCCTCTTCGGCGCGGTCATGCTCGTGCCCGGGCTCGAAGACGCGGGCTGGCGCGACGTAGTGTTCGCGCTCCTGGCGCTGACCGTGCTGCGCATGGTGCCGGTGGCCGTGGCGCTGGCGGGGACGGGCCTCGACCGCGCCACCGTGGCGTTCGTCGGGTGGTTCGGCCCGCGCGGCCTGGCTTCGGTGGTCTTCGGCCTGATCGCCGTCGACTCGTTGGAGCCGTCGCAATCAAAGGTAATCCTCACCGCCGTGACGTTGACGGTGGCGCTGAGCGTGCTGTTGCACGGGATCAGCGCGTCGCCGTTGGCTGCGCGCTACGGCGCGTACGCGGCGGCGCGGCTCGAACACGGGCACCCCGCGCACGGGCGGGCCGGAGGGGCGGCGCCGATCGCGACGCGGAGCCTGCGCCGGGCGGGTTCGGCGGCAGGACACCATGGCCCACGGGCGGGGGGCGGGCCCGGGGTGGTCTGACCTGGGGTCGCGCGAACCGCGTTTTTCAACCGCCGTGTCAATAGAGTGGCTTCGGTTCCCCGTCCCCCGGTACCGCCTATGGCCCACGACCGCACCCGATCGCCTCGCCATGCCGCGCGAGATGCGCGGGATACTCCGGACGTACCGGATGCGCCGGTCGAGGGGGGCGAGGAAGCGCCGCCAATGGGGGGATCCTCGGGCTCCGCCGTGACGCCGGGCGCACACGTCGGCGCGTCTTCCGCGGCCGTGCGCGCGACCGGAACGGCGGGGACGCCGACCGTGACGGCGATGCTGGCGGCGGCGCGGGGGGATCAGCTCAGCCGCGTCATGCGCATTCCACGCCTCCCCCGGCTCCGACTGCACAAGCTCATCATCCCCTTCGCCATCGCCGCATTGGTCTGGCTGGTCGTGGTGCTGCTGATCGGTGGACGCCAGATGCAGGCGGTGCTGTCGGCGGCCGACCTCACCTCGGTGGTGGGCGCATTGGTCGTCGTGCAGGGCGCCTCCGTCGGCCAGGGGCTTGCGCTGTGGGGCGGGGTGACGACGTACATCCCCTTCGACGCGCTGGTGCGAACCGCGAGCGCTATGAGCTTCGCCGAGCTCATCGGCGGACCGGTCGCCTCGACGGCGGCGGCGGTGTCGCTGCACCGGCGGAACGGCCTCACGCCGAGCATCGCATACAGCTCGGGCCTCCTGACGAGCGTGGCGCGGGTCGCGGTGGCACTCCTCCTCGCCATCGGGTTCCTGCCCGTGGCCATCGGCCAGCTGCATCTCGGGATCACAGGCCCGAAGGGGCCCCACGCCGCGCTCCTCCAGACGCTGCTGCTCGCCGGTGTGGCGACGGGCCTGATCGGGGGCCTCGCCTTCATCGCCCCCCGCATGTGGCACGCCTGGGCTTCGCGCGTGCGCCCCCAGTTCGCCTCGGCCTGGGCCCACGTCTACGACGTGACGTCACACGTCGCTCCGGTGGTACGGCTCCTCGCCGGGCCCGCCCTCACCCAGCTCCTGTTGGCCGCCGGGCTCGCCTGGTGCCTGCACGCGGTCGGGGCCGAGGCCAACTTCAGCGCGCTGATGCTCGTGTGCTGCACGGCCAGCGTGCTGGCCGGCATCTGCCCGGTGCCCGGTGGCATGGGCGTGGTGGAGGCGACGTACATCTCGGGGCTGACGCTGGCCGGCGTGCCCCAGGACGTCGCGGCGGGCGCGACGCTGCTGTTCCGAGCGTGCACGACGTACGTGCCGGCGCTGTGGGGCTGGGTCGCGTTCGCCCGCCTGCGCGAGGAGGACCTGTAGTCGACGGCCCGGCAGGCGGTGGTGGTGCCGCCGTCACCCGCCACCACCGCGCAGAGATCGAGCGCGGCGCCGCGAAGAGCTCGTAGTCGGCCGGCCCGGTGTGGGCGCGGTCGCTCCTCCTCAGTAGTGCCAGGGGAAGGGCGACCAGTCGGGCGGCCGCTTCTCCACAAAGGAGTCCCGGCCCTCGGCCGCCTCGGGTGAGCCGTAGGCGAGGCGGGTCGCCTCGCCAGCGAAGAGCTGCTGGCCGATCAGCCCGTCGTCGATGAGGTTGAACGCGTACTTCAGCATGCGGATGGCGGTTGGGCTCTTGCCGTTGATCTCCTTGGCCCATTCGAGCGCGACGCGCTCGAGGTCGGCATGCGGCACCACGGCGTTCACGGCACCCATCTGGTGCATCTCCTCAGCGGTGTAGGTGCGGGCGAGGAAGAAGACTTCGCGGGCGTGCTTCTGGCCGACCTGACGGGCCAGATAGGCCGAGCCGAATCCACCGTCGAAGGACGCAACGTCGGCGTCGGTCTGCTTGAAGCGCGCGTGCTCGGCGCTGGCGAGGGTCAGGTCGCAGACCACGTGGAGGCTGTGCCCGCCACCGGCCGCCCACCCGGGCACGACGCAGATGACGGCCTTGGGCATGAAGCGTATGAGGCGCTGAGCCTCGAGGATGTGTAAGCGGCCGGCGCGCCCCGCGTCCCCGGCGTCCTCGTACTCGTAGCCCGCGGCACCCCGAATGCGCTGGTCGCCGCCGGAGCAGAAGGCCCTCCCACCGTCGGTGGGCGAGGGCCCGTTCCCGGTGAGGAGCACACAGCCGACGTCGGACGTGCAGCGGGCGTGGTCGAGGGCGGTGATGAGCTCGTCGACGGTCCGGGGCCGGAAGGCATTGCGCACCTCGGGCCGGTCGAACGCGATGCGGACAGTCCCGTGCTCGACGGCGCGGTGGTACGTGATGTCGGCGAAGTCGAAATCGGGCACCTGCTTCCAGGCGTCCTCGTCGAACAGCTCGGAAACTTCGGAAGCCACGCTACGAGCCTAATGGCGGCAGAACAGCTGCCCTTTGAGGAAGGCTGTTCTCCGAGCCGCCTGGCGGTGAGCACTCTTATGAGCCCGAGATTCGATCGGCGGGCCGCCCCCCAGGAGACAGCGCCCGTGGCAGGCGGTCCGGGGAGGGATCTTCATGACGGTGTGCGCGCGACTCCCCAGTCGTCGGCGCGCCCGGGCCCCATGGCGGCGCTGGTACACGTCCTCCCGCCGATCCGGGGCTGAGCCGCCTTGGTGCTGCTGCGCCGGCGTGATTACCTGTCAGCGCGCCCGCACACGCACACAAGCATGCGCGCCGGGTTGCGCCGTGAGAACTCGACCGCCGACGTGCCCGCCACCTACCGAAGGATGAGATGACCGACAGCCAGAACGGAACGACCAGCCGGAGGGACACGCTGCCCCGCACGGTCCTGCCGATCCCGGACCGCCCGCACACGGGACCGGTGACGTACGACGCGAAGGACCCCGACACGACGTTCCCTGACATCGTGCCGCTACGGCCGCCCAGCGGTGCACCCAACGTCCTGCTGATCCTGCTCGACGACGTCGGCTTCGGCGCGTCCGCCACGTTCGGCGGCCCATGCGCCACGCCGACCGCGGACCGCCTCGCAGCGGCCGGGCTCCGCTACCGGCGCTTCCACACCACCGCGCTGTGCTCGCCGACGCGCGCGGCGCTGCTGAGCGGGCGCAACCACCACACCGTGGGCATGGGCGCCGTGGCCGACATCGCGACCTCGGCTCCGGGCTACACGTCCAGCCGACCCAACACGTGCGCCACCGTGGCCGAGATCCTCCGGCTCAACGGCTACTCGACCGCGCAATTCGGCAAGTGCCACGAGGTGCCGACGTGGGAGACCAGCCCTCTCGGCCCGTTCGACCGGTGGCCGACAGGCTCGGGCTTCGAGCACTTCTACGGCTTCGTCGCCGGCGAGACCCACCAGTACAGCCCGGCGCTCTACCAGGACACCGTGCCGATCGAGGCACCGGAATCACCGACCTACCACCTGACCGAGGACCTGGCCCAGCGCTGCATCGACTGGATCCGCCAGCAGAAGTCCCTCGTGTCGGACAAACCCTTCTTCGCCTACATGGCGCCGGGTGCGACCCACGCGCCACATCACGTCTTCCCCGAATGGGTGGACCGCTACAAGGGCCGCTTCGACGACGGCTGGGACCGCCTGCGCGAGGAGACCTTTGCGCGCCAGAAGGCCAACGGGGTGGTCCCGGCCGACGCGGAGCTGACGGCCCGGCCGGCCGAGATCCCGGCGTGGGACGACATGCCCGACGCACTCAAGCCTGTGCTGGCGCGTCAGATGGAGATCTACGCAGGATTCCTCGAGCACGTCGACTTCCACATGGGCCGCGTGATCGACGCGGTGGAGGAACTCGGCCTGCTCGACGACACGCTGATCTGCTACATGATCGGCGACAACGGCGCCTCCGCCGAAGGCCAGTTGAACGGCACCTTCAACGAGCTGCTGACGTTCAACGGCATGGCCTCGCTCGAAACGCCCGAGTTCATGCTGTCCAAGTTCGAGGCCTTCGGCGGACCCGACGCCTACAACCACTACGCCGTGGGGTGGGCACACGCGATGGACACGCCGTACCAGTGGAGCAAGCAGGTTGCTTCGCACTGGGGCGGCACGCGCAACGGGATGGTCCTGCACTGGCCGGGCGGGATCGAGGCCCGGGGCGAGATCCGCGACCAGTTCCACCACGTCATCGATGTCGCTCCCACGCTGCTCGACGTGGCGGGCATCCCCGAGCCGACGTTCGTCCACGGCGTCATGCAGCACCCAATGGAGGGGATCTCCATGCGTTATTGCTTCGACGACGCCGCGGCCGGCGAGCGGCGTTCGACCCAGTACTTCGAGTGCATGGGCAACCGCGGCATCTACTTCAAGGGGTGGACGGCCTGCACCAAGCACCGGACGCCGTGGGAGACGACCGGGATGCCGCCCTTCGACGACGACACGTGGGAGCTCTACGGCCCCGACGACTGGACCCAGGCGCGCAACCTCGCCTCGAGCGACCCGGGGCAGCTCGCACACCTGCAGCGGCTTTGGCTGATCGAGGCGACGCGCCACAATGTGCTCCCGCTCGACGACCGCTCGGTTGAACGCTTCCTCGCGTCGCTTGCGGGCCGGCCCGAGCTCGTCACCGGAAGCTCGCAGATCCTCTTCCCCGGCATGCGCCGGCTGTCGGAGAGCTCGGTGATCGCGGTGAAGAACCGCTCGCACTCGGTGACGGCGGAGGTGGAGGTGCCCGAAGAGGGCGCTGCCGGGGTCGTGATCGCACAAGGCGGCGCGTTCGGCGGCTGGAGCCTCTACGCCGTGAGCGGCGAGCTGCGGTACTGCCACAACCTGGCGGGCCTGCGCCGCGACGTCGTCGGATCCGCGACGGCGGTCGCCCCGGGCGTGCGCCAGCTCCGAATGGAGTTCGTGGCGGACGGCCCGGGGCTCGGCATCGGCGGGACGGTGACGTTATTCGCCGACGGCGCGCCGATCGGAGACGGCCGGCTCGAGGCGACCGTGCCGCTCGTGTACTCGGGCGACGAGACGACCGAGGTGGGGGCTGATCTCGGCACGCCAGTGAGCGAGGAGTACCCCCCGACCGGCAACGAGTTCAACGGCAAGATCCGCTGGGTCCAGATCAATGTCGACGAGTCCTCGTCGGACCATCTCGTGCACCCCGAGGACCGGCTGCGGGTGATCATGGCGCGCCAGTAGGAGGCCCCTGACGGCAGGCCCCTGCAACCAGCAGAGCGAACCCCTGTAGTAGGAAAGACACCAGGCGACGCGCCGGGTGACGGCACCCGGCCCGCCGATTCGACTGGAGTTCTCGTGCGACGTTGCATGGCCGCGTGGACCGCGGTGTTGACCGTGGTGGCTGCGGCGACCCTCTCGATGACCGCACTGCCCCAGGTCGCGGGAGCAGCCAAGCGCCCGACGACGTATTACGTGTCGCTCGGCGACTCGTACTCTGTCGGGTACCAGCCGGGCAAGGGTGCCACGCCCGGGTACGTCGCATACGTGGCGAGGCGCACGCACCTCACACTGGCGAACTTCGGCTGCGGGGGCGCGACGACGACGTCATTGCTCACGACGGTCGGCTGCCCGGACGTTCTGCCGAACACCGCCGGCGGGATGACCTACCCGACGACGACGCAGATCGCGGCGGCGACCTCCTTCATCGCGGCCCACAAGGGCCACGTAGGGCTCATCACGGTCTCGATCGGCGGCAATGACGTCGTCCCCTGTGCGCGCGCCGCCAACCCGATCATGTGCGTCGGCAACGCGGTGAGCACGATCAAGACCAACGTCACGTCGATCGCAGGGCAGCTGCGGGCGGCCGCGGGGCCGAGGGTCCCGATCATCGGCTCGACGTATCCCGACGTGATCCTGGGCACGTACGTCTTCCCGACCAACCCGGGCTCCGCCGCCGCGATCAACCTCGCCAATCTCTCGGTCGTCGCCTTCAAGTCCCTCGTCAACCCGGCGCTCGCGCAGTCCTACGCCACGTCGCGCGGTGCCTTCGTCGACGTCACGAAGGCGACGGGCGCCTATACGTCTCTGAAGCGCACCGTCCACACCGCTGCGTACGGGACGATCCCCGTGCCGGTCGCGAGCGTGTGTGCGCTGACCTGGTTCTGCCAGAAGGGCGACATCCACCCGATGAATGCGGGCTACACGATCATCGGCAAGCTGATCGTCGCCAAGTACCACGCCGTCAAGAGGTGACGACCTAGGAGACCTCAGGGACGACCGCCCGCGGAAGGGACCCCTCGCGGGCGGCTGTCCCCTGATCAGAGTTGCGCGCTGGTGGTGTCCCCGTTGGTGTGCGGAGTACCCGGCGTGATGGCCACTCCCCGCACGACCTGTCCGTAGGTCGCCGGTATCACGGTGTGGAATTTCTCGTGGGTCACCTGGCCGGCCGAGGTCGCGCCGAGCTGGTCGGTGATCTCGACGAGTTGGTTCGGGTCGGCACCCTGGTCGCCCGAACCACTGACCGTGGAGGTGGACGCCCACAGCGTGACCGTCCCGTCGCGATCGACGTGACCGACCAGGTTGCGCAGGCCGTCGGTGGCGGGCGACCAGGGCAGCCCGCTGCCGCAGTCGGTGGTGTTCAGCCCGGTCGGGTACCTGTCCCCCGCGTCGTCCGGGAACACCCGGTACGGCGCGCCCAGATCGAGGCCACCCTGCAACACATAGTCCAGCTGCCACGAGCCGGTCGACGAGTCGTACGACCACTTCTGCAGGCCGGCCGTGGTCGAAGCGGCCGCTGCACCGTAGGTGTTGGTCGCCGCGTCGTAGGCGTTGTCACCCGCGCCCTCGTCGGCGACGTAGAGCGTGGTGGGGTTGGCGAACCACAACCCGAAGGGGTAGTCGGAGGCGTCGGTCGCATTCTTGGCGATCGCGGTCGGGAACCCGTTCAGGATGCACGAGTTCGCCGGCTCGAGGCCGGGGTTCTTCGGCGTGAGGCCCAAGGCGGGAAAGCTCGTGGAATAGGTGGGCGGCGTCCAGTCCGTCGCGTTCGGCAGCGTGGGGGACGCCGAGGGGAGCCCGACGCCCTTGGTGTCGTTGCAGCTCCCGCTCGAGTCCTCGAAGTAGACCGTGTCGACGCCGTTGCTGCCCGACCCCTTGGTGAAGTACACGACACCGTCGTAGACGGTGAGGCCGCGGTAGTTGTTGTCCTTGCCCGACTTGTCGGCACTGTCACCGAGCTGGGCGACGTTGAAGTCCCCGTAGGGCGTGGGGGTACCGGGGTCCTGGTCGGCCTCGGGCTGGTTCGCCGGCGTCAGGATCTGCGAACCCGCGCCGTCGATCACCTGCGGAGGCTCGGGGTTGGCGCCGTTCCCGGCGTTGCCGACGGCGAAGATCGTGCCGTTGGACCCGTCCTCGGGGTCGAGCAGTGCGGCCCGCCCGTTGTCCCCACTGAACGCGTTCGTCTCGGTGAAGCCGAAGTTCTCGGCCGAGTTCACCTGCGCCACGGCGCGGTAGGTCGGATTGGCGGTGTCGGAGATCGTCGGGTCCTGCTCGCCGGGAGTGTTGTCGTTCGAGACGTCGACCGCCCCGGGGGGTGCGACATACCCAACGAACGTGTCCCACTGGTCGTCGGTCGACTGGTTGACCGAGAGTTCCGACTTCGACGAGAAGCTGGTGGTCAGGTAGTCCCCGCGGCTCGGGTCGTCGGGAACCGTGACGGCCCTGACCAACTGGCCGTTCCTTGGGTCGACCTCGTCGAGGACGATCGGCTGCGTCACCCCGAAGCTGCCGTCGGCGGCGTCGTTGTTGAAGACGATCGGGTACGCGCCGGGCGCGACAGCCGTCCCGCAGCTCGCATAGGCCGTCGCCGGGGTCGGGCAGTTGGGTGGCAACTGCGTCGTGCCTGCCGTGATGTCGGGGTTCGTCGTCCAGACACCGGTGGTCACCAAGAGGTCACCGGGCCTGAAGGATGCATGTCCGTGACCCCGGCCCGGATCGGCGTTCGCCGTCCCCGACGTATACACGGAGAGTGGCCCGGCCAAGGCGGCCAGCGAGACACCGGCGGCGAGAGCACGTCCTCGAATCCGAAAGCGCTTCGACTGCATAGTCCCTCCTGTCGGGCAAACGGCGGCGACGGCTCGCGCCCCGATGCCATGTCTGTCTCGGTTGCAACTCCGACAGATCGAGGGTCTAAAGGCCGGTGCACAGTCCGTTCAACACGAACAGGGGGTGCGTCGCCGAACAGTCAC
Organism: Acidimicrobiales bacterium; assembly: GCA_035483935.1. GTDB lineage: Bacteria > Actinomycetota > Acidimicrobiia > Acidimicrobiales > RAAP-2 > Bog-473. Next base: position 21,875 of record DATHPK010000175.1, read on the forward strand.
GCAAGATTCGGGCACGCGACACCGACATCCCGGTATCAACGCGAATGCGGCTCGAGTTGCGCACACGAAGGCGCGACCCGCGTCACGACCCGGGATCCGACCGAGGGCCGATCGGTCGCGACGGCGCTCGGACGATGCCGCGGTGAGCCGTTGGACAGGTCTGGCCCGGAGGCACCCCGACGGAGACAACCGCCCCACGGTTGACCAGACGGGGCAGCCCGCGGGGTCTTGACAGCGACTGACATCACCCTTATTGTGATGACAGTCACTGATGTCAGTTTCTGACATCGACGTTGCAGGAGGTTCCCCCATGAAGATCTTCGTCACCGGTGCGTCGGGCTGGATCGGCTCGGCCGTCGTTCCCGAACTGCTCGAGGCCGGCCACGAGGTGGTCGGCCTGGCCCGCTCCGACGCCTCGGCCCTGAAACTCGAAGCGGCCGGGGCGATCGTCCAGCGCGGCGACCTCGACGACCCCGAGACCCTGGCCAAGGCCGCCAACGACTCCGACGGCGTGATTCACCTCGCGTTCCAGCACGAGATCGCCTTCGGTCAGGGCAATTTCGCCGTCGCCGGGGCAGCCGACAGGCGCGCGGTCGAAGCGATGGGCGCTGCCCTGGCCGGCTCCGACCGGCCCCTCGTGCTCGCCTCCGGCGTCGCCGGCCTCTCGGTCGGTGGACGGCCCGCCACAGAGGACGACGGCCTGGTGCCCAATGCGGTGACTCGTGCCGCTCCGCCCGGGATCCGCCAAGCCACCGCGCTGTTCGTCCTGTCGCTGCGCGGCGTCGGCGTCCGCTCCTCCGTGTTGCGCTTCGCGCCGACCGTGCACGGCGACGGCGACCACGGATTCATCGCGACCTACGTCGGCGTCGCCCGCGAGAAAGGTGTCTCCGGCTACGTGGGCGACGGCGCCCAGCGCTGGCCGGCCGTACACCGCTCAGACGCGGCGAGGCTTGCCCGCTTCGCCGTCGAGTCCGCCCCCGCCGGCACGGTGCTCCACGCCGTCGGCGAAGGCGGCGTTCCCTTCCGCGAGATCGCGGAGGCCATCGGCCGCGGCCTCGGCGTCCCCACGGCGTCGATCGCACCGCAAGACGCGCTCGAGCACTTCGGCCCGCTCGGACTGTTCGCCGCGATGGACTTCCCCGCCACCGCGGCCATCACCGAAGAGCTCGTCGGATGGAAGGCGAACGGCCCGACGCTCATCGAGGACCTCGACGCCGGCCACTACTACCGGCAGGGCTGATCCTCAGGCGGCGCCGCCGGGCTGATGCTTCTCGAGCGCCTTCACCAACAGCCGGCGTAGCTCGGCCCGATCGGAAGCGCTCAACCCGCCCAGGATCTCGTCCTCGATACTCCCCTGCGCCAACTCGGCCTGCTCCAACGCCTCGAGGCCGGCGTCGGTGATGTCGACGAGATGGCGACGGCGGTCGGCGGGATCGCGGCGACGCTCCGCGTACTCCAGGTCTTCCAGGTCGTTCAGCACCAGGACGCCGGTGTTCGAGTCCATCGAGAGGTCCTCGGTCATCGCCTGCTGTGAGACGCCGGGGTGGTCGCGCAGATAGGCGAGCGTGACCATGTTGCGCAGGTTCATCCCGACGAGGTCGACGGAGCTCCGGATGAACACCGCCCGGGCCAGCCGGGTCAGCAGGACGATCGTCCCCGTCCCGGCTCGGGCCGACGCGCGGGCGTTCACGAACCGGACCCCGAACCGTCACGGACCAGACCAGCCTGAACGGCCATATCCATCACTGCCATATGATAGTCACGAAATCATGACTATCCCTGCCACTGAGACGGTCGCGTCCGAAGTCCCCACCGGCGACCGCCGCCGCTGGATCGCCCTGGTCGTCGTCTGCTTCGGCATGTTCATGGCGGCGCTCGACGGCTCCATCGTGAACGTGGCGCTGCCGGCGATCCAGAAGAGCCTGCACTTCAGCCAGTCGGGGCTGACCTGGGTCGTCGACGCCTACCTCATCTCCTTCGGCAGCTTCCTTCTCATGGCCGGCCGCCTCGGCGACCTCATCGGGCGCAAAAAGGTGTTCCTCGCGGGCATCACGCTGTTCACGCTCGCGTCCATCGTCTGCGGCTCGGCCAGCACCCAGGAGATGCTGGTGGTGTCGCGCTTTGTCCAGGGCATCGGCGGCGCGCTGATGTCCTCGGTGATCGTCGCCATCATCGTGACCGAGTTCCCGAGCATGGCCGAGCGCGCCAAGGCGATGAGCGCGTACGTGTTCGTCGCAGTGGGAGGCGGCTCCGTCGGCCTCCTGGCCGGCGGCGTGCTGACCCAGGTCCTCAGCTGGCACTGGATCTTCTTCGTGAACGTGCCTGTCGGGGTCGCCACGATGATCGCCGGTTCCATCCTCCTGGTGGACAACGTCGGCCTCGGCATCAAGACCGGCGTGGACTGGCTCGGCTCAGCGCTGGTGACGGCGTCGGTGATGGTGGCGATCTACGCCATGGTGACTGCGTCGAGCGACGGCTGGGGCTCGGCACACACGTTCGGCTTCCTCGGCCTCGCTGCCGTCCTGATGACCGCGTTCATCCTCCTCGAGGCGAGGATCACCAACCCGATCATGCCGTTGCGGATCCTCAAGCTCCGCACCCTCACCGGATCGGCGGTGATCCGGGGCCTGCTGGTGGTCGGCATGTTCTCGACGTTCTTCATCGGTGCGCTCTACTTCGAGCACGTCCTGCACTACAGCCCGGTGAAGACGGGCCTCGCCTTCCTGCCCCAGACCCTCGCGATGGCCGGCATGTCGACGGGGATCACCGCCTGGCTGGTGACGCGCTTCGGCAACAAGCCCGTGCTGTACCCGGCCATGGTGCTGGCGGCCGTCGGGCTGCTCCTGTTCGCCACGGCGGGACCGCACGCCGCCTACTTCCCGAGGATCTTCTTCGCCTTCTTGCTGATCGGCACGGGTGCCGGCACGTCGTTCATGCCGCTCATCCAGATCGGCATGTCCGAGATTCCAAACGAGGACGCCGGCCTCGGCTCGGGGATGGTGAACGTCTCCCAACAGCTCGCCGGTGCCATCGGCCTGGCCGCCCTCGGCACGATCGCGGAGAACCACTCGAAGTCCCTCGTCGCTGCGGGCCACGACGTGGTCGGCGCGCTCGCCGACGGCTACCAGCTCGCCCTGCTCATCGCCGCCGCGTGCGTCGTCCTCGGCCTCGTGGTCGCTCCGTTCCTCTTGCGGACGAAGGAGTCTCCCGAGGAGCAGGCCGCGCGTATCAAGGAGAACATGCAGAACCCCGAGGCGTACGAGCATCTGGTCCTCTAGGACCGGGAGCGCCGCATCCGGGCCTGTCAACCCCGACCCAAATTTTCGTTCTCAGGGAGGACACGGGGGTTGCTGGGGTGATCTGGGCTATTCTCCCAAGTCCAGGCGACCTTAGGCAGGGCTGCCCTACACACAGGGGAGGCGGCAATGGCGAACGGTGGCGAGCCGAGCGATGCGCTGAGCACCTCGCAGGTGATCTGTAAGGCCGCGCCTGTCGACGTGGAGGGCAAGCAGGCGGTCTGGATCTTCACCGAGTTCGAGACCGACGAACAGCTCGACGACCTCCGTGACTGGCTGATCCCCGACCACTGGCCGGAGTGGGGCGGCGAGATGTTCAAGGAGATGCGCCCCATCGGCCCCGTCGACCTCCGTCCGACCCGCAGCAACGCTGAGCAGACCCACGCCGACTACCTCGAGGTCGTCGAGATCGGTGGGCACCGCCTCGAGACCGAACTGCGCTGCGAGCTCAAGTCGACCAAGACCTGGGCGGCCATGACCTACGACCTCGACCGCAGCATCGGCGACATGCTGGTGGTCGACCGCGGCTATCTCATGGCGCTCGACGTGTGCGGCCGGCGTCTCGTCAAGGCACTCAAGGTGGTCGGCTTCACCAACACGCTGCTCAACACTCTGGCGACCGAGGTCTGTCCGGAGTGGAGCGAGTGGGTGAAGAGCGCGGTCAGCAAGGAGGCCAAGCAGGTGGCGGGCGGCGGCGACCCGACGCCGGGTTCGGTGGGCGACTCGGACCCCACTGCTCCCTCCTGGGGTCAGAACGCGGCGGGGTTCACCGGCGGCATGGCCGAGCAATGGATCGACACCGTGACCGACATGGTCGGGTTCTACGCACCCTTCACCACGGACGTCACCGAGAGAATGTGGTCAGGGCGCTACAAGCAAGAGGACGCCGCGAACGACACCAGCCGTCTCTTCCAACGACTCGCGCGCGACTGGTCGCGCGCCTGGCAGGCCGGGATGGAGAGCGTGCAGAACTGGTCCGAGGTCACGGTCCGGCCGACGGCCGGCGCCGACCCGGGGAGGAGCGGAAAGACCGTTGAGCACACGACCCTGATGGTGGAGGCACGGTCGGCGAATGCCAGGGTGAGCGTTTCTGACCTCACGAGAATCGGGCGCAGAGGGGCGACGATCAAGTCCTCCGAGTTGCGGATCCTGCCGCCCGTTCTCAGCGATCAGGGCCCTGCCTATGTGACGCTCGAAGCGGACACCACCACCGTGCCCTGCGGACTCTACGAAGGAGCACTCGTCGCCGGCGTCGGCGGCGCACAAACACCGGCGCTGTTCTACGTGAGCCACGCCCAGTCCCCGCCGGCGGGCGACTGAGGGAGAAGGAGGTGACGACCGCCTCTGGGCAATCGGCGGCGTCGGCAGAGGATCGCTTGTCGCTGCTGATCGATCGGCTCCTGACCTCGATGGACGCCGCCGCGGCCGGGGGCAGTTGGGACCGCGTGGTCGAGCTCGCCAACGACGTGCTGACGGTCGATCCCCCGAACCAGCGTGCGGCATCGATGATCGAGCGGGCCACGCTCGAGCAGTCGCTGCCCGAGGGCCAGCGGGCTTTCGTCAGCCTGATCTTCGCCGACATCGTCGCGTCGACCGACATGGCCGAGGTGACCGAACCCGAGGTCGTGCAGGAGGTGTTCGCGGTCTACCGCCGGGTTGCCGCCGAGACCGTCGAGGAGCTGGACGGTCGGATCCTCCAGTTCCAGGGCGACGGCGTCGTCGCGTGCTTCGGGTACCCGACGGCGCACGGTGACGACGCACGGCGAGCCGTGTTGGCCGGCCTTCGACTCGTCGAACGCATGGGCCCCGCCGCCGTCGGCTTGCGCGACAGGTACGGCATCCATCCCGCCATCAGGGTGGGTGTGCACTGTGGCACCGTCGTGGTCGCCGGCCGACCCGGCGGGAACATCGACGGCTCGGCAATCACGGGGTCCGCGCCCAATGTGACCGCACGTCTCCAGGGCGAGGCGGAGCCCGGCACCGTGGTCATCAGCGACACCGCGCGGCAGCTCGTGGAACCACATTTCGAGCTGACGCCGATCGGCACTCGCACACTCAAGGGAATCTCGCGGCCGATGGAACTGCACCGCGTCGTGCGGTCGACCTTCTCGGTCCCGCGCGCCACCCAAGAGCTGCCCGAGCGGGTCGAGCTCGTCGGCCGCGAGGGCCAACGCCGCCTCCTGCGCTTCACGTGGAATCGTCTCGCCCACGACGCCGGCGGAACCGCGCAGAACGAGAGCG
>DATHPK010000176.1:0-3444 GCA_035483935.1 Acidimicrobiales bacterium
TAGCCAGGGTGGGCCCCCAACCAATGGCGTAGATCACTGCTGCGACAGCCAGACACTGCAGGCCGACGCCTACATGTAGCTTCCAGCCGTTGCCGTCGGCCTCGAGCAGACGGATCGACGCTATGCCGATCACCGCGGCGAGGCCGAGTAGGACCAGAATCACCCAAATCGGCTGATCGCCGATCAGGTGATACCGGGACATGATCACGAACGCCAGCGCCGTACCCAAACTGGGAAGGGCGACAGCAGCGACCCGGCCGAACCGCGCTCCGACAAGCGTTCGTCTCCCACCTTCTCCCCCCATTCCTGGAACATCGGAAACTCCTGTGGATTACTTGATACCGGGTTGTCTGCCTCGAGACATCCGTGGTCAGGAGCTCGGGCTCAAAACGACCCCGTCACAGGATTCACCGAGCGGAGCACCCGCAGGGGCGGCTCGCTCGACGACCGGCAACGGGCAGTGCGGTTGCGGTGGGACGTCGAGGAGGTTCGGTGTCCGCGGCAACGGGGACACATCGTCCGATCCGACGCTCCAGCCCGCCAGCTCGCCGAGCTCGTTCCGGCGTCCGAGTACATCGCAGCCCTGAATCGGGGAGCGCCGCCGACGTTCCCGAGCCTCGCCCGACCCGTGGCCGAGAGGATTCGTACACGCACACGCTTTCGATCGCCGGATCCGTCGTGGCGTTCCCGGTTGTCCGAAGGCGAGGAAATCGAGAGGAAAGACGAGGAGTAGTCCTCTAGCCCTATTGCCCCCAACCCGGCGACAACTTCGGGTTGGGGGCCTCGGTCTCAGAGGCCGGAAATGTTACGTTGCCCCGGCTGATCTCAATTCCAAGAGGGGGCTCGGGAAGGCGTGATACAGCGGCGCACAGGCGCGCGCGTCCAATCGAAAAGGGTCGTGCGGGCCGCGGCGGGAACCATTCTCGTAGTGGTGTCTACGATCGCGCTCGGCGTGCTGCCGCAGGCTGTTGCCATTGCCGGCGCCAGCGGCATCCTCCCACCGTCGAACCCCTCGCAGAACGTGCCGTCGCAGGTCGTGCCCGCCTGTACCGGAGTTGACGACAACAGCGCTGGGTGCATCGACTCGGTGCTCCACAACATCAACTACGCGCGCTCCCTCGAGGGCCTCGGCCCGCTCGTGCTGCCCGCCGACTACGCCAGCCAGACGGTGAGCATGCAGCAGCTGATCATCGCCGACGAGGAACGGGGCGACCGCGGGCTCTCCCAGTACTCGGGCCTCGACGCCAACCTCAACACGGCCGCGCAGACCGGAGCAAACACGAATTCCGATCCGGCGCTGCCGAACGGGTACAAGGGCCCGGGCGGCTCGAACTTCGCGCTGGACTACACGCCGCTCGGGGCGGACTTCGCCTGGATGTACGACGACGGCTACGGCGGGACCAACCTGCTCTGCGCTTCGTCGACATCGACGGACTGCTGGGGCCACCGCGACAACGTCCTTGGTGCGTGGGGCCCGGTAGCGGGGGAGACCGCCCTGATGGGTGTCGGCGAAACCGCGTCGGGGCAGTACGCCCAGATCTTCGCCTACCAGAACAATCCCTCGGACACCCTCGTCGACCCCCTCACGCCCAGCTCGCTGCCAACGCCGTCGAGCGCCGCCACGCCCGACGTGGTCCAGGTCCTGCCGGCTTCTTCGTCGAGCACGTCGGCCGGGACGCCGGTCACGATCGAGGGTAACTACTTCGGCGCCACACCCACTGTCGACTTCGGCGGCGTCGCCGCCAGCAACGTCCATCTGAATTGGGACGGCGAGCTGACTGCCGACGCGCCCGCGGACCCGGCCGGCACCGCCGCGGCCACCGTGACCGTCACCGTCACCACGACTGGCGGCACGTCGAGCTCGACGGGGGTTGCCCAGGTCAACGAGTTCACCTATGCGCCCAGTGGCGCGCCCAGGATCTCGGCCATCTCGCCGTCATCCGGCTCCGAGCTCGCCTGCGGGAGGATCACCATCACCGGCACGAATTTCAACGACGGAGCAACCCCGATCGTGGACTTCGGCACCGTGGCGAGCATCGGCTCCTTCAGCGACACCTCGAACTCGATCACGACGACGATCCCGCAGTCGCTGAGCGCGGGTCCGGTGAATGTGACCGTGACCACGCCGGCGGGCACCACCCCGGTAAGCGGCGCGGACAGCTACACCTACACGAGCAGTGGGTCCACCGACGGACCGTGCATCACCAGCAACCCGGGGGCGACGTTCGCCGCGGGCTCGGCGAACTCGACGCTCATCATCGCCAGGGGCACGCCGGCCGTGACCTCGATCAGCGACACCGCGTTCAGCGGCTGTACGCCGTCGGCGCTGCCCTCGGACATTGCGCTCGTCTACGGCAGCGGCGCCGTCGCCACTCTCGAGGGTACGCCGAGCACAAGTGACAACTCGAGCTACACGATCTGCCTCGATGCTTCGAACGGGTCGACCGCGGGCACCCAGTCCTTCACCCTGACCGTCACCGGGACCACACCCCCGGCCCCTCCTCCGCCACCCCCGCCGCCTCCGCCGGTGGCGTCGCACGGCTATTGGCTTGTCGGCTCGGACGGTGGGATCTTCTCCTTCGGCTCGGCCCAGTTCCACGGGTCCATGGGCGGGGTGGTCCTCCAGCGCCCGGTGGTCGGCATCGTGCCCACACCCGACCGCGGCGGCTACTGGCTGGATGCGTCCGACGGCGGTGTCTTTGCCTTCGGCGACACTCAGTACTACGGCTCGATGCCCGGACTCGGGTTCAACCCCGCGGGGTCCGGCAAGCCGCACAGCCTCAACGCGCCCATCGTCGGGATGGTGCCCAGCCACGACGACCGGGGCTACTTCATGGTGGCCTCCGACGGTGGCGTGTTCGCCTTCGGCGACGCGACCTTCGCCGGTTCTTGCCCCGGCATCGGCGGCTGTAACGGTGCGGCCGTCGCCGTCGTGCCCGACGCGACGGGAGGCGGCTACTGGGTCGTCACGAACTCCGGCGCCGTCTACGCCTTCGGTGACGCCGTCAACCACGGCCAGCCTGGCACCCAGGGCTCGGCCGTCACCTCGGCCGTGGCGACACCCGACGGTGGCGGGTACTGGATCCTCGACGCCGGTGGACAGGTCTTCCCCTTCGGCGACGCCGCCAACCTGGGCGGCCCGCCGGGCGGTTCAGCCGGTGGCCTTGACCCGGCGGCGTCCATCTTCTCCACCTCCGACGGGGGCGGGTACTGGGTCGTCACCGCTGGGGGCACGGTGTACAACTTCGGCGACGCACCGAGCCACGGCGACATGTCGGGCACCCATCTCAACGGGCCCATCATCGCCGCATCCGGCTCCTGAGCACTCGCCACCGAAATTCCCCGATCACGTTCAGGGTCGCTCCCTGACGTCGCGGCGTCATGTCGCAGGAATCGAACCTATGGTGTGAGCACAGAGCGAGAGCAGGTAGGAGGTAGCCATGG
>DATHPK010000177.1:0-3321 GCA_035483935.1 Acidimicrobiales bacterium
GCGCTCCGGCCTCAGCCGGGGAGGTCATCGCGGAGCGATTGGGCGCCGTGGAGGTAGATGTGCCGGATGTCATCACGCGAGCGGGTGGTGTGCACGTGCATGAGGACGCGGATGCACAGTGGCTTGGAGCCGGGCACGGCGATCTCGGCCGCGCACAGGAGGGGGACGGCCCCGAACCCGATGGCACGGACGGCGGTCGCCGGGAAGGTGCTCGTGACGTCCGCCGTGGCCGTGAAGAGCACGCTGATGATGTCGTCCTCGACCAGGTCGTTGCTGGCCATGAGCTCGCGCATGAGCTCCTGCGAGCGCTCCGTGACCTGGGCCACGGTGTCGGCGTCGACCGTCGTGGCCCCGCGCAGACCCCTGACCGTGAGAGCGGGTGCCATGGCGGGCCACTCTACCGGCCGACGGGGCGTCTCCCCTGCTGACAGCTCTTTCCTCGGCGGTGGTCCCCGGGCCGCTATCTCGCCGAGGCGGCGAGGGCCCGTACCTCCTCGGCGCTCAGCGCGCGCCAGCTCCCCGGCGCCAGCTTGGTGTCGCGCACCGGGCCTATGCGCGTGCGCACGAGGCGCTGGACCGGGTGGCCGATGGCGTCGCACATGCGGCGAACCTGACGATTGCGCCCCTCGTGGATCACCAGGCGCAGGACGCCCTCCGCCAGCACGCCGACCTCGGCGGGCGCCGTCGGCCCGTCGTCGAGCTCGACCCCCTGACGCAGCGCGCGCAGCTCGCCCGGAGAAGGCGTCCCGCCCTCGACCTCGGCGACGTACTCCTTGGCCACGCCGTGCGAGGGGTGCGTGAGCAGCTGGGCCAGCGCGCCGTCGTTCGTCAGGATGAGGAGTCCCTCGGTGTGCCGGTCGAGCCGGCCGACCGCGAACACGCGCGGCTCGGTGGGGACCAACCCCACGACGGTCGGACGCCCCTGGGGGTCGTCGGCCGTCGTCACGACGCCGTCGGGCTTGTTCAACAGGTAGTAGACGAGATCGGGCGCGACCGGGATGAGGTTGCCGTCGATCTCGACCCTCGCCGTCAACGTGTCGATGCGCTGGCCCAGGGTGGCTACCGCGCCGTCGACGGTGACCCGGCCCGCCGCGATGAGCTCCTCGCAGGCGCGCCGCGAGCCGAGGCCGGCACGGGCCAGGACCTTTTGCAGGCGCTCGCTGTCCGTCCCCGTTGTTTCCGGCGTGCCGGACGACGCGCTCGCGTCAGCCGTCGTCGCTGGCCGCCTCGACACCGAGGCCCAGGGCGGAGCGCATCTCGCTCTCGAGGTCGCCCGCCACCTCGGGGCCGGGGAGGAAGTCCTCGACTGCGGGCAACTGCCCCAGCGAGTCAAGGCCGAGTCGCTCCAGGAACAGCTCCGTCGTCCCGAAGAGCGCCGGCTGGCCGGGCCCCTCCGCGTGGCCCACGACCTCGATGTAGCCGCGCTGCTCGAGCAGGCGGGTCACGCCGTCGACGTTCACACCGCGCAGGGCGGAGATCTGGCCCCGGGAAACGGGTTGGCGGTACGCCACGATGGCCAGCGTCTCGAGCGCGGCGGTGGACAGCCGGTGCGAGACCTCGCGGTTGGCGAAGCGCTCGACGTAGGGCGCGAGGTCGGGGTGGGTCTGCAGGCGAGCGCCGCCCGCGATCCGGGCCAGGACGAAGCCGCGCCGGTCTTGCTCGTACTCGTGCGCCAGCTCGGTCAGCGCTTCTTCGATGGAGCCGACCGGCTCCTCCAGGAGCTCCGCCAACAGTTGGGGCGGCAGCGGCTCGACCGCGACCAACAAGATTGCCTCTATCGTCCGGCCCAGCTCAGCGCGTTCCACGAGCCCCATTCCTCATCCCTGGTAGTCGTCGATCTGGTACCCACCGAGCTCGGCCAACCCGCGACCGCTCGCCATGCCCGCCAGCTCGTCCCGCTCGAGCCAGGAGATCTGCAGGTCTCCGAACGTGCTCCCCTGACCGAGCGTCACCCGGCCCATTTTGCAGAGCTCGAGCAGCGCGAGGAAGCGCACGATCACGTCCATGCGGGTGCGACACTCACGCACGAGCTCCCGGAACGATGACGTCCTGTCCATGTCGGGCAGGGACAGCAGCTCGGTGACGGCCTCGGAAACCGACACGGTGTCGACGGTGACGTGGGACAGGTCCACGCGGGGCACGGGGCGCTCGGCCGAACCGTGGAGGTAGGCCTGGGCGAGGTCCTCCGGCGTGACCCCGGCCAGCAGGTCCGGCGCATGGACGACGAAGCCGTCGTCGAGCCCGACCTCGCGGGGTATCGAGCGCGCCGCCTGCTCGGTCAGGGCCACGAACACGTCGGCGGCAGCGGCATAGGCCCGGCACTCGAGCAGCCGGGACAGCAGGAGGTCGCGCTCCTCCCAGCCGATCAGGTCCTCCTCACCCTCGATGGCTTCGGGACCGGGCAGCAGCCGCTGGGACTTCAGCTCGATGAGGATGGAGGCGACGAGCAGGAACTCCGACAACTGGTTGAAGTCGATGAGGTCGCGTTGCTCGCCGAGGATCTGCACGAAGGCGTCGACGACCGGCAGCAGGGGGACGTCGAGCACGTCCACCTCGTGCGACGACACGAGGTGGAGGAGGAGGTCGATCGGGCCCTCGAAGACCGGAGTTGAGACCGCGTAGGCCACTCGCCGACGTTATCGAACGGGGCGGAGGGTCCGGGGCACCCCTGGTGGACCCCTACCATGGCGGCCCATGAACAGGGTCCTTTCGGGCATCGCGCCATCGGGCAGCTTCACCTTGGGGAACTACCTCGGGGCCCTGCGCCACTGGGTCTCGTTCCAGGATGGGAACGACGCCTTCTACTGCGTGGTCGACCTGCACGCCCTGACGACCGAGGTCGGGGAGGCGAACCTGCGGGCCAACACGCTCGATGCCGCCCTCAACCTCCTCGCGATCGGCCTCGAGCCCGAGCGCTCCACCTTGTTCATCCAGAGCCAGGTCCCCGAGCACACCCGTCTCACCTGGCTGCTCGAGTGCACCACGGCCATGGGCGAGCTCCGCCGCATGACGCAGTTCAAGGACAAGAGCAGGGAGCAGGAGGCCGTTCGGGTCGGGCTCTTCACGTACCCGTGCCTGATGGCGGCCGACATCCTGCTCTACGACGCCGACGAGGTGCCGGTCGGCGACGACCAGCGCCAGCACCTGGAATTGGCGCGCGAGCTGGCCACCCGCTTCAACAACCGCTACGGCGAGACGTTCGTCGTCCCCAAGGCGGCCATCCCCGGCACCGCGGCGCGGGTCATGGACCTCCAGCACCCCGAGCGCAAGATGTCCAAGTCGGTCGACTCGCCCCTCGGGACGATCGGCCTGCTCGACTCC
>DATHPK010000178.1:0-2103 GCA_035483935.1 Acidimicrobiales bacterium
CGGCGTCATCCACCGCGCGGACGGCACCAAACAACTGACGTTCGACGGCAAGCCGCTGTACCTCTACTCCGAAGAGGCTCCGCAGCTGAACCCGCAGACGGGCAACCCCGAGAACCCGGCGACCCTGGGCAACGGCAACGGCCTGGCAGGACCGGGCCACGACGGGAAGTTCAAGCTGGTCGCCGCGGCTTCTTAGGACGATCGCTTAGTCGGCGAAGCGTGCAACGACAGCGTCGCCCACCCGGCGCACCGTTTCGGCGGTGCCCGTGGGCATGTTGAAGATGAAGTAGTCGACGCCGGCGGCGGCGAGCTCCTCGACCTGACCGACGAGCTCGTCCGCCGTGCCGACGTTCGAACCCGACGGTTCCTCACCGGTCACCTGGCGCAAGAAGTCGTTGGTGGCCGCCGTCTCCGCTTCGTTCTCGGTGAGCACCAGCGTGGCCAGCCGGCTGACCGTGACCTCGGACGGGTCGCGGCCGACGGCCTTGCAGTGTTCGTGCAGTACTCGCACCTTGTGGGTGATCGTGGCGGCGTCGCCGAACAGGTTGCACATGTCGGCGTATTGCGCGACCAGACGGAGTGTTCGCTTCTCTCCGCCTCCGCCAACGAGAATCGGTGGCCCGCCCGGCTGCACGGGAGGCGGGATGTTGTGGGCCTCGTGCGTCCGGTAGTAGGTCCCCTCGAACGTCGGGGCGGTGCCGGCGAACATGCCGCGGCAGATCTGCAGCGCCTCCTCCAGCCGGTCGAGGCGCTCGCCGGCGGACGGAAAGTCGAATCCCAGCCCTTCGTGCTCGACGTCGTACCAGGCCGCACCGATACCCAAGACGGCGCGACCTCCGCTGATGACATCGAGCGTCGTGACGATCTTCGCCAAGTGTGCGGGATTCCGGTAGGTGACTCCGGTCACGAGCGCCCCCAACTTGACTCGGGAAGTGCGCGCCGCGATCGCACCGAGCAGGGTGTACGCGTCGAGCATGGGCTGGGACGGGCCACCCATCGGCGGCAGTTGATAGAAGTGGTCCATGACCCACACCGAGTCGTAACCCGCGGCTTCCGCAGCGTTCGCCCGGTCGAGGACCTCGTCGAAGAGGGCGCCCGGCGCGCCGACGGTGAAATTGGGGATCTGGAGTCCGAAGCGCATTCCCGCAAGCTATCGGTGTGGGCACACCGCCGTGCGGGTCGTCACCATGCGGTGCGCCGACGCAGCCAGGCCAACGCCACCTCGCCCTGCGTCGCCTGGAAGGGGCGCAAAGTGGGAAGACCCGGTGGTGGCGGCCGCAGGGAGTGCGCCACGAAGAACCCGCTGACTGCGGCGAGGAGCGCCGACACGGTGTCGGGGTCGGCGGACCGCGACGGTCCGTGAGCGGCCAGGAGCTCTTCGGGTTGGGGCCCACCCTCCAGCACGACCGAGGGCGCCCAGGCCACGAGGTCGAAAACCGGAGTGCCGACGGCGGCGTGCGGCCAGTCGACGAACACGGGGCCGGTCGGGCCGATGAGGATGTTGTCCGAGCGCACGTCTCCGTGGACCAACGTCTGCCCTTCGATCGCTTCGGGCCAACGCGCTTCGAGCTCGGCCAGACGCGGGAGGTTCTTCCGGCACCACGGGTCGAGCCCTGAAGTGTCCTTCGCAGACGCGAGCTCGGCCCAGCCGCCGAACAGCCTTTGGAAGACGAGCCCAGCCGGTTCGAGATGCATGGCCGGACTCGGGGTGAGTCCGTGATGCAGGTCTTCCAGGGCCTTCACCACGCCGTCCAGCTCCGCCCGATCCCATGGATGCTGCGGCACCCTTCCTTCGATCGCGTCGAAGGCGAGCGCCACCCATCCGTTTTCGTCGTAGACGTCCAACAGGACGGGAAGAGCGGGCAGCCGCGGGAGCGAACGCGAGACGACGGCCTCGCGTCGGTGGAGCGCGGGCGACTCGGGGTTGAGCTCCTCCCCGACCGCCTTCACGAACAGAGCGCCCCGCGGGCACTCGAGCCGGGCCGCTGCGCCCGGCGAGAACCCGCCGTGCAGATCACGCACATCGGTGGGCTCGCCGCCACCGAGCGTGGCGGCCCACCGCTTGACCGCGGCGGGGACGTTCGCCCAGGGCAGGTGGATGCC
>DATHPK010000179.1:0-7328 GCA_035483935.1 Acidimicrobiales bacterium
GGTGATCTGCTGGTCGACCGCAGCCGCGAAGATCGTCTTTGCGACGTCGTCGCCGTCGAGCGTCTGCCAGGTCCCGCCGACGGCAGCAACGAGCTCCTCAAGCTCCGCCGTACTCGACCGACGGGAATCGTCGCCACCCACGACGTTGACCGCGACCAGCGGTGCTTTCAGCCGCGCCGCGATGCGAGCCGCTCGTCTGATGACAGACGCGTTCCCGGGCGCACCCGTGACGGCGACCATGATCCGCTCAGTCGTCTCCCACAACTCCCCCGCGGCTCCGCGGGAGCGTAGGTACTCCAGCAGCTCCTCCTCCGTCTCGTCCGCGACGAAGCGCAGCGACAGCTCGCGCAACGCGGAGAGGTTCTCGACCCGGAAGAACCCGTTGAGTGCCGACGGGACTTTTTCGGACGGGTAGATGTTGCCGTGCAGCATGCGCCGCCGGAGCTGATCAGCCGAGGAGTCGATGAGCTCGATCTGGTCCGCCTTGCGAACCACCCAATCGGGCACGCGCTCGCGGACGGTCACGCCGGTGATCCGCTCGACGGGGTCTGCAAGCGACTCGAGATGCTGAATGTTCACCGTGGTGATGACGGCAATCCCGGCCTCGAGGATCTCGAGCACGTCCTCCCAGCGCTTTTCGTGGCGTCCCGAGCCGGGCACATTGGTGTGCGCCAATTCGTCGATGAGCGTGACCTCGGGTTTGCGGGCCAGGACGGCATCGAGGTCCATCTCCTCCCACGCGGAGCCGCGGTAGTCGACCTGTTTGCGTGGCACGACGGGCAGGTCGCGGAGCTGCTGCAACGTGTAAGGCCTCTTGTGGGTCTCGACGAAGCCTACGACGACGTCCGCACCACGCTGGAAGCGGCGCCATCCCTCGTCGAGCATGGCGCAGGTCTTGCCGACGCCCGCCGCCGCGCCGAGGTACACGCGGAAGCGCCCGGTCGCCTTTACCCCTTCGTCGTCAGCGTTTGCGCTCATCTCTCCTCATTGGGTCAACCCATCGGCGCCGTCGGTACAATTCAGTGTCGGCGAGGACGCCGACAGACCGGAAGCAGTGACCCACGTGATGTACGACGGGCTGGCAACAAGAGGACGGTACCAGCGCACCGTCGTCGGCATCGTTGCGACACTGGTCTCGCTCGGCGCGCTCCTCGCCATCCTGTTGCCTTTCCGGTCCAGCCTGAGTACAGCGATCCCCGCGCTGGCGTTCGTCCTCCCGGCGGTCATCGGCGTCGTGATCGGTGGCTTCTGGGTGGGTGTCGTGGGGGCCGCGGCCGGGTTTCTGGCCTATGACTGGTTCTTCCTCCCGCCGTACGACACCCTGACGGTCCGTTCTGCCCAGAACTGGATCGCCCTCGTCGTGTATCTCGCCGTCGTACTTATCGTGGCGCAGGTCGTGGCGCAGCTGCGCACTGCCCGCGAGGAGGCACTGCGAAGGACCGAGGAATCGGATCGCCTGTACGAACTGTCTCAGGCGCTCATCGGCGACTTTGCTCTGCCTCAGCTGCTCACGCAGATCGTCTCCACCGTGCAGGGCGTCTTCGAGCCGCGTTGGACGGCGTTGGTGTTGCCGCGTGGGGACCACGACGAACCGGTTCCGGGCGAGACCCTCGAGGTGGCCGCCAAGGCGGGGCAGCCGATGTCCGACGCGGACGTCACGTCCCTCACGTCGGCACAGGGCGTGGCGCGATCCATTGGGCTGGTCGCCGACAGCGGCCATCCGGAACCCCGCAAGGTGTCGGTCGCCCTGGTCGTGAACGAGCGACCCGTCGGCATGCTGGTGCTTCAGGACGTTGCGCTCGCCGGCGTGGAGCGGAGCCTGCTCGGGACCTTCGCCAACCAGGCCGCGCTGGCCGTGGATCGAGCTCGCCTGCGCGAGCAGGCACTGCGCGCGCGGCTGCTGGAAGAGATCGACAGCTGGCGCCGGGCCCTGATGGGGGCGGCGTCGCACGACCTGCGTACGCCCCTGGCCGCAGTGAAAACCGCTGTCTCGAGCCTGCGCCAGTCCGGCGCGCTGCTCAGCGAGGAGGACCGCGCCGAACTGCTGGAACTGATCGAGCAACAATCGGACCGGCTGGCTCGTCTGGTCACCAACCTGCTGGACATGACCAGGATCGAGTCGGGTGCTCTCGAGATCAGGCCGACCGTGATGCCGATCGACGAGCTGGTCGACGAGGCCGTCGACAACCTCGGCGGCATCGTCGGGCGCGAGCGGGTCGCGGTGGAGGCCCCGCCGGACCTGCCCATGTTGCGCATCGACCACGTCCTGATCAGCCAGGTCCTCGCGAACCTGTTCGACAACGCGGATCGGGCGTCGCCCGGCGGAAGCGTGATCCGCGTGATCGCCCGCGTCGTGCCGGGTTCGGCGGACCGCATCGAGATCGCGGTGGCGGACGAAGGCCCGGGCATCCCCCACGCCGAACGCGAACGTGTCTTCGAGATGTTCAGCCAGAACGGCCGCGGCGGGGGCGCCGGGCTGGGCCTGGCCATCGCCAAGTCCTTCGTCGAGGCCCACGGGGGATCGATCTGGGTGGATCCAGACGCGCGCACCGGCGCTCGCATCGTCTTCACCGTTCCCGCGGATGCCCGCGTGGCGGCGTCGGCCTGAGGCCCGGCCATGCCCAAGGTTCTGCTCGTCGACGACGACCCCTCGCTGCTCAAGGCGCTGCGAATCGGCCTGACCGCGCGGGGCGATGAGGTCCTCACGGCACACACGGGCGCCGAGGCGGTGAATCAGGTCGCCCTCGGCGACCCCGATCTCGTCATCCTCGACCTCGGGTTGCCCGACATCGACGGGATCGAGGTGTGCCGGCGGATCCGCGCCTTCTCGGCCGTCCCGATCGTCGTGCTGTCCGCCTACGGAGACGAGCGGCGCAAGGTCGAGGCACTCGACAGCGGCGCAGACGACTTCGTGACCAAACCGTTCGGCATGGCCGAACTGGAGGCCCGTCTCCGTGTCGCGCTGCGCCACGGTGTCGCGCGCCGCGTCGAGGGGTCCGAGCCGTCGCCGGAGTTCGATGTCGGCCGCCTGCACATCGACCTGGTCCACCACATGGCGACGCTCGACGGCCAAGCACTGCAGCTGACGGCGAAGGAGTTCGAGCTGCTCGCCTACCTGGCCCGCCACGCCGGCAAGGTGTGCACGCACCACATGATCCTCAAGGACGTGTGGGGACCGGGCTACGGCATCGAGTCCAACTACGTGCGCGTCTATACGCACCGCCTGCGCAAGAAACTTGGGGACGACAACGGCACGATGCTCAAGACGGTCCCCGGCATCGGCTACCAGCTCGTCGGGGAAGGCACGCCGGTCGCTCACTCGGAGGAGGTAAAGCAATAGAGCGGGTTCAACATGACGGGCCCGTCGGGTCCGGCGCCCGGCGTCCCTTCGGCGACCATGCGGCGTCCCGGGGCGACCCCAGGTATGTGGGTCCGCCCCACGAAGCGAAGGACCACTAAGCCTGTCCCGTCATCGAGTTCGACCTCGGTGCGCTGGTAAGGGCGCTCGAAGGAGGTCACGGCACGGATCTCGCCGGCCACGGTCGCTCGCCGGCGTGGCTCCAGCGACCCGATGGCGGTCGGGCTCACGGGTGTTCGAGCTTGGCCAGCCCCTCGTTGAGCTGTAGGACGTTGACAGTCGGCGAACCAAGGAAGCCCAGCTCCATACCCTGGGCCACCCGGTTGATCAGGCTCTGGAGCGTCGCCGGGGAGATGCCGGTGGTACGAGAGACCATTGGGATCTCGGCCTGGGCGTCCTGCGGCGTGATGTCCGGGTCCAGGCCGCTGCCCGAGGTGGTGACGAGGTCGGCGGTGGGGCTGACGCCGCGGGCGTTCCAGTACCTGATGAGGATCTGGGTGTAGTCGACGAGTTCCTGCGAACGTGGCCCCAGGTTGGTGGCGCCGGAACCGCCGGCCGTCCCGTTGGCCACGAGCGGGTCGTCGCCGGGGTGGCCGGTCGGGTTGCAGCCGGTCGAGGGCTTGGGCGACGGACATCCTTTGGGATCGCCCACGTTGGAATAGGGCCCGAGGGCGTCGGGACGGCCCTGGAACACACAGCTGCCCGCCAGGTGCCCCGGGCACTTGGTCTGCGACCAGTCCTGCCCGATGAGGTTCGACCCGTTAGCGGTGATGGAGCCATCGGCCTGGCCCTTGAAGAACGCCTGAGAGAGGCCGACGCCGAGCAGCGGATAGGCGAGGCCGAACAGCACGAGGCAGATGATGACCATGACGGCTGAGCGGCGGAGTTGGGTAAGCAGTGTTTTCACGCGTTCACTCTCCTCAGTACCAGTGGACCGCTGTGAGGAACAGGTCGATCAACTTGATGAAGATGAACGGGGCGATGATCCCGCCGACGCCGTAGATCCACACGTTGCGCCGGAGGATGGATGCGGCGCCCGAGGGCCGCCACTTCACCCCGCGCAACGCAAGAGGGATGAGCGCAACGATGACAAGCGCATTGAAGATCACCGCCGAGAGCACGGCGGACGACTGGTTGTGCAACTTCAGGATGTTGAGCGCCTGCAACTGCGGGTACGTCGCCACGAACATGACCGGGATGATGGCGAAGTACTTGGCCACGTCGTTGGCGATGGAGAACGTGGTGAGCGAGCCGCGGGTAATCAGCAGCTGCTTGCCGATCTCGACGACGTCGATCAGCTTGGTCGGGTTGGAGTCGAGGTCGACCATGTTGCCGGCCTCCTTGGCGGCAGTCGTCCCGGTGTTCATGGCTACGCCAACGTCGGCCTGGGCCAGTGCGGGCGCGTCGTTGGTCCCGTCCCCCGTCATGGCGACGAGCTTGCCGCCCTCCTGCTCGGCCTTGATCAGCTCCATCTTGGCCTCAGGCGTCGCCTCGGCCAGGAAGTCGTCGACGCCGGCCTCCTGCGCGATGGCGGCAGCGGTGAGGGGGTTGTCGCCCGTGATCATGACGGTGGGGATCCCGGCGGCGCGCAGCTCGGCGAAGCGCTCCTTGATGCCGGTCTTCACGACGTCCTTGAGCTCGATGACACCCAGGATGTTGGGGCCGTCTGCCACCACCAGCGGCGTGGAGCCGGCGCGGGCGATGCGGTCTACGATCTCCGGGAGGCCGTCGGGCACCGTACCGCCCTGCTCAACCACCCAGTTGCGGACCGCCTCGGCCGCCCCCTTGCGGATCTGGCGGCCATCGACGTTCAGTCCCGACATCCGTGTCGTGGCCGAGAACGGCACGAACTCGTGCGGGCCGGCCAGTTCGCGCTCGCGGATGTTGAAGCGATCCTTCGCCAGCACGACGATGGAACGCCCCTCGGGGGTTTCATCTGCCAAAGAAGCCAGCTGCGCGGCGTCCGCCACCTCCTCCTCGGTGTGCCCGCTGGCCGGAAAGAAGTCCGAGGCCATGCGGTTGCCGAGCGTGATGGTGCCCGTCTTGTCGAGGAGCAGAGTTTGCACGTCGCCCGCGGCCTCCACCGCCCGGCCGCTCATGGCCAGAACGTTGCGCTGCACCAGGCGGTCCATGCCCGCAATGCCGATCGCCGAGAGCAGCGCGCCGATCGTCGTCGGGATAAGGCAGACGAGGAGCGACACCAGGATGACGACCGAGACGGTGGCGCCGGCGTAGATCCCGAAAGGCTGGAGCACGACCACGACCGGAATGAAGATGATCGTGAGCACCGCCAGAAGGATGGTCAGCGCGATCTCGTTGGGCGTCTTCTGACGGTTGGCCCCCTCCACCAGCGAGATCATTCGGTCGAGGAAGGTGTGCCCGGGTTCGGCCGTGATCTCCACGACGATGCGGTCGGACAGCACGGTGGTACCGCCGGTAACGGCTGAGCGGTCGCCGCCGGACTCGCGGATGACGGGGGCCGACTCACCTGTGATGGCGGACTCGTCCACCGAGGCGACGCCCTCGATGATCTCGCCGTCGGATGGGATGACGTCGCCCGCCTCGCAGACGACGCGGTCGCCCGATCGCAGCTCCGCTGCGGGGACAACGTCCTCAGTCCCGTCTGGATTGAGCCGCCGCGCCATCGTCTCGGATCGCATCTTCCGAAGAGCGATCGCCTGCGCCTTTCCCCGGCCCTCCGCCATGGCTTCGGCGAAGTTTGCGAAGAGGACGGTGGCGAAGAGCCAGGCGGTGATCGACCAATTGAAGAGGCTCGAGTGCGACAAGGACTCGATGAACGTGATGACCGAACCGATCAGGACGACGAACATGACCGGGTTCCTGACCTGAACCCGCGGGTCGAGCTTGGTGATCGATCCTCCCAGGGCCTCCAGGAGGATCTCGCGATCGAACAGACCGCGAGACTCGGCCACGCCGTGCGGAGCGCTCGGGTGCTGGGGTGGTGGGGCGTCTGCTTCAACGACGGTCATCAGAAGAACTTTCCGTGGCTCAGTTGCTCGACAACGGGACCGAGGGAGATAGCCGGGAAGAAGGTCAGGCCGCCGACGATGATGATCACGCCCACCAGTAGGCCCACGAACATGGGGTTGTCGGTGCGGAAGGTGCCGGCACCTTCGGCGACGACCTTCTTGGCGGCGAGGATTCCGCCGAGCGCGATGGCCGGGATCATGATCCCGAAACGGCCGATCAGCATGTCCACGCCGCCGATGATGTTGTAGAAGGTCGTATTGCCCGACAGGCCGGCGAACGCAGAGCCGTTGTTGTTGCCCTGCGATGTCAACGCGTAGAGGATCTCGGAGAAGCCGTGGGGTCCGGAATTGAGCGGGCCGGCCCGCCCGGCATGGATGGACACCGCGATGCCGGTCAGGATCAGCACGATCATCGGCATCACCAGGGTCCCGAGACCGGCGAGTTTGACCTCGGTCGCCTGGATCTTCTTCCCCAGGTACTCGGGTGTTCGCCCGACCATCAGCCCGCCGATGAAGACGGCGATGATCGCGTAGATGAGGATGGTGTAGAGCCCGCTGCCTACGCCGCCGGGGGTGACCTCGCCGATCATCATGCCGGTGAGCAACGCACCGCCACCGATGGGTGTGAACGAGTCGTAGGACGAGTCCGCCGAACCCGTGGAGGTCTGCGTCGAGGACACCCCGAACAGCGCGGAGGACGGCACGCCGAAGCGCACCTCCTTGCCGACAGTGTTGCCGGTCGGCTGATGCAACAGTCCGGCCTGCTGCACGGCCGGGTTTGGCTGGTGCTCGGCCACCGAGGCGAAGGCGACCCAGGCACCGAAGAGGATCACCATGGCGGTCACGATGGCCACGCCCTGGCGGATCGAGCCGACCATCTTGCCGAAGACGTACGTCAGTGCGAACGGGATCACCAGGAGCAGGTAGATGCTGAGCCAGTTGGTGAGGGCGGTCGGGTTCTCGAAAGGATGGGCGGAGTT
>DATHPK010000180.1:0-12102 GCA_035483935.1 Acidimicrobiales bacterium
TGCGTCCGGAGTCGATCTCGGGGTTGTTGCTGCCGTTCCCGAGGATCGGCATGACCTCGCCGGACAGGAACTGGTGCATGCCGCCGGCGAGCTTCTTGCTGATGTCCGAGTTGACGGCGGACACGATGGCCGGCTGGCCCTTGTTGATCGACTTCATGACCTCCCGCGAGTACGGGAGTATCGAGACGATCTTGTTGTCGAGCACCTCCTGGACGTCGGAGATGTCGATGCCGATGTCGTCCTCGACCTTGTTGAGCACGACACCGATCGATTCGCTGCTGATCTTGAGCTTCTCGAGGGTGGTGAGGAACACCCGCATGTTGCGGATGCTCGGCAGGTCGAGCGTCACCATGCACAAGACGTGGGTCGAGTGGTCGAACGCCGCCAGGACGATCTCGGACAGCTGGGCCGGCGTGTCCACGACGATGTAGTCGAAGTGGCGTCGCAGCGCGCCCATCACCTTGTAGACGTCCTTGGGGGCGATCATGTCCGCGTCGGCCGGGCTGAACGGCGCCGCGAGCACCGAGAAGCCGAGCTCGTGGTCCTCGAGGTACTCCTCGACGTGCTCGTCGATGTCGTCGTCGTCGACCGGCTCACGTGAGAGCAGATCCGAAATGGTGAAACGCGGCCGGAGGTGCAGCGCCGTCGAGACCTCGCCGAACTGCAGGTCGAGGTCGACCAGGCACACGCGCTGGCCGGTCTGGGAGGCCAGGTAGCAGGCCAGGTTGGTGGCGTAGAACGTCTTGCCGCAACCGCCGCTCGACGACGCCACCGTGAACACCTCGGCGAACTGGGGCCGCTCGGCCACCACGACGCCGTGGGCGACGACCGGCAGCGTCGGGGCGGCGCCCGACTGTGAGATGTCGGCGATGTCGAAGGCTCGCTTCAGTGCCGTCGAGAGCTGACGTTTGCTGGTCGGGTACTCGACGAGCTCGACCGCACCCGTGCGCACGATGTCGCTCAGGTTTGCCTTCGGCTTTGGGCCGAGCGCCAGAACGACGGCGGGCACCGCCGACGTCGACCGCAGGCTGGCCAACCGGGCCATGCCGGCGTGGCTGTCGAACACCGGTCCTGCGACGAGAACGTCGAACGGTCCCTGTTCGCGCACCTCGTCTTCGACGTCGATGACGTTGGTGCTGGTGATCACCTGGTAGCCCGGCCCCAGTGAGGCCTGGATGGCCCGGCTGAGCGCCGGCGACCGGCTGATGACGAGAATCCGGCGGGCGATCATGGCGCTGTCACCGTCTGGTCGGTGCCGATGCACTGACCCACCGGCGGCGGGTTGACCTCTTGGTCAGGCTGCACCACGGAGATCGCCTCGTCCTGCGAGAGGAACTGGAGCGTGCGGGTCTGTGCCGGCGTGAGTGCCAGCAACATGGTCTCCGATCCTGGAACGGTGCGCCCGCTGCTCGAGGTCGATCCGACCGGTGCCTTGGTCCCGGCGAGCGAAGGACTCGTGCTCGAGACGTCCATGACCTCGATGTTCGTCATGGCGAGTTCGGTGCACGGGATCGGAATCGCAGCGCTGGCTCCGGCGGCACCGCCGGCAGACATCTTGGTGATGTTGGCGTAGATGTCCACGTGACTTCCTGGCTGCAGGTAGCCGGCCAGGTCCTGGGCGCCGCTGATATCGACCGTCATAGCAACGAGACCCTGCGGAATCGAGATGGCCTGCGTACTGATCGTCAACTCCGTCGCCGTGACGGCCTGCCCCTTCTGCACGGGTGCATTGAGCACCTCGTCGGTCAGTCCCTGGAGTGACGTGAGATCGGTAGGGGAATACGACTTTGAGGGGATGAGCTCGAGCGCCACCAACCCCTGCGCCTCCATCGTCTGACCCGTGGTGCCGGCCGGAATGTTCGACTTGGCCACGACCGCCGAGTAGCTCACGGGTGAACCCGTGCTCGTTGAACTCACGTTTTTCTTGGCCCCCTGCACGCTTGCATAGGCGATCGCGCTGCCTGCGATGAAAAGGATCACCCCGATCAGGACCAACATCAGCGTCTGCTTCTTCACAGAACTTCCCCCCTCTCACCGACCGGCGACGTGCGGCACCCCGTCACGCATCGCGTTAGTGGCCGGCTTCGAAAGAAGGTACGACGAGAACTTGCCGAGGTACATAGGCCCTTTTGACCATTCTCCAATGAGGCGCCCCAGGTCGCGCACCCAAATGGTCCATATGTCCTATGTACCGCTGGTGCAGTACTCCCCAGAATCATGCCGGGAGGTATCGCAGCGACACTCGGTTGCCATTGAGCTCAAGCCAATGGGGGTGTCGACCGAGATACGGAGGAGGGGGGTCACCACCTTGGGACCGCGCACGAGGAATTTCGCGAAGCGACTGAGGCGGGAACCTGGCGACGATGAACGCGGCGCGGAACTTCTTGAGTTCGCGCTCGTCGTGGTCCTGCTCATCACACTTCTCTACGGCATCATCACGTACGGCGTCATCCTGTCCGCCCAGGCCACGGTCACGCAGGCCGCTGCCGATGCAGCCCGTTCGGGCATCGTCCAGGGCACGAGCACGGGAAGCTGCAACAACATCTCCGGCGTTGACCTCGCGGGGTGCGCTGCCGTGCAGGAGGCCGCCACCGACCTCGGCTGGATGAACAAGAACGGCTGCGTCGAATGGGTCAACACCACGACCCCCACGGTCACCACGAACAACGTGACTCCGACCGGCAATACCACCAGCCCGATCACCTGTACCGCCACCATCGAGCAGTGCCCGTCTGTCTCGGCGAACACCTGTCTGTCCGTCGCCGTCTCGTACAACTACAGCTCGGCGCCGCTGTTCCCCGAGTTGCCCGGGCTCGGCGTGATCACGCCGTCGACGATCTCGTCGACCAACGTGCTGCAGCTTTCGACCCCAAGTGGGTCGTAAATGCGGGCCGTGAGGAAGCTCAAGAGATTGTTCCGTCGTCGCGGTAACGACGAGCGCGGGGCCGCATTGGTCCTCACTGCGATGAGCATGGTGTTGCTGCTTTGGGCCGGTGCCACGGGTGTGGACGTGGGGTTCACCGTCTACGGCAGCAGGCAGGCGCAGGCGATGGCCGATACGGCGGCGCTGGACCTTGCCCGCTACATCAATTACGCCGACTCGGCCTTCGGCTCGATCAGCGGCGTGCAAACCTATCTGAACGGCAAGCTGGCCCAGGTCCTCGCAGACAACGGATCCAACGCGCATCTCACGGTGGTGCCCGGGTACTACAACACCTCGAACGGAAAGTTCACGGTGGACGGTCCCACCGGGAATTCGTGCCAGGCCGTCCTTGCGCCGCCGAACTCCGCCCATGCCGGGTGCAATGCCATCGAGGTGACGGCGAACCAGTCGGTGCCCCAGATCTTCTTCGGCGGCTTCAACATGCTGCCGGGCCATGCCGGCAGCAACGTGTCGGGATCGGTCTCGGGATCGTCGATCGCGACTCAGAACCCCGTCGCGGGGTTTTCCATAGGGACCTATCTCGCCAACATGAGTACGAGCCAGAGCGCGGTGCTCAACCCCCTTCTCTCAGTACTGGGCTCGTCCGTAAATCTGACCGCAGTGGGCTATCAGGGTCTGGTCACCGCCAACGTCACCCTGGCGAACCTGATCACCGCATCGGGCGGACTGCTTTCGGCGACCAATATCATGACGGCCCAGCTGACCGCCCAACAGTGGCTCGGCATCTACGAGAACGCCGTCGGCAACGACTACGGCACCGGGAGTGCGGCGTACTCCTCGCTGCTGGCCCTCGGCACCTTCTCCTCGTCGTCGAGCACGGACGTGCCGCTGTGCGACCTCACCTACGTCAACGTCGGCTCGACGACGTACAACTGCTCGAACACACCCTCCCAGCAGGGTCTCGACGCCAGCGTGAACGTCCTGCAAATGCTGACCACCGAAGCCGAGCTCGCCAACGGCACCAACGGCGTCGACCTCACCTCCGCCCTCAACCTCACCTCCGCCCTCAACTCGCTCGTCCCCGGCCTTGCCGCCGGAAACGTGATGCTGTCCACCCAGTTGATCAGTCCGGCCCACGTTGCGTACGGGCCGGTGGGAACCACCGCGAGCGACGAACAGGTGCAGGCCACGTTGTCCATGAACCTGTCGTTGCTGGGCGTGTCGATCGGATCTCTGAGCGTTCCGCTCAATGCCGCCACGGGCACGGCCTTGCTACAAACCATGAACTGTTCGGACGATTCGCTTTACTACATGACGATCTCCCCCGTGAGCACCACCGCTGTGACGAGTGGGACGAACGGCGTCACGCTGACCCTCTTGGGCAATCCGACCGCCCAGGGCACGTTCTCCCTGAATGCGGTATCGAACAAGTCGACCCAGTACACAGGTCCCGCAGATCCTCCGGCCACCGTCCCACCCACCACGTCGACGGCCTCTGCGGGCTCCAACCCGGTATCGATCGGCTCGTCGTCACCGACCTTCACCTTCTCGGCCGCCACGGGCGCCAACGCCGACGTCAGCGCGACGATGGGAGTGCTTGATTCTGCCTACGCTCCGGTCCTGCAGGCGCTCGGCCTCACCGTGGGCGGCGCACAGGTCGCAGCCCTCTCCGCCAACTGCGGCACCGTCTCTCTCGTCCAATGAGCGCGCCGCTCACCATCCTCGGTGGCGCTGCCATCGGCATGGCGGCCGGCTCGCTCATCGTGCCCTTCACGCGGCGCTCGCTCGCGGCGTCAGTCGCACGGGCCTCGACGACCGGAGATCCCGGTGCGGCGCCGGTTTCCGTCGTCACCGCGACCGAGGTCGTCGAGCCGCCGCGCATCACAACGTGGCAATGGGCCGCCCTCGCCGTCGCTTCGGGCCTCCTTCCCGCCTACGTGCTGCACAAGGTCGGCTGGTCCATCATCGCCTTCCCACCGCTGCTCTTGCTGGTCGGGCTGGTGCAGCTGGCGTACTGCGACCTCGTGCAGCGCTTGCTGCCCAAGGCGCTCGTGTACGCCCTCAGCGCGGCGGTGATCGTGAGTGGCATCGTGATCGCAGGCGTCATGCACGAGTGGCAACGTCTCGTCGTGGCTTCCATCGGTGGCGCCGCGTTCTTCGCCCTCTTCTTCGTGATAAACCTCGTGAACCCGCGCTGGATGGCCTTCGGTGACGTCCGCCTGTCTCTCGTCGTGGGCTTCGGCCTCGCCTGGGTGAGCTGGGTCGCCCTGATCGAGGGGCTCTTCTTCGCCAACGTGCTGGCCGTGATCGTTGGGTTGTCCCTGATCGCGGCGCACAAGGCAGAGCGGCGTTCGGCCGTGCCGTTCGGGCTCTATCTGGCCCTGGGCACGGCGTTGGTCCTGGTCACCTGGAGCTGAGCAAGCCACACGTTCGGTGTTGGTTCAGCGCCCCGGGAGCCTGAAGTGGCGCTCGATCTCGTTGGCGTAGCTCCGCCCCAACGTGTCCGCATGCTCGCGGATCCAGGCGCTCACCGAGATCGTCCCGGTTGCGGGGCCGTCGGTGTCGGCCATCCCCTCGGCCATGGCCCGGAACTCCTCACCGGTAAGCAACACGTCCCGCAGCATGAGACCCAACAATGAGGCCAGCGCAGGCACGGCAAAGCCGGGCACGCGCACGACGAGGGAACGGCTCCCGACCACCTCGCGGATGAGGGTGACCAGCTGGAGGAATGTGAGCCGGTCTGGGCCCACCGCATCGATCACGGTGTCGCTGCGCTCTGCGCCCGCTGCGACCGCGAGTGCCGCGAGGTCGTCGATGTGTACGGGCCGGATCCGGTAGTCGCCTTTGCCGCCCACGCCGAAGACGGGCAGGTGCCGCAGCAGCCACGCGATGTTGTTGATGAGGACGCCGTCACCGCCGAAGAGGATCGCGG
Organism: Acidimicrobiales bacterium; assembly: GCA_035483935.1. Classification (GTDB taxonomy): domain Bacteria; phylum Actinomycetota; class Acidimicrobiia; order Acidimicrobiales; family RAAP-2; genus Bog-473. The sequence continues at coordinate 5,817 of DATHPK010000180.1, forward strand.
GGCGGAGCACGGCATAGGGCACCCCGACCTCGGCCAGCGCGCGCTCCACCTGGGCCTTGCCCCGGAAGTAGCCGTAGGGGGACGCGATGCTCGGATGGGTGATCGACACGTGCACGATCCGCTCGACACCGGCCTGCCGCGCCGCGTGGAACAGGGTGCGCGAGTTGGCGACCGCACGATCGTGATCGTCACGGCCATGCGGGAAGCGCACCCAGTAGGTGTTGTAGAGGGTCGTCGCACCGTCGAGCGATGCGGTCAATCCGACGATGTCGTCGAAGTCGAGCGGACGGACGTCGATCGCGGTCTCCGTGTCGGCCCGGCCGGGATGCCCCGTGAGCGTCCGCACCCGCCGGCCCGACCGTTCGAGCGCACCGGCAATGGCGGCGCCGGAATAGCTGAACGCGCCCGTGACCACGTCGAACCCCTTCTCCGGGAACGTCCCTCCGCGCACCTCCTTACCTTGTACCCCGAGCATCGTCGTGTCTGTCATGGCTTCTCCTCTGGTCCCGGCTCTCCCTCGGGAGAGCCACTCAGCGCTTGTACGAGCACCGCCAACTGCCGGGCGCGGGCAAACAGCGCCATGGCAGCGGTGCGATCACCGTCGAGATGCGCCAGCATCTCGAGCCCGAGGTAGAGGGCCACGACCGCATGGGCCGCGACGTCAGCCTCGACGATCGTCGCGAGCGGGGTCTCGGAAAGAACGCCGCCGAGCGTGTCGGACGCGAACTGGCGCCACGGGGCGATGCGGGCCGCCACCTCCGGCGCCAGCCCCGGCGTCGCGGACGCGCCGGCGATCATCTCGGCCAGCACTGCGATGTGGCCGGCGTCGAGATCCTCCTCGAACACCTCCTCAGCTGCGTCCACGAGCTCTCCGAGCCCTCGGGCCCGATCGACCAGAGCTTGGTAGTGGACCTGGCGGACCGCACTCACCTCGTCGAGCGCCGCCAGCAGGAGGTTGGTGACAGAGCCGAAGTGGTAGAAGACCAGGCCCTGGTTGCAGCCGGCCCGGCGGGCGATCTCGCGGGCGCTCGCACCGGCGAATCCCTCTTCCTTGAGGGCGCCGATCGCACCGCTGATCAGCGCGTCGCGGGTCTCCTGCGCGCCGCCGCTCTCGGGCCGCCCTACCGCTGCCTTCGTGCCCGACTTCGCCATGTGCACTCCTGCCTTCAGCGATCGTTTTGAGCGATTGCTCAATACCCTAGAGCCGGCGGCTCCAGGGGGCAAGAGGGCAGGCCAAGGGCGCTCATTGGGGTGCGGTGGACAAGCGCCACGACAGAAGGACGTCGCTAACGTGCGCTTCCGTGCCACCATTCGCCCTCGATCCGGAGCTCAAGGCGCAGTGGGACACCGACGGTTGGTGTGTAGTGCCAGGTGCCATCCCGGCCGACGAGCTGGCTGCCGCACAAGATGCGGTGCACCGCTACTTCCCCACCCCCGCCGAAATGGCCGAGCTTGGCGGTGCCCAGGCGGGCCGATGGCACACCTGGGACGCCCCGTGGCCCGAGTTCCCGTTCCACAGCAAGCGCCTCAACGCGCTGGTGTTGCACGACAACGTCGTCAACCTCGCCGAGTCCTTCCTCGGCACGACTGACCTCGCCTGCTACATGGGCATCGTCACCGCCAAGTACGCGCATCAGGCGTCGGGCTATAACCAGCTGCTCCACGCCGACTACCCCAACCACATGATGGTGGTGCCCCGCCACGAGCTCGGCTTTCAGCAGGTCGAGTTCTTCGTGTACCTGACCGACGTCACCACCGAGGACGGAGCCACTCGCTTCGTGTCATGGCAGAAGACGAAGGACATCCCCGTCGAGCAGCACACGCTGAATTATGTGGACCACGCCGCACTCTACGAGGACCCATCGGACGCGGCGGCACCGGCCGGTTCCGTTGTGGCGTACCGCCCCGACATCTATCACCGCTCGCTCGACCACACCGATCCCACCCGGTACCGCGTGATGATCCATGTCTCGTTCCGCCACCGTGACGCGGGATGGGGCGGCTACCAGTCGTGGCCCTTCCGCGGTTTCTCGCCCGAACTCACCAAGTACGTCAAGGACGCAACGCCCCGCCAGCTGGCACTGCTCGGCATCCCTCCCCCGGGCCATCCGTATTGGAACGAGGAAACGGTCGCCGGCGTGCAGGCGCGCTATCCAGGCCTCGACATGTCGGCTTGGCGCGCCGCGCTGCCCACCAATTAGTGGGTGAGCCGCGGCGAAATTCTTTACGCCGAGTGCGGAGAGCCGGGCGCCACCAGCGGCCACGGCATCTCACGCTCGGCGGCGAGTGCGAGATCGAGCAGCAACGGCTCGCGATGGTGGCCCGCCAGCACCTGCAGCCCGACCGGCAAGCCGTCGACCGCACCGGCCGGGAGGTTGATCGCTGGACTGCCATTGAGGTTCGAAGGTGCCGTCAACGCTGCGTTGTTCATGATGGCGCGGGTGAAGCCGATCTCATGGATCAGGTCGCGGCCCGGCAAGGTGGGCGGCGGCGGTCCCTCCGCGCTGAAGGCCACATCGGGATGGGTCGAACAGAAGACGAAGTCCGCCTCGTCGAACAACGCCGCCATGGCCTCGTTGAGCTGCCGCCGGTAGAGCTCGATGGAGGCTGCCCGCTCTAACGTGTAGCGCTCCTGAGCGCTACGCAGTCCCATGAGCATCTCGGGCGACATCTCTTCCACGCGGTCGGGGTAGGCGTCACCCAGATCCACCACCATGGGAGGCATGTTGGACAGGGCCCACGCGCCGCGCAACGGCGGCAGCATCGGCCGCACGGCGACAATCCGCAGTCCCGCGGCCGTGGCCAGGTGGGCGGCAGCCGCAACCACGACATCGGCAACCTCTTCGCGGACCTGCGCGATCCCGAGGTCCACGATGATGGCGGCCGTCATACCGCGGAGGTCGTGGCTGCCGAGGCCCGCCTCCCAACCCTCGACCCGCGGGAGGCTCAAGGGGTCGCGCCGGTCGAAGCCGTTGCACGCATCGAAGTAGCGGGCGGTGTCACGCACCGAGCGGGTCAGGCAACCGAGCACCGTTGTCATCGGCTCGATCGTCCCGTCAGGACCTTTGGGGATCCTGCCGTAGGTGGCCTTGAGCCCGAAGAGGCCGCTGAAGCCCGCCGGCCCCCGGATGGACCCGCCGCCGTCGCTCCCCGTCGCGATGGGCAGGAGGCCGCCGACGACCGCAGCCGCAGTGCCGCCCGACGACCCGCCTGGGGTGCGCTCCTGGTTCCACGGGTTGCGGGTCGTGCCGTGCAGCACCGTAGATGTGCAGTTGATGCCGCCGAACTCCGGCGCCGTGGTCTGTGCCGCGAGCACCGCACCCGTGGTGCGCAGTCGCACGACCGAGGTGTCGTCGTGGCCGGCGATTCTGTCCTTGAAGATGACGGACGCCTCGGTGTAGGGCCACCCCGCGACCTTCTCGAGTTCCTTGACACCGATGGGAACGCCACCGAACGGCTTGCTGATATCCGCGTGGGCGGCTGCCTCGCGGGCCCGATCGAAGTCCGTGAAGCTGAACGCGTTGAGGGGCGACTTCGCGATGGCGTCGATGCAGTCGTCGAGCGCCTCGAGCGGCGAGAGCTCCCCGGCGCGGAATGCGTTCACCAAGCTGCAGGCGTCCCCCAACCACGGCGTGCTCACGAAGGCGGAGAGTACCCGAGTGTCTCCCGGCTCGTCGGGCCGGATCGGGGGTGGCTCGCTAGCCTCGCCGGCATGAAGATCTCGGAGCTGACGACACCGGCGCTCGTGGTCGAGGCCACCGCCCTCGACGCGAACCTCCGCACCATGGCGGACGCGCTCCCTGGAGGGCGGTTGCGTCCCCACGTCAAGGCGCACAAGTGCACCGCGCTGGCCACACGCCAGGCCGCTCTCGGCAGCAGGGCGTTCACTTGCGCCACCGTCAAAGAGATGGAAGGCATGGCCGGGGCAGGCCTCGGAGACGACTTATTGCTGGCCAACGAGGTGGTCGACGCCCGTCGGCTCGGCGCGTTGGCAAGAGCGGGGGCACGCGTCACCGTGGCGGTGGACTCGGACGCGACGATCGACGCTGCCACACGAGGCGGCGTGGCCGAGGTGCTCATCGACGTGAACGTAGGGCTCCCCCGCTGCGGCTGCGCGCCGGAAGACGCAGGGCGGCTGGCCGAGCGCGCCCGAGCGGCCGGGCTCGTGGTGCGCGGCGTGATGGGGTACGAGGGGCACATCGTCGGGCTCGAGGACCGGGCGACACGACGGGAGATGATCGAGGTCTCGATGGGGCTATTGGTTCGCGCCCACGAGGACGTGGGCGGCGACATCATCTCAGCGGGCGGCACGGGGACGTACGACATCAACCGATGGGCGACCGAGATCCAGGCGGGGTCGTACGCCTTGATGGATACGGCGTACGCCAAACTCGGGCTTCCGTTCGGCCACGCGCTGAGTGTCCTGTCCACCGTGATCTCGGTGTCGACGGACTGGATGGTGGCCGACTGCGGGCTCAAGGCGCTCGGCATGGATCACGGCAACCCGTCGGTCGAGGGTTCGGAGGTGTGGTTCTGTTCCGACGAGCACCTCACGATGGCGCCGGGCGCGCCGATGCGGGTGGGCGATCGCATCCGTGTGTTGCCGGCACACATCGATCCGACGGTGGCGTATCACGCCGCCATGCACATCGTTGACGGCGACGAGGTCGTCGATCGCTGGGAGGTCGACCTGCGCGGGTGGTGACGACGCAGATGAACGTCAGAACTGGAGGACCAGCCGGCCACGAACGCCGCCGGACTCGAGCAGACGGTGGGCTTCCGGTGCCCGGTCGGCCGTGAGCGTGCGCGCCACCCGCATCGTGAGGGCGCCCGCCTCGGCAAGGAGCCGCAGCTGCTCGAGCTTTGCCTGCTCTCGGGCGTAGTGCCGTACGTAAATCGGGTGGAACGTGATGCCGCGGTGACCGGGCGGGTCATAGCCACGCAAGGTGACCACAGCCCCACCCTCACGTACTGCGCCGACAGCTCGCGCATCGAGGAGCGCGGTGTCGATCAATGCGTCCGCGCCATCGGGCAGCACGCTGCGCACTTCCGCCGCGAAGTCGTTGCCGCGATGGACGATCACCTCGGCCCCGAGCGCTCGGACCAGATCCTCGTCGGCGGGCGCGGCGTCGGCGACGATGCGGAGCCCTCCGACACGCCCCATTTGCACGGCGTAGCCGCCAACGGATCCGGCGGCGCCTGTGACGGCGAGGGTCTGTCCGGGCTCGAGCGCGAGCGCATCGAGGGCGCGACGGACGGTAAGGCCGTTCATTGGCAGCGTCGCCGCCTCGGCGTGGGTCGAACCGACAGGTGCCCGCACGACTGACTCGACCGGCACGACCACGCGCTCGGCATAGGCTCCGTGGTGACCGAGCGGGAGCACGATGGCCATCACACGGTCACCGAGCCGGAGCCGTGCGTCGACACCGTCGCCGATCTGATCGAGGATCCCGGCCGCCTCCATCCCGGGGACGTGCGGGGGCGCGATGTCCCTCAGGCGTTCGGCCCGCCCGCCGCTGCGCAGCACCGTGTCGGTCGGGTTCACGGTGGCCGCGTGCACCCGGATGCCGACCTCGCCCGGGCCGGCCACGGGGTCGGGCAGCTCGACGACTTCGAGCACGTCGGGCCCGCCGAACGCCATGATCCCGATCGCCCGCATGCTGGGCCGAGCCTACGGTCCGAGGAGTAGACCGGTGTGGTGCGACCACAGCGCGTCCCGCTCCTCGCGGGCGTGGTGGCGCTCGCCGCATGGTGCGGCTGGGTCAGCGGGTTCCCGCGCAGCAGCACGCCAGCCGAGGTCACGTGGACCTTGTCGCTCGCCGTAGTGATCGGGGTTGCCGCGCTGATGTGGCTGGGAAGGCGGGGCGCGGCATTCGGCTGGAACGTCGGGATGGCGACCGAGCCGTGGCCGCGGCGGAGCCACGGTGGGGGCTGCGCAGCGCTGAGGGGGGTCGCGCCATGGTTGGGCGTCATCGTCATCGCGACGGCGTGGGACGCGTTGGGTATCGACACCGGCCCCCACGAGGCCCACTTGACCATCAGCGCTCTGTCACAGACGTATCGCCCCCTGAACGCGCTGCTCCTCCTCTTATGGATGCTCGCGGGAATCGGCTACGCGGCAGCGCGAGCGAGAGCACCATGCGGTACGAGTCGACGAGATGGGTCCCCTGGTCGTGACTCCGACGCGGAGCCGCGGGGCGGCGCGGGCCTGTGTGCGGCGGGCTCGGTGCCGGCCGGCGTTCACGCGGCGACCCCCGCGCTCCTGTTGCCGTCGGACCGGCCCCTC
>DATHPK010000181.1:0-11484 GCA_035483935.1 Acidimicrobiales bacterium
TTCAAGCTGCCCGTCCCGCCGCGTTCGGGCGCCGTCCCGATGGAGGTGTCCAAGCTCGGCGTCCGCTACGGGAGCAACGAGGTGCTGGCCAACGTCAACTTCCACGCAGGTCGCGGCGACCACATCGTCATCATCGGGCGCAACGGCGCGGGCAAGTCGTCGTTGCTGCGTTGCCTGGCCGGGGTGCAGGATCCGTCGAACGGGATTGTCGAGCTCGGGGTCAACGTCGAACTGGGTTATTTCGCGCAGGAGCACGAGCAGATCGACCCGACCCTGACCGCGCTCGGCAACGTGAGCGACGCCGTGCTCGCCCAGGAGAAGGACCGACGAGCCCTGCTCGGTTCGTTCGGCCTGCCCTCCAAGGCGGCGGACCAGATGCCGGCGACCCTTTCAGGCGGCGAGCGGGCCAAGCTGGGTCTCGCGATGCTCTCGGCGGGCGAGGCCAACGTGCTTCTGCTCGACGAGCCGACCAACAACCTGGACCCGTCGTCGATCACGGCCGTGGGCACCATGCTGGGCGCGTGGCCGGGCACCATCATCGCGGTGAGCCACGAGCGCGTCTTCGTCGAGGCGTTGCGCCCGACGTACTGCCTGCGCCTGCCCGAGGAGCGCTACACCCACTGGCGCGAGGAGTACCTCGACGACGTCGAAATGCGCTGACGCGGGCGAACCGTCAGCCCGATCCGGCTGAGCGCCCACGAGCGCCCGGCCGGCGCCCCTACACCCAGATCTGCGTCGGCCAGAGCACGCCCTCGTCGAAGGCGACGGCCTTGCTCCCGTTCGGGGTCATCGGGTTGGCGAAGTTCTGCACCTTGGGATTGGCGACGACGGCCCAGGTGTCGCGGGCCAGCCACAGGTAGGGGATGTCCTCGGCCAGGTATTTGTTGATGCTTTGGTACTGCTTGACCCGCTCCGACTTCACGCCCGTCGTCCGTCCCGCGACGAGCGCGGCTTGCACCCGGGGGTCCACGTTGCGCGCCATGTTCAGGGCCAACGGGCCCGACGCCAGCTGGGTCGTCCACCAGACATAGTTGAGGTCGGGGTCAACCGCTCCGAACTGACGCCACGTCGTGGCCTGGTAGGTGCCGGCCAGCGCGTCGTTGATGAGGGTCGACTGGGCCAGCGTGTTGATGCTCACGCTCATCCCGGCCTGCTGGAAGGCCTGCTGCAGGAACTGGGCCGCCCGCTGCACGTCCGAGTTGCTCGTCGCGTTGAGGTTGAACGAGACCGAACCCCCCTGCCTCTTGATCTGCGAGACGAGCCTTGCCGCGCCGTGAGGGTCGTAGCTGGGGTACGACGTCGAGGTGTAGTACTCGCTGCCCGGGATGAACAGGCCGTGCATCGGTGCGTCGACGCCCTTGTCGATGACCTTGGAGAACTGCGCCTCGTTGATGCACATGGCCGCAGCCTCACGCAACTGCTTGTTGTTGAAGGGCGCCGCCGCCGTGTTGAGCATGATGCATTGCACGGTCGGCTGGCCCAGCACCTGGCCGCTGTTGTCGTAGTACGACCACTTCTTGTCGCCCCGGAACTGCTGGAGGCTGGTCGGCGAGTTCGTGTGCATCATGTCGATCTCGCCCGTGTCCAGGGCGGCCGCCCGCGCGTTGGGGTCGATGATGGGCTTGAAGGTGATCGAGTCCAGGTAGGGGTATCCCTTGCGCCAGTAATTCGGGTTCTTCGTGGCCGTCATGTGGCTGTTGGGGATCCACTCCTGGAAGACGAATGGTCCCGTCCCGATGGGGTGTGAGGTGCCGTTGGGGTTGTTGAGCATGGCGGGCGCCGCCACGTAGCCGGTCTGCGCCTGGGCGAAGTAGTACGGCAACGGCTCCCAGGGCGTCTTCGTCGTGATGGTCACCGACAGGGGACCGCTCACCGAGACGTCGGAGATGTTGGTGGCGAATGCCGGCCCGACCAGTGCGGACGAAGCCTGCTTTTCGAGGTTCAGGTGCAGCACGCTCGAGTCGAGGGGCGTGCCGTCGTGGAAGAGGATCCCTGGCTTCAAGGTGATGACGAACTGCGTGAAGTCGGCATTCGAGGTGATCGACTGGGCGAGATACGGCTCGACGTTGCCTTGCGCGTTGACGATCGCGATCGGGTCGAAGACAGAACGGCCGTAGAGGAAGCCGCCCTCGTCCCAGCGCGCCGACGTCGGGTCGAAGCCGCTCTCCTCGGTGTCGATGCCCATCGTCAGGGAGCCGCCCTTGACGGGCTTGCCCGTTGCGATCCCGTTTCGGCCCGGGCCGTTGGTCTCCGAGGCCCCGGCCACCCCCTCGCCGCCGAGAAGCGCCGCCCCCGCTCCCAGTGCCAGCCCGCCCGCCAGGAACGACCGCCGATCAAACGACTTCGACATCGCAACCCCCCAAGGTCTCTGTCTCACAACTGACGCCTGCCGGACGCCATGCGTCGGCAGGTTACAACTCTGTGACCGATTCCGGGTGGCGGCTGCGCCTATGGCAGCCTGGGTGCCCCGCCCGCCCCCCCCGAGCCTGAGGAGAACTTCCAGTGACGATCGCAGTCGGCGACCGGATCCCCGATGTGAAGGTGTTCACGTTCAGCGACAAGGGCCCCGAGGCCACCACCTCGGCCGAGGTCCTGGGTCGCGGCAAGGTCGTGCTCTTCGGCGTGCCCGGGGCCTTCACGCCGACGTGCTCGGACCACCACCTCCCCGGCTTCGTGCTGCGGACCGACGAGCTGCGGGCCAAGGGCGCGGAGAAGGTCGTGTGCGTCTCGGTCAACGACCCCTTCGTCATGGGAGCGTGGGGTCAGGACCAGAACGTCGGCGACAGTGTCGTGATGCTGGCGGACGGCAACGGCGAGCTGGCCGAGGCGATGGGCCTCGTCATGGACGGCACGGGCTTCGGCCTCGGGAAGCGCTCGCAGCGTTTTGCAGCGATCATCGACGACGGCGTCGTGTCCTGGCTCGCCGTCGAGCCCGGCCCCGGTCTCAAGGTGAGCTCGGCCGAAGAGGTGCTCGCCGCGCTCTGAGCCGCTGCAACAATCAGCTCCCGCGCGCAGCATCGCGCACTACGGGGCGACAACTGCGTAGTCCAAAAGGACCAAATTGAGGTCCACTAGTCCAAAAGTACCTGGATACGTTGCGCGCCCTCCCTTACCCTGACGCCGCACGCTGCGGGACGAACGAGGCGGAGCGGCGAACCGAGGGGGACGGGCGATGGTGTTCGAGAAGCTGCGCGGCAGGCGGGCGATCGCGCTCTTCGGAGCCACCTCTGCCGCCGCAGTGGTGGCGACTCTTGCGGTGACGCCCCTCCTCTCGCCCGGTCCGGCGTCGGCCTCGTGGTTCCAGCTCCACAAGCAGGCAGGGCCGAGGACGACGACGACGAACCCGCCTAAGCCCACGACGACGACTACTACGACCATCCCTGCTCCGCGAGCCACCACAACCACGACCACCAAGACCACCTCGACGACGGCGCCCACCACGACCACGACCACGACCAGGTCGACCAGCACCACCACGACCACCACCAGCCCACCGTCCAACACCACGACGACTTCCAAGGGCTGCCAAGGCACCACGCCGCTCGGGCTCGGCGGGAACTGGACGTGCACCTTCGACGACGAGTTCAACGGCACCTCGCTGAACACGAGCCTCTGGTCGCCCGAGCTCACCGCGCAGAACCTGTACGTGGCCGGACCGGACTGCTACGTCGACAACCCGAACACCATCTCGGAGTCCGGTGGCTATCTGTACCTCTCGGTGGTGAAGGTGCCGACGTTCAACTGCGTAAGCAGTTACACCTCGCAGTACGAGGCCGGCATGGTCACGACCCGCTCGCTGTTCACCCAGACCTACGGCGCGTTCGAGGTCGACGCGAAGTTGCCGGTGTCGACGGCACCGGGCCTGCAGGAGACGTTCTGGCTGTACCCGCAGAACCTCACGTACGGGAAGTGGCCGGCCTCCGGCGAGATCGACTTCGCCGAGTTCTACAGCCAGTACCCCGATCTCGATATCCCCTACATCCACTACAACTACTCGAGCAGCGACCCGAACGTGACGTCGGACACCTGCGACATCAATCCGGCGCAGTTCAACACCTACGGAGTCGACTGGACGCCGACGTCGATCACGGTCCTCTACAACGGCAACGTCTGCCTGACCGACTCGTGGAAAAACGGCCCGGCACCGTTCAACCAGCCGTTCTTCATTGCACTGACCCAGGCGCTCGGTCTCTCCGGCAGCAACGCGGTGAATGCCAACACGCCCCTACCCGCCACCACCCAGATCGACTGGGTGCGGGCCTGGACGCCGGCCGCCTGAGCCGCGCCTGACCCGCACCGATTCCCGGGTTTCCCCCTGGAGAGACGGCCTCGCTCTTGCCCCCATGGATCCGGGCAGGGCGACGGTCGTCCTCCTGACCGTTCAGAGCCGCAGGCCGATGCCTCATGTGCGGACTCTTGACATGCAACCAAATGGCTGCTTAACTGAGTTACGCAACCAAACGGCTGCATAACTGGACCAGAAGCGAAGAAGACCAGAAGCGAAGAAGAACAGGCACAAAGCGGACCATTCGATGCCAGAGATGGAAGCGGCAAAGGAAGCAGATGCGGATGCGGTCTTCCGGGCCTTGAGCGACCCGGCGAGACGCCGGCTCCTCGATCGGCTCAATCAGCGCAACGGGCTCACCCTCACCGAGCTCTGCGCCGACATGGGCATGACCAGGCAGGCAGTCTCCAAGCATCTCGACGTGCTCGAGACGGCCGGACTCGTCACGACGCTGCGGCAGGGCCGGGAGAAGCATCACTACCTGAACGCCGCCCCCATCAACGACATCGCCGACCGCTGGATCCGCACCTACGACCGGGCGCGGGCAGAAGCCCTGTCCGATCTCAAGACGGCACTGGAGGCCAATCACATGGGCACGACCACAGAAACGACCAAGGACACGACGTTCGTCTACGCGACGTACATCCACGCGACGCCCGAGAAGGTCTGGCAGGGGTTGACGGACCCGGCCTTCACCAAGGAGTACTGGCGCCATCCCACGGCCGGCGGTGTCGAGATGCGGACCGACTGGAAGAAGGGATCCACCTACGACGTGACCTATGAGCAGTCGGGGCTCGTCGTGAGCCACCCAGAGCAAGTCATCCTCGAGTCGGATCCGTTCCGCCGCCTCGCCTACACGTGGCACACGTTCACTCCGGAGTGGGCGGCCGCACATGGCATCGACCAGGCGCTCGCCGCCGACTGGGGCGCCGAGCCCCGATCCCGGGTCGCCTTCGACATCGAGGACGCCGGAAGCGGCGTCGTGAAGCTCACCGTCGTGCACGACGGCTTCGAGCCCGGAAGCGCCGTGCTCCAGGGCGTCAGTGGCGGGTGGCCTGCCGTCATCTCGGCGCTCAAGACCCTCTTGGAGACCGGGTCCTCTCTGCCCTCGTCCTGATCGGCGGGGTCACTCCGTTCCGCCGGGCTCTGACCGAAGGCCGAGAGCAGCGTCGTTTACGATTGACCAGGGCGCCGGCGCGGAGCGATGGGCGGTGGCGACGCGATGCAACCGGGGGCGCTCTGAGGTGCCCGTGCGGACCGGGCTGGTGGGCTCCGCGGGGTCGTGCAGAGGATGGAGAACGGAATGTCGGACTCCGCTGGGGCTGGACACGAACGACGTCGAATCTTTCGGTCTCCGTGGATCACTGTGCTGCTCGCTGCGATCGCCATCGCCCTTCTGCTCGTTGCGCTCGAGGGTGGCTCGAACGGTGGCCCCCAGGGCCCGCATCGGTCCGCGACCGCGCCGGCCTCGTCGGTGGCCGCGCCGGCCTCGTCGTCGCAGCCCTGTGGCGGAGATCCACTCGGGGTGAGTGGGCGATGGACGTGCACGTTCGACGACGAGTTCGACGGCACTTCGCTGAACACGGACAAATGGCAGCCGCAGCTGACGGCGAACAGCGGCTATGTGACCGGCGGTCCGGACTGCTATGTCGACAACCCGAACACGATCAGCGTGTCGGGCGGCCACCTCAATCTGTCGGCATTGAGGGTGGAGCCGTTCGACTGTGCCGCGGGCTACCGGTCGAGCTACCAGGTGGGGATGGTGACGAGCAGCAAACTGTTCAGTCAGACCTACGGGGTGTTCGAAGCACGCGCCAAGGTTCCGGCTGCGACGGTCCCCGGGCTGCAGGAGACGTTCTGGCTCTACCCGCAGAACCTCACCTACGGGCGGTGGCCCGCGTCGGGCGAGATCGACTTCGCCGAGTTCTTCAGCGACCATGCCGGTTACGACGTGCCCTACGTCCACTACGCCAACTCTTCGAGCGACGCCAACGCGACGGCATACGGCTGCAGCATTGACCAGGGCACCTTCAACACCTACGGGGTGGACTGGACGCCGAGGTCGATCACGATCCTGGCGAACGGCCAGATCTGCCTGATCGACCGGCCGATCGGCGGCCCCGCCCCGTTCGACGAGCCGTTCTTCATCTCGCTGACCCAGGCGCTCGGAGTCGGCGCCGACGCTCCGACGGGGGGCACGCCGCTGCCGGCCACGACGGAGATCGACTGGGTCCGGGCCTGGGCGAGCGCCGGTTGAGGTGAGGTGGACCCCCGCCCGACAGGGCCCGGCGGGCAGAATTGGGGTTGTCACCACTGCGAAAATGGGGGATGTCACCCCTTGCGTTCACCAGGGCTTTCTGCTTATAATACTCAGTATGCTACCTAGAAACGAGGATGGATGAGCATCCGGCACGCCCTGTTGGCCCTGCTCAGTGAGGGTCCCAAGTACGGCCTCCAGCTACGGCAGGAGTTCGAGTCGAGGACGGGCGAGGTGTGGCCGCTCAACGTGGGACAGGTGTACACGACCCTCCAGCGCCTCGAGCGTGACGGGCTCGTGGAGTCCGACGACAACGCCGACGAGGGCCCGCAGAAGGGCTTCCACATCACCGAGGAAGGCGCCTCCGAGCTGGCTTCGTGGCTGCGCACCCCGCCCGACTTCTCGTCGCCGCCGAGGGACGAGCTGGTCATCAAGGTGTTGGTGGCAATGGAGCTGCCCGGGGTGGACGTGCACGATGTCGTTCAGGTGCACCGCCGCTACCTGGTCGAGCTGATGCAGCAGTGGACCCGTCTCAAGGAGGACGAGGCCCGCCTCGACCTGAATTTCGCCCTGGTCGTCGACGCCGAACTGTTCCGGCTCGACTCGCTGATCAGGTGGCTGGACACGGCCGACGGCCGACTGAAGCGAGCAGCTGCGGGCGTGGAAGCGCCGGCCCCGCAGTCGTTCCCCCTCCCCAAGCCCCGGCGCAAGGTGGGTAATCGGTCATGAGCTATCTCGAAATGCACGGCATCACCAAGGTCTATGGAGAAGACGCCGCCCAAGTCGTGGCGTTGGCGAACGTCGACCTCGAGGTCGAGGCCGGCTCGCTGGTCGCCGTCATGGGCGCCAGCGGCTCGGGCAAAAGCACGCTGCTGACGATCGCCGGCAGCCTCGAGGACGCCACGAGCGGCGACGTGTTCGTCGGCGGGCGGTCGCTGACGTCGCTGTCGCGCAACGCCAAGGCGCAGCTGCGACGCCAGTCCATCGGCTACGTGTTCCAGGACTACAACCTTCTGGCCGGGCTCAGCGCCGTGGAGAACGTCTCGCTGCCGCTGGAGCTCGACGGGGTGTCGGCGCGGAAGGCGCAGGCGACGGCGATGGAGGCGCTCGAGGACTTCGGGTTGAAGGAGCGGACGCTGCACTATCCAGACCAGCTCTCCGGCGGTGAGCGCCAGCGTGTCGCCATCGCCCGCGCCGTGGTCGGCGGGCGCAAGCTCCTGTTGGCCGACGAGCCCTCGGGAGCTTTGGACTCGACGAACGGCGAGGCGGTGATGCGGCTGATCCTCGCCGCGTGCCACCGCGGCATGGCGGCGGTCGTCGTGACGCACGACGCCCAGCTGGCGTCGTGGGCCGACCGCGTCATCTTCCTGCGTGACGGCCGCGTCGTCGACCAGACGCTGCCGGCCGAGAACCCCGAGACGTTCCTCGCCGATCTGCGCCAGTCATGAGCGTCGACGTCCTCGAACGGCCGACCACGGTGTCGGCCCCGCCGCCGAGCAGCGGTGGCGTCGCCGCCCGCCGGGCCATGGTCCGCTGGGCCTGGCGGCTCTTCCGCCGGGAGTGGCGCCAGCAGCTGTTGATCCTCCTGTTGATCGTCGTGGCAGTGGCCGCCGTCGTCGTCGGCTCGGCGGTCGCGGTGAACACGCCGCCGCCGGCCAACGCGGGGTTCGGGACGGCGCACGACCTGGCGACGTTCAACCTGTCGCCGACCGCCGCGAAAGGCAGCGCGAGGGGCACGAACACGCTGGCGTACGCGCAGGCGCAGATCGCCTTCCTGGAGCAGCACTTCGGCACGGTGCAGGTGATCGCGAACCAGAATCTCACGGTGCCGGGGTCGACGCAGACGTACGACCTGCGCTCCCAGGACCCGCACGGCGCCTTCGGCGGCCCGATGCTGCAGCTGCTCTCGGGGCACTACCCGAACGGGCCGAACGAGATCGCGCTCACGCCAGGACTGGCGTCCGAGCTGAACCTGCAAATCGGCGACACCTGGTCCCAAGGGGGCAAGACGGTCGTCGGCATCGTGCAGAACCCCCAGAGCCTGCTCGACGAGTTCGCCCTGGTGCCGCCGGGGCAGGTGACGCACCCGACGGAGGTGCAGGCGCTCTTCGACACCACGCCGTCGAACGGCAAGGAAGTGCCGTTGTACGTGACGACGGCGGGCGCCGGCAACACCAACGTCATCAACCCGTCGACGATCATCCTGGCGCTGGCGACGGTCGGCATGCTCCTGATCGCCCTCGTGTCGATCGGCGGCTTCACCGTGCTGGCGCAGCGCCGCATGCGCTCGCTCGGGATGCTCGAGTCCATGGGGGCGACGGACCGCAACGTCCGGCTGGTGCTCGAGTCCAACGGGTTTTTGGTAGGCGCGGTCGGTGCCGTCGTGGGCTTCGCCGTGGGGTTGGTCGTGTGGTTGCTCTACCGCCCGACCAACGAGCAGGACGCCCACCACGTGATCGCGACGTTGGCGCTGCCCTGGAACGTGATCGTGCCCGCGATGGTCCTCGCCGTGGTCGCGACGTTGTTCGCCGCTTCGTACCCGGCCCGGGCCATCACCCGGGTGCCGGTCGTGAGCGCCCTGGCCGGGCGCCCGGCGCCGCCCCGCCAGATCCACCGCTCGTTCGTGCCCGGCGTCGTCGCGCTCGTCCTCGGGTTCGTGTTCTTCTCGATTTCGGGCGCGTCGGGCAACAAGGGCGGCGTGATCTGGCTAATCCCCGGTCTCATCGCGCTGGTGGTCGGGATCATCCTCGTGTCGCCGTTCTTCCTGGCCCTGTTGGCCCGGGTGAGCGGGCGGGCACCCATCGCCGTCCGGCTACCGCTGCGCGACATGTCCCGCTACCGGGCCCGCTCCGGCTCGGCGCTCTCGGCGATTGCCCTCGGCATCATGATCGCGGTCATCGTCTGCGTCGTCGCCACCGCCCGCTTCGCCAACGTCTTCGACTACGTCGGTCCGAACATGGCCTCGAACGCGATGAACGTGTACACGCCGCCGACTGGGCAGGAGTGTGAGGGGTCGCCCTCGGGGCCGACGAACTGCCAGCAGGCGCCGCCGGCACCGAGCCTCTCGGCGCAGGAATCGAGCGTGCAGGCGATCGCCTCCGCGGTCGGCGCCGCGCACGTCGTCCAGCTCCTCCAGCCGAACGTCAACCTGCAGAACCCGAGCAGCAACGGGCGGCAGTGGAACGGCCCCATCTACGTGGCGACCCCGTCTTTGTTGCGGGCCTACGGCATCAGCCCGTCGTCGATTCCGTCCAACGTCGACATCGTGAGCTCGCGGCCCGGGTTGGACGGCTCGGGTGTGCAGCTCACCTGGAACGGCGGCGGCAACAAGGGCGGCCCCCCGCAAACCTTCGGCCCCGGCGGTGGCGGGAGCAGCTACAACCAATGCACGCCCAACCAGTGCCTGGCGCACCCGGTCGTGCAGGAGGAAGGCCAACTGCCCCAGGGAACGTCGGCGCCGAACACGCTGATCACCGAGAGCGCCCTGCACCGGCTCGGCCTCACGGGCCAGAACAGCCTGGACGGCTGGATGCTCCTCTCCGACGGCACGATCACCCAGCCCCAGATCACGAGCGCCAACTCGTTGGCGGCCTCGGGCGACCTGAGCATCGAGACGAAGAACGACGCTCCGGCGTCGTCGGAGATCGTGAACTGGGCGACCGTCTTCGGCATCGCACTGGCGCTCGGCGTCCTCGCCATGAGCGTCGGCCTCATCCGCAGCGAGACGGCGAGCGACCTGCGCACGCTGACCGCGACGGGGGCAAGCTCCCGGACGCGTCGCTCGCTGACGGCGGTGACCGCCGGGGGCCTCGCCTTCCTGGGCGCGCTGCTCGGGACGGTGGCCGCCTACGTGGGGCTCTTCGGCTGGTTCCGCAGCAACCAGCTTGAGGGCGGCGTGGGCGACATCATCCACCACGTCCCGTGGAACAACCTCTTCTTCATCCTGATCGCCATGCCCGCCGCAGCCGTCGTCATCGGATATCTCCTGGCGGGACGCGAGCCGCGAGCGATCGCCACCCGGCCGATGGAATAGGCGGCCATGGCGATCCGGAGCGATGCCGGGTCTGTGACGGAAGACACCCCCTCGCCGTCACAGACCCGGCCGGGTCAGCGGCGTCGCGATCACCGGGCGGGAGCGCGGTTCGTCGTGCACCTCGCCCTGCTGGCGACGTTCGCCGTTTCGCTGGCGACGGTGACGGCGATGACCGAGGGGTGGCCGCACCTGGTCATCGGCTCCGCGTTCGTCGGCCTGGTGGTCATCCACGTGGCTCAACGCCGCCACACCGTGGCGCGGTTGCTGGGGAACCTCGGGCGTCCACTCACGTGGCTGAAGCGGCGAGGACGGCTGGCGTGGTCGGACCTGATCTTGGCCCTGTTGACCCTCAACGTCCTCGTGTCGGGGTCCTATGACCTGGCGACGGGAAACCAGGTGATCCTCCACCCCCGCTCAGCCGGGATCCCGTTCCGCGACATCGGATGGCACGTCTCGGCCGCGCTCCTGCTGCTTGCGTACCTGTGCGTGCACGTTGTGCGGCGCTGGGGGCGCATCCGGCACTCGGCCATCCGGTGACGAAGTTCGGGGCCGGTCAGGACTCCCGCGTCACGCCGAAGCGCTCGGTGTAGAAGTCGGTCTGCCGGCGCAGGGTACCGGGGTCGAGGCCGAAGTCGGCCGGGTCGTACGCGACGGCGCCGAACTTGCCGCGTGGGTGCTCCGCCATGAAGCGGGTCATCGCCGAGCGGGCAGCGTCGTCGAGGGGCTGTCCCGCCAGGCGGTAGACGCGGGCCACCATGGCCACGTCGTCCGCCATGAACTCGTCGAAGCGGACGTCGATGGTCTGTCCGGGGGGAAGGACGTCGCGCTCGTCCGCGCAGCGACGCAGCATGAGCCGGAGGCGTTCGGACCAATAGCGGCCGATCGCCTCGACGTCCACACGGTCGCGGG
>DATHPK010000182.1:0-2970 GCA_035483935.1 Acidimicrobiales bacterium
CCAGGGGTTGTCGTCCTTGCTCTGGGGCAGTGCGATGCGGGCCGCACAGGTCGTCTTCACGTCGTCGTCAACCGAGAGGGCTACGGCCACGGACACGAACCCGCAGCCGACCTCGTCGACCGACGTCGACTCCACTGCTCCGGACAGCACCATGGTGTCCCCGGGGAAGACCGAGCCCTTCATGCGGAAGGTCACCCGGGCCAGACGGCCGTACGGCCCGGTCCAGTCGGTCAGGTAACGCTCGAACCAGGCCGCCTGGTTTGGCGTGTTCAAGAAGATGTCCTGGGTCCCGTTGCGCTCAACGGCAAAGTCCTTGTCATGGTGCATGGGGCGCCAGTCCCGCGTGGCCAGGGCACCCAGGACGACGGTCGTGGCGGTGACTGCATACTGCAGCGTCGGCAGCTCGTCACCCACCGAGACGTGGTCCAACAAGAGTTGTGGCACGACAGAAGTGCTCACGACGACGAAGCCTCCCCACGGCGGTAGCCGAAGCCCGTGTACGTCTCAACCGCCACCAGCTCGCCGGATTGGTTGGTATAGACGACGTCAATGACCCAGAAGCGACCGGTACCGAGCTTGGTCGTCTTCTCCTCGCTGACCGAGCGCAGCACTTGATGCGTCCGGAGCACATCCCCCACCCGCACCGGCGTATGGAACTCGATCGTGTTGTCGGTCATCACCGCCTCGGGGAGCCCGAAGCGCTCCTTCAGGTCGAAGTGCACCTGCAGCGGCAACGCCTCCTCCGCGCGGCCGGGCGCCCAATGGTGCGGGCGGAACCAGACCGACACCATGGACGGCGGCGCGATGGGACCTCCGGTCAGGGCCGCGGCCACGTCGTCATCCCAGTAGAGGGGGTTGCCGTTCTCCACCGACGAGCACGACGTCCAGATGTACCCGCGTTCGACGGGGAACTCCCCCACCTCGTGGTATTGCTCCTCGCCCAACAGGTCGTGGACGCTCGCCCTCACATCGTCGGTCGCGCTCACGCCACCACCTTGCGGGCAACCCAGCGGGCCACCGTCTCGCCGTCGACGCCGGCCTCCTTCAGGAGATGCTCGGTATCTGTCTGCGTCATGTCGGGCAGTGGCACCGCCCCGGTGGGCCGCGGCATGCCGGCCAGCAGTGGAACCAGTTGGTCGACCTCACCCTCCCTCGGATGCACAGCCGGCGTCACCACGCCCCGGGCGGCGAATTGCGGATACGACCGCACCTCGGACACCTCGAGCACGGGCGCCACGCAGGTGTCGGCACCCGCCAGCGCATCCACCCATTCGTCGCGGGTCCGGGTGGCGAACGCTGCGGCGAACGCGGCGCGGATCGCCGGCTGGGCCGAGTCCTCCAATTGAGCAGACGCCAGCTCGGGACAGCCGAGCGCGGCGCACAGGTTGGTGAAGAACTTGGCCTCGATGGCACCGACCGCCAGCCATTTCCCGTCGCCGGTGCGGTATGTCCCGTAACACGCGTACCGGCCCGACAACACATCGTGACCGGGACCGATGTCGCCCCCGAGTGCCAACTGCTCGTCCACCGACAAGGACATCAGCCAGAGCACGCCCTCGGCCACCGACACGTCGAGGTACGTCCCCAGTCCCGTCCCGGCCCGCCCGGCCAGGGCGGCCGAGATGGCCAACGCCGCCTGCATGCCACCGCCGGCGGCATCGGCCACGGTGGCACCCGGCAGCGGCGGCGCGCCGTCGCCCCCCGGTGTGCTCATGCCGAGGTAGCCGCCCACGGCGAGATAATCGATGTCGTGCCCGGCCCAGTGGGCCGCCGGGCCGTCCTGTCCGTAGCCGCTCGTGGAGCAGTACACGACGCGGGGATTACGGGCCGACACCGCCTCGTACCCGATGCCCAGCCGGTCGACGACACCGGGCCGGAAGCTCTCGAGCACGACGTCGGCGGCCGCCGCCAAGGACAGGAACGCCTCCCGACCATCGTCGTCCTTGAGATCCATCAGCGCACGGCGCATGTCCCGATGCCCGCTATAGGAGAAGAAGGGCGGCTCGATCGGTGCGGCGTCTGCCGAGGGCACGGGGCCGATCTTGACCACCCGCGCTCCATAACCCGCCAAGAGGTGCGCGCAGCGCGCCGCCGGTCCGACCGTCGACAGGTCGAGCACAGTGATCCCGTCGAGGGGCCCGGTAGCCGGAGCGGCAGCCACTCTCAGAAGTTCTTCGGCAGACCGAGCTTGCGCCGGGCGATGATGTTCTTCTGGATCTCGGAGGCCCCGCCGCCGATGGTGTCGATCACCGTGTAGCGATAGGTCGACTCCGCCCTCCCCTCCATGGGCGCCTCCGTGGTCTTCACCCGCAGCTGAGAACCGGGGCCGGCGATGTCCATGGAGGCGTTGGCAAGACGCTTGGAGAGCTCGGTGGCGAACAACTTGTACTCCGAGGCCTCGGCCGTCGGCGCCGCGCCGCCCTTGGAGGACTCGTAGACGAACTTGAGCCCCATGACCCGGGCCACCTCGAGCTGGGTCGCCAGCTGAGCCAGGCGCTGGCGGATCACCGGGTCGTCCTTGAGCGGTACCCCGTCGCGCACGGTTGTGCGCACGTACTCGACCAGCAACTCGAAGCGCTGCTGGATGGGTGAGAAGGTGAACATGGTGAAGCGCTCGAGATCGAGGGCCTCCGAGATGTACTGGAACCCCCGACCCACCTCGCCCACCACGTAGTCGTCGGGCACGAAGACGTCGTTCAAGAACACCTCGTTGGTGCGTTCGTCGCCCATGGTCCAGATGGCATTGACGGTGATGCCCGGCTGGTCGATGGGGACGAGGAAGAGGGTGATGCCGGCATGCTTGGTCTCGGGGTCGGTACGACCGCCGACCCAGTACCACTCGGCAAAGTGAGCGGAGGTCGTCCAGGTCTTCTGGCCGTTCAGGATCCAGCCGCCGTCGTCCCGGGTGGCCTTGAGCTGCATGGAGGCGGCGTCGGACCCGGCGTTCGGCTCCGAGTAGCCCACGGCGAA
>DATHPK010000183.1:0-2772 GCA_035483935.1 Acidimicrobiales bacterium
CTTACCTCAGAACCTGGACCTCAGAGGGCCAGCGCAACCGAGCCCTTGACCGCTGGCTGCACATCTACAACCATCATCGGCACCACACTGCCATCGGGGGACCACCGATGAGCCGTGTCAGCAACCTTGCTGGGTACTACAGCTAGCTCGCTGCCGCCCCCACCTCGACCTCGTCGAGGCCCTGGGCCAGCGCGTTCCACGACAAGGTGGCGCACTTGATCCGCACCGGGAACTTCACGACGCCCTGAAGCGCCGCCAGCTCCCCGAGCTTGTCCAGGTCGACCTCCTCGGGCTCGCCCGCCAGCACCTCGGCCCCGTTCGACTCGCCCCCGTGGCCGTCGCCCTCCAGGGACGCCTCGTGGATCGACATCATCCCCTTGAAGGTGCCGATCAGCCGGCGCACCTCGTCGACCGGCCTGCCCTTCACCGCCGCCGACATCAAGGAGGCCGAGGACTGGCTGATGGAGCAGCCGGACCCGGCGATCTTCAGATCCGACAACTTGCCGTCCTCGACGACCATCGACACGACCACCTCGTCGCCGCAGAGCGGGTTGAAGCCCTCGACGCGATGTGCGGGGGGAGACTCGAGCTCGCCCCGATTCCGGGGGGAGCGGTAGTGGTCGAGGATGATCTCGCGGTAGAGGTCGTCGAGGTCGCCCATTCCCATCAGCCGAACAACCTACCGGCTTCCGTGAGACCCTCGATCAGCACCTCGATGTCGTGTTCGTCGCTGAAAAGGGACAACGAGGCCCGTGCCGTCGCCTGCACGCCGAGCTTGCGCATCAGCGGCTTGGCGCAGTGGTGGCCGGGGCGCACACAGACGCCGAACTGGTCGAGCACCTGCGCCAGGTCGTGCGCGTGCACGTCGCGGTACGCCAACGAGATCACGCCACCCCGGTCGGGCGCGGCGGGCGGCCCGAACACCTGCACGTCCGTGCCGAGCTTCTCGTCGAGTCGGGCCAGCGCGTAGTTGGTCAGCGCCAGCTCGTGCGCCCGGATCCGGTCCATCCCGATCTCGCTCAAATACCGAAGGGCCGCCGTCAGCCCGACCGCCTCGGCGATGGGCGGCGTGCCCGCCTCGAAGCGCGCCGGCGGCGGCGCCGGCTTGAACCCGTCGAGCCTCACGTCGAGGATCATCCCGCCGCCGCCGAGGAACGGCGGCATCTCCTCCAGCAGCTCGGCCCGGCCCCACAGCACGCCCAGGCCCGTCGGGCCCATCGTCTTGTGCGCCGAGTAGGCCACGAAGTCCGCGCCGAGCCCCACCACATCGGTCGGCACGTGGGGGACCAGCTGCGCCCCGTCCGCAATCACCACGGCGCCCTCGCGGTGCGCAACCTCGGCGATCGCGGCAACCGGATTGATCGTCCCGAGGACGTTGGACATCGCCGACACCGCGACGACCTTGACCCCGGCCACCAGGCGCTCGAGGTCCGACAAATCCAGACGACCGGAGCCGTCGACCGGGATGTAGCGCAGGTCGAGTCCACCGAGCTCCTCGGACAGGATCATCCAGGGCACCGAGCTCGAGTGGTGCTCCATCTCGGTCAGCAGCACGGCGTCGCCACGCTGGAGGTGAGCACGACCCCACGACTGCGCGACGAGGTTCAGCGACTCGGTCGTGTTCTTCGTGAACACGACCTCCCGCGCCGGGTCCGGCGCGCCCAGGAAGCGGCCTGCCACCACCCGCGCCCGCTCGTACAGTGCGGTCGCCTCCTCGGCCGTGGCGTACACGCCTCGATGCACGTTGGAGTGCGTCGTCTCGTAGTACTGCGTCATGGCACTGATCACCGACTGCGGCTGCAACGCGGAGGCCGCCGCGTCGAGATACACGATCGGCCGGCCGTTGATCTTGCGCGCCAACAACGGGAAGTCCTTGCGCAGCGCCTCGGTGTTCAGCGGCGCCGGAGCCGGTGAGGAGTCCACGCTCATCGAAACGCCTCGTACCCCGATGACTCGATCTGCCCGGCCAACTCGGGCCCACCCGAAGCCACCACTCTGCCGTCCATCAGGATGTGCACGACGTCGGGCACGAGCTCGGTCAGCAGCCGCTCGTAGTGGGTGATCGCCAGGACGCCCAACGCGGGACGCTCGGCCCGCACCGCCGCGACGCCGCGCCCGACGACGCGCAACGCGTCGATGTCCAGGCCCGAGTCGGTCTCGTCGAGCACCGCCACCAAGGGCTCGAGCAGCGCCATCTGCAAGATCTCGTTGCGCTTCTTCTCGCCGCCCGAGAACCCCTGGTTCAGATGCCGGGATGCGAACGATGAGTCCATGCCGAGGCGCTCCATCCACTCGGTCATCAGCACGCGGACTTCGAGGACGGAGACCTCGGTTCCCTTGCGGGCCGCCATGGCCTGGCGCAGGAACTGGGTGACGGAGACGCCCTCGATGGCCTCGGGGTACTGGAAGGCGAGGAAGAGGCCGGCCTTGGCGCGCACGTCGGTGGGCCAGCCGGTGACGTCCTCGCCGTTGAGCAAGATGCTGCCCTTCGTCACCCGGTAGGCCGGGTGGCCGAGCAGCGCACCCGCCAGCGTCGACTTGCCGGCGCCGTTCGGGCCCATGAGGGCGTGCACCTCGCCGGAGCCGACGGTGAGGTCGACGCCGCGCAGGATGGCGCCGTCCTCGGCCGAAACGTGGAGATCCTTGATCTCGAGCAGCGGGGGAGTCGCCGGCATGCTTAAAAGCTTACCTTTTTGGTCAGGTTTTGATTCCCGGCCGGCCGGGCCCCGTCCGCCGGACCCGTTCCGGCGGCACCCGCCCGGTCGCCTACCA
>DATHPK010000184.1:0-7875 GCA_035483935.1 Acidimicrobiales bacterium
GACCGTCGCCGCAACGTCCGCTGGGAGCGTCTCAGTGAGGTCCTGCGCGACCTCGAGGAGCTGCGGGGCGTCGGCGAGCGGCTGTTGACCGCCAACCGACAGGAGGATTCAGTCGGCGCGCAATCGAGCGGTGGCGATGCCGAAGGGGCGTAGCTCGAACGAGCCCTCGAACGGTTCCTGCGGGTAACCCCGAAGGTCGACCAGCCAACCAGCCCGGCCGCGGATCGACACGGTCGTGGCTTCCGGGTGGGGGTTGTAGACGCGGAGCTCGAGCGTGCCGGCCACCCGGTGGAGTGCGCTGACCTCCGCGCCGTCGACGGTCAGTTCCGTTCCCGAGGTGCTTCGAGCGCCGCCACCGAGGCTGGCCGTGGTCTCGAGCGGCAGGAGCACGTCGTCGGCCAACGAGAACGGGTCGTCGCAGTCGAGCGCCAAGGCGTAGCGCAACGACACTCGCTTGCCGCGCATCTGGAGCCCTTCGACGGCTGTCATCGGCCCCGCCGGGAACGGCCGGTAGGCCATGCCCAGCCGTGACAGCATCCCCGTCGAGCGCAACACGGTGAGGGCGATCGTCTTGGCCGCCCCGTCCTCGATGTCGATCAGCTCGTACTCACAGACGCCCTCGTGCGCCACGGTCAGCCGTCCGGCCGAGACGAAGCGCTGTGACGGGGCGGTGGGCAGGCCGTATTCGTCCACGCGCCCCTCGGCGGTGAGGCCCCGCGTCACGACGGTGAACGCGCTCTCCGCGTGCGATTCGGTGGCGGGCTCGGGAAGGGGGAGGTGCACCCGGAGGCGGTGGTCGGCGCTCGGGTTGACGAAGCTGGTCGCGACCCGGACGGTGGACTCGTCCGCCCGCACCTCCACGTCGGTCTCTACCTCGACGACCTGCTCACCAACCCGCGCCTGCGATGAGCCGTCGACGTGGTCGGGCCAGGCGTAGCTGGCGCTGATCCGCGCCCGGGTCCGCACGGGACCGCGCTCGCTGACCTGGACCGATACCGAGCGGGGCGTGTCCACGAAGGAGTCCTGACCCGGAGGCGAATAGTTATAGGAATCGCCGAGGTCCCCGCCGTCGACGAGGCGCCCGTAGCCGGCGACGCCGTCCAAGGCGAAGGTGCCGGTGGACGGATCGAGCTCGACCCGGACGAGGCCGTTGGCCAATTCGATGGGCCCGCCGTCGGCGGTCTCGGTCACCTCGACCGGGTGCGCCAGCGGGGCCGGAGCGAAGGCCGCCCAGCCGAACCCGGGCACTTCGGCCGCCCGGGCCACGATCCGTCGCGTCGACGGCTGGTCCATAGCGACGCGCACGCTCATATCCGGACGGGCCCCGAGCTTGGTGAAGACCTCCTGCTTGGCCTCGGCGATCGGCACGTTGGGCTTCTCCTCCACGCCGACGGCGATCGTGATGTCGAGCCCCTCCTCGGTGTCGGCGATCCTGACCTCGTGGATCCAGGCGTCGTCGCTGATCCGCGGGCCCTGCAGCATCCCGAGCATGGTCCGGACCGTGTTCGCGTCCAGCAGCATCGAGCCCGGTAACCCGGCCCGCTCCGACAGGACCTGGACCGTGGTGGGTGCCGGTCCGTCCGCCGGGACGACGAGCTCGACGACACCGGAGCGGGTCCGGGCCGCGGGGTTGAGCACGTAGGGGCCGGGTTCCGACAGCGAGCGGGCGAAGGCCTTGACGGCGCGGTCGGCCAGTCCCGCCCCGATCGTCCGGGCTTCGGCGTAGCGGTGCAGTACGGCATCGACGACGTCGTCGACAGAGCACGCGCAGATGGAGTCGTGCGCCGAGTTGCGCACCATCTCGCGCCAGGCGATGTCGAGCAGCGCCGATGGGTAGTCCTCAGGCGATTGGAACAGGGCACAGAGTGGCTCCGCTCTCCGCTCGAGCTCGCGTTCGGCCAGGCCGCCCTGGCGTTTCACGTCCACCCGGTTGGAGGTGACACCCATGAGCATGTTCGCCCGGTATCCCGACCGGAGCTCCCCATGCACCGTCGTGAGACCCTCGGTCGACTTGCGGGACAGATAGTGGGGGAGTGACGTCACCTCGAACTGCAACTCGTCCTGCAAGTCGTTCGCCTCGGCCACGACACGACCCAGGAAGGGCTGCGGCATGAGGTGGTCCGAGCCGTTCATGTAGAGGACGTCGCCGTGGACGAACTCTTCCCCGACCTCGTCGAGGTGGTCGTGGGTCCGGCGCACCAGCGCCTTCGCGTCGTCGGGGAGCGCCGCGCCGTTGCCGTAGCCGACCGGCAGGTACTCGGCACGGACCGCCGATCCGTCGGGCGCTTCCCAGACGAACCCACTCGTCGTCACCTGTGAGGGCACGCCGCGCCAGACCACCGTGTCGCTGAACCCGCCCAGGCGCAGGATCTGCGGCATCTGAGCGATGTGCCCGAACATGTCCGGCAGGTAGCCGACGTCCATGACGCCGCCGAACGCGGCCCCGCGCCCGATTCCCATCTGCAGGTTCCGCACGATGGTCTCGCCCGAGGAGAGGAACTCGTCCATCAGGATGTACCAAGGGCCCATGCTGATACGGCCCGCCGCCGCGAGCGCCCGCAGCCGGCCCTCGTTCTCGGGCCGGACCTCGAGGTAGTCGTCGACCACCGCCATCTGCCCGTCGAGCATGAAGTACGGATAACTCGCGTCGCGCTCGAGGAGCGGGATGAGCGTGTCGATCAGTTCGACCAGGTTGAGGCGAAAGTCCTGGTAGGACTTGTACCATTCCCGGTCCCAATGCGTGTGCGGAACGATGGCAATCCGGCGAGCGGTCATGACCGTCAGACTATGACCTGCGCTCGTCCGTGGTGAGGGCGCTGGTCCCGTCCGGCCGATGGCCGGAGGGACCTCGGGTGCCGACGGAAACCACGCTCCCCGACGTCTGGCTGAGCCACTGGTCGGCGAGTCCGGACGGGGTCGCGCTGGTCGACGGACAGGATCCGTCGCGTGCGAGGAACGGGTCGCAGCTCCACGAGAGGACGGCCCACCTCGGAGCCGTGTTGGCGAGCCACGGCGCGCGCCCGGGCGAGCGCGTGATCTGGAGCGCCCGGGCCACGCTCGAGTCGATCGAGGCTCTGCTCGCCGTCCTCTGCTTGGGCGCCGTCCTGGTCCCGGTCAACCCCGCCGCCACCTCGGCGGAGTTCGCATACGTCGTGGAGGACGCCGAGCCGGCGCTCGTCTTGACCGACCAGCGTGACCGCGTCGAGACCCACGGACCTTCGGCGCCGACGGTGGCGATCGAAGGTCTGGCGGCCCTGAACCCGACGGGCGAGACGTTCAAACCACCCGGGCTGAGTCCGACGGACGACGCGCTCATCGTCTACACGTCTGGGACCACCGGACGACCAAAGGGTGCAGTCCACACGCACGGATCGATTCGGGCCGGGGTCGATGCCCTGCGGCGCGCCTGGGGCTGGCAATCCGACGACCAGCTCGTCCTCGCACTGCCCATGTTCCACGTCCACGGCCTGGTCGCCGGGCTCTTCGGAACGCTCACCGCCGGTGCCGCCGCCACCGTCTTCGAGCGGTTCGACGAGGCGTCGGTGCTCTCGGCCGCCTCGAGCCACAGCATGTTCTTCGGCGTCCCCACGATGTACCACCGACTGGCCGCTACGGGACGGGCCGGCGAGTTGGGCCGACTGCGGCTCTGCGTGTCCGGGTCGGCGCAGCTGGCTTCGGACTTGTGGCACACGTTGGCCGACGATGGCGTCGAAGTGCTGGAGCGCTATGGCATGACCGAGACGTTGCTGACGCTCTCCAACCCCTTGGACGGTGAGCGGCGGCCCGGGTCGGTCGGCTTCCCCCTGCCCGGGGTCGAGGCCGCGATCGACGAACCCGACGACGACGGGGTCGGCGAGCTGTTCGTGCGCGCCGAGTCGTTGTGCCGTGGCTATTGGGGCCGTCCGGACGATGCCACGACGGGGGGCTGGTTCGCCACGGGCGACCTGGTGTCCGTCGGCGAGGAAGGCGAAGACGGCGGTGGCTACGTCACCATCCGCGGACGGCGCACCGAGCTGATCATCACGGGTGGACATAACGTCTATCCCGCTGAGGTCGAGGCCGTGCTGGCTCGTCACCCGGGTGTGCTCGAGGTTGCCGTCGTGGGGATGCCGTCCGCGGAGTGGGGCGAGACCGTAGAGGCGTTCGTCGTCGGTGACCCCGATCTCGAATCCCTCGACGACCTGGCAACCCGGGAGTTGGCCCCGTTCAAGCGGCCTCGCCGGGTGCACGTCGTCGAGGCCCTGCCGCGGAACGCCCTGGGCAAAGTGGTCCGGGGCGACCTCCGGTCACGCTGAACCGGGCCGTTGTCGGGACGGAAGCCTGAGGTAGCGTGACGCCATGGCGACGTTTCTCATGCTGTCGACCGTGGGACCGGACGGTGCGGCGACCCTCACCGAGAACCCGGACCGCCTCAAGGCTGTCAACGCCGAGGTGGAGGCGATGGGTGTCAAGGTCGTCGCGCAGTGGGCGCTCCTGGGGCCCTACGACTTCTGCACCGTCCTCGACGCACCTGACGAGCCCACCATGGCGCGCGTCGCGTTGGTGCTCGGATCCCGGGGCACGCTCAAGACGCTCACGCTCTCGGCGATTCCCATCGACGAGTACATCGAGACCGTTTTGAAGTCGGAGAAGGGCTGACGCCTCGTTCGTGCCCGCAGCGCCGTCAGGGTCGTCCGAGCCAGTACCCGCTTCGTTCACACACCCCGCAGGGTCAGTGCCACCAGAAACCCTGACGTTGACGTTCCCGGCGCACGTCGTCCCGGGAGAAGACCTCCCCGAGGATGCTCCCGTCCGAGAGGCGGCGGATGCGGTACCCGTCGGGAGCAGCCTCGGCGACCTCGAAGCCGCGTACCCACGTCCCTTGGTACCGGTTGCGCACGTCGACCTTGGTCCCGGGCGCGAGCGGCGACCGTGCGTTCAGGTCGATTACTTCCCCCCCGCCTTCGCTCACAACCCCCATCGTATTGAGGACCACCAACAGGGTCCGACCTGCAGCGGCACCCGTACCCGTACGCGTACCGGCACCCCCGAGCGTCCGTGACCGTCTGCGACCCCGACTTGAAGGAGGAGCGCCGTCTGCGGCGAGAGGGCCACGAGTGGGTGGCCGGACTCGATGAGGTCGGGCGCGGCGCCTGGGCCGGGCCTCTCACCGTCGGCGTCGCCGTCGTCCGACCCCGCGTCCAGCTCCGCTCCGTCCCAGCCTGGCTGCGCGACTCCAAGATGTTGAGCGAGGCCCGGCGAGAGGAGATCTTCGGGTCCGTAGCCAAGTGGTGCGAGGCGTGGTCCGTGGGCCATGCGACGTCGAGGGAATGCGACGAGTGGGGCATGACCGAGGCGTTGCGCGTCGCTGCGCAAAGGGCCCTCGCCGGTCTCGGTCAGACGCCCGACGCCCTCATCGTCGACGGGCCGGTCAACCTCTTGCGGCAGACAGGCACGGCCCAACGACAGGACCCCGAACCCTTCGAGGGCGTCATCAGGCCGATCGTGGACGGGGATGCCCGGTGCGTGTCGGTGGCCGCCGCTTCCGTGCTGGCCAAGGTGGTCCGGGACCGCATCATGCGCGACGAGGCCGACCATTTCCCCGCCTACGCCTTCGAGCGCAACAAGGGCTATCCGTCGCTGGTCCACCAGACTGCTCTCCGCGGCTACGGCCCGTCGGCCATTCACCGACGGAGTTGGGCCTTCATGGGCGAGCTCCCGTGGCGCGGCCACCCCTGCCCGGTCCGGACGCAGATTTCGTGTGTCGACGACCACCAGGGACAGCTGTTCGCAGCGTCTTGACCCTCATCACCAGCCCAATCGCGTTAGCGTTCACAGTCGTGCACGGGGGACTCACCAGGCGGAACGGACGCCGCGACACCCTGCCCACCCCGTCGGGACCCCCACGATGAGCCCCAGCCGCGTCCTCGAGATCGACGGCCTCCGCACCGAGTTCCGTCTCAAGACCGCCAACGTCGTCGCCGTCGACGACGTCTCGTTCAGCGTCGACCAGGGTGAGTGCGTGGGCGTCGTCGGCGAATCTGGCTGCGGAAAGACCACGATCGGCCTGTCGGTCATGAAGCTCCTCCCCAACGTCGGCCACGTCATCGGCGGATCCATCAAATTGCTGGGACAGGACCTCGCCCCCCTCAACGAGAAACAGATGTGCAAGGTGAGGGGCAACGACGTCGGCATGGTCTTCCAAGATCCGCTCACGTCCCTCAACCCGACCATGACCATCGGCGCCCAGATCGCCGAGAGCGCCCGGCTGCATCAGGGCGCGTCCAAGCAGGAAGGGCGAAGCCGGGCGCTCGAGGTCCTGAAGATGGTCGAGATCCCCAACGCGGAGCAGCGCGTCGACGCCTACGCCCACCAGCTCTCCGGCGGCCTCCGTCAGCGCGTCATGATCGCCATGGCGCTCGTCTGCTCGCCCAAGCTCCTCATTGCCGACGAGCCCACAACGGCCCTCGACGTCACTATCCAGGCCCAGATACTCGATCTCATCGACCGCCTCCGCCAGGAGCTGCAGATGGCGGTCATCCTCATCACACACGACATGGGCGTGATCGCCGAGCGGGCCGACCGCGTGCTCGTCATGTACGCCGGCCGCATCGCCGAGAGCACGAGCACCCGGGAGCTCTTCACGGCGATGCGCCACCCGTACTCCGAGGCGCTGCTCGCCTCTGTGTCCAAGCTCGACCAGGACCCCTCGGTGCGACTCGTCAGCATCGCGGGACTGCCGCCCGACCTGTCGCAGCCGATCTCGCACTGCCGCTTCGCCGCCCGTTGCCGGTACGCCCAGGACGACTGCCGCGACAACGACCCGCCCCTCGAAGTGGCCGCTCACAGCGGCCCCGAGCACCTCGCCGCCTGCTTCCACCAGGTCGACGTCGACGAACGGACCATTGCGCTGCGGCCCGAATCGGTCGCCAAGGCGGCCGACCTCAGCGTCAAGGTCGACGAGGTCGCGCTCGCCCGCCATCACGCCCGTGCCGAGGCCCTGACCCACGCCCCCGTCCTCGTCCGGCTCGACCAGGTGGTCAAGGAGTTCGAGGTCACCAGCGGCGCCGTCGTCCAGCGCAAAATCGGGACGGTGAAGGCCGTCAGCAACGTCTCCCTCGCCATCCGCCACGGCGAGACGTTCGGTCTGGTAGGCGAATCGGGATGCGGCAAGACCACCCTCGGCCGCATGGTCGTCGCCCTCGAGGACCCGACGTCGGGCACGATCCGCTTCGAGGACGACAACATCCACGATCTCAGCGGCGGGGCACTCCGCCGTCGGCGTCGCGACATGCAGATGATGTTCCAGGATCCCTACGCCTCGCTCGATCCCCGTATGCGCGTCGGGTCCATCCTCCGCGAGCCGTTGAAGGTCCAGAACATCGGGTCGGCCGAGCAACAGAAGGCGCGGGTCCTCGAGATGCTCGGCGAGGTCGGACTCCCGGCCCGGTCCGCCGAGCTCTACCCTCACGAGTTCTCCGGCGGCCAGCGCCAGCGCATCGGGCTCGCCCGCGCCCTCGCCCTCGAGCCCAAGTTGATCGTCGCCGACGAGCCCGTCTCGGCGCTCGACGTCTCCATCCAGGCGCAAATCCTCAACCTCCTCAAGGAGCTGCAGGAGCGCCACGGCCTCACGTACCTCTTCATCTCGCACGACCTCGCCGTCGTGAAATACATGGCCGACCGGATCGCCGTGATGTACCTCGGCAAGATCGTCGAGCTCGGCACCAGTGACGACATCTACCGTCGTGCTGCGCACCCGTATACGGACGCGCTGATCAAGACGATCCCGGTGCCCGATCCGGCGATCGAGAAGGCCAAGGCTGACGCCGGTATCCGCGGTGAGCTGCCCAGCCCGATCGACCCGCCCTCGGGCTGCCGCTTCCGCACCCGCTGCCC
>DATHPK010000185.1:0-4172 GCA_035483935.1 Acidimicrobiales bacterium
ACGCCCTCTCTCGTGGATCCAGTGGACGCGCGCTGATGCTTGGGCCGGACAAGAACCTCACCGAGGTCACGTTGACCCCGGCCCACGAGCGATCCCCGTGGCGCGATCTGGTGGGACGGGCTCGGTTCCGCCAAGCGGTCGAGCGGGAGACCCCGGGCCTCGGCCGCTGAGCCGGTAGCGGCAACGCGGACGTCCGACGCCGACGCCGACGCCGTCAGCCGTCAGCGGTCCAGGCCGAGTTCCATCGTCGAGGGCGCTCTCCGTCCGAGCCGCATCCGCGCGGCGTCGAGCTGGCGCGCCACGCGCAGGTGGTCGGCGAGGCGTGCCGGCGCTAGCGACGACAAGGTGCGATCGCCGCCGAGTGGCTCGTCCGCCCGCTCGATCCCCCATCGCCCCCGATAGGCGTCGATCGACCGCGCCGCCGTCAGCCACGTCTCGTGGCCGACCGGATCAACCGGTCGCGGACCGAGGGCCCGTAGATGATGGTTCGCCGGCACGACCGATCGTCGGGCCATGAGGTCCTCGGCCACGCCAATGCGGGCCTCGGGCGCCCACAGATCAGTCACACGCTCGAGCGAGGTTTCCGGCACGCCGTCTCGGGCCGATCCGGCGAAGGCGGCCACCACGTCGCGGCGATGCGCCCCACGGTGCGGCGTCACTTCGATCACGCCGGCGAACCGGTGCTCGTCGTACGAGCCCTCGACCAAGGCCGAATCCCTCAATTGCCCCCTTACCCGACTCCCCGAACCGAGTTCGATCGCCGGGCCGGCAACGCTTGCCCGCCGACGCCATTCCACGGCGAGCTCGTCATACGGGGTCCCGATCACCTTCGGCGGCCGCGTCGCCGCCCACGCCACATGACGGCCATGGGCGGAGCGCGCCCCCGTGGAGAACGCGTGCATCCGGACGTCGGCGGCCCTCGACGAGAATTCGCCGAGCAGCGCCGGCGACAGCCCGGCGATCTCCAACGTACGGCCTGACCCCGCCTGCGTGTCCCAGCGCACCCCGAGCGCCGCCGTGAGCCGGTGCCGCAGGTGTGCCTCGTAGACGCCGCCCGCCGCAACACGATGTGCGTCGAGCCCTCTCCCGTCGCAGGCGCTCCACCGCCCGTCCGCGCCGTGGACCGCGTTGACCACGACGACGTGGCTGTGCAGGTGCGGGTCGAGGTTCCTGTTCACCCCGTGGGTGAATTGCGCACCGGTGAAGCCCGATGTGGCGATGACCTCACGCTCGCCCTCATCTCGGCGCCAACGGGTCGCGCCCAGCCCGTGCCGTTCCATATAGCGCAGAGCGCCTGCGACGGCCTCCTCGTGGGCCGTCACGACAGCCCGTGCCGCCTCTTCCCCGCCCAGGGCGAAGGCGATGCTCGCCGACTTGGGCGCGCTGAAGGTCAGGTCGTAGCCCGCCACCCGCCGACGGCCGTCCGCCCCCGCCGGCAGCGGCAACGGCAGCCCCGTCCGAGGATGCCGTCCCGCCAACAGCGACCGGAACTGCGAGACCTCGACCGGCACCGCATCACAGTCGAGCCCCAAATCATGCGCAGCAGCACCGACCCATCGGCCCGCCCCAGTGGCGACCGGCAACTCCGCCGCCAGGTCGGCCAGGTAGTAGTCAGCCCGGCCTGCGCCGATGCGCCGGATCCCCAACATGGCCGTCCGGCCGCCTCGTGCTCGTGCTCGTGCTCGTGCTCCTGCCAATCCCCATCATCGGCCGAACGGTCGGCCGACACGGAGAAGCGCTACGTCGTCCGGCGCAACTCCACGACCGGGATCACCCGGCCACCGGTGCGTTCCTGGTACTCACCGAACCCCGGCATCTTTGCCACCTGCTCCGCGAAGAGCCGGTCACGCTCGGCACCGGTCACGACCTGGGCGACGGCCGTGAACTTCTCGTCCCCGAACTCAACCTCCACCTCTGGATGCGCGACCACGTTGTAATACCAGTCCGGGTTCGTCGGGGCCCCACCCTTCGAGGCGAAGACGTACAGCCGGCCGCCCTCGGGCAGCGTGGCGAGCGGGTTCGTCCGGCGCTGGCCCGACTTCGCCCCCGTCGTCGTCAGCAGGACGAGCGGCGCACCGTTGAACGGGCCGCCGACGACCCCGCGGTTGGCCCGGAACTCCTCGATAATCCCAGTGTTGAAGTCGTTGACCTGGCTCATCCCAGGCAACCTACCGGTCGATCACCTACTGATAGCGCGCCAGCACCCGCCGGGCGGACTCCGCCGCCAGCCCCGTCAACTCCGGCGGTCGCACCACCCGGGCCGCCGGCCCCAACTGCAGCAGCAGTCGCTCGAACCACGCCATCCCCGCCACGTCCAGGACCACGTCGGTGATCCGGCCGTCCCCGTCCCGCGTCACCGATCGCACCGGCACCGACTCGGGCACCCACTGCGCCGACGGCCCCAGCCGCACGTGCACCTCGACCGCGCCCGGCCCCGGCACGAACATCTCCTCCAACGGCCTGGCCCGCTGGCCCGCCGCCGCCCCCCTCGCCCCGTCACCGCCAACCGGGTCCCCGCCGTCAGGCGCGTCCCGCACCGCGATGATCCGGTCCACCCGGAACCGCCGCATGTCCCCCGCTCGATGACACCACCCGTCCAGATACCAGTGCCCGTCGATCGTGATCACCTGGACCGGGTCGACCACCCGCGTCGTCAACTCGTCCCGAGAGCCGGACAGGTAGTCGATCTCCACCGACCGCCCCGCCTCGGTCGCCGATCGCACCTCCCCGAGAAATCCCGGCATGTCGACGTCAAGGCCCACCGCCGCCCGCACACCAAGCGCCGCATCGAGCTTCGCCAGCGCCCGCCGCAACGCGTCGTCGTCCGACCCGGGCACCGCCAGCAACAGGCGCGCCGACGCCGCCACGGCGAACCCTTCTGCCGGCGTCAACGGCCGGGGCCGCCCGAACTCCTCCGGGAGGAAGGCCCGCACCGAAGTCTCCGACACCTCGATCTCCATCAGGGTGTCCGGTGTGTACGGCGGCGTACCGCAACACGCCGCCAGCTCCAACTCGGCCACCAGCTCCTGCTCGCTCATCCCGAACCGCTTCGAGACCTCGGCGATGGGCGCCTCCCCCACCTGCGCCAGCCACCCGATCACGGCCAACAACCTCCGCAAGCGCCGGCTCG
The DNA here is from genome assembly GCA_035483935.1 of Acidimicrobiales bacterium. Lineage (GTDB taxonomy): Bacteria > Actinomycetota > Acidimicrobiia > Acidimicrobiales > RAAP-2 > Bog-473. The sequence goes on from DATHPK010000185.1 coordinate 3,131, forward strand.
TCTCGGCTCCTGGCGCAGAACGAGGCGGGGCCGCCGCGCCGGTTCTGCCCTCATCGGATGCGGCGGCCTCCACCTTCTCCCCCGCCACTCCCTCGCTCGCCGTCTCCGTCTCCGTCTCTGTGCCGGTCTCTGTCAGCGCGGTCAGCCACGCGACGAGCTCGTCGCGGAACGCGGCGGGCTCGAGCACCGTGGCGTGGTCGGCGAGGCCGAGAACCCAGGAGCGGATCGACGGGAAGGACGACACACCGAGGACGAGCTCGATGCTCCCGTCGTCGTGCCGGGCCACGATCTTGTCCTCGCCGACCTGATCGGCGACGCGGCGGGCTTCGAGCGAGTCGACGAGGATGCGCATCTCGACGGGGTTCGCCGCTTCGGTGTCCCACGGCTCGTCCGGGAGCGCCGCCTCGACGTCGACGGCGCCCTCGCCCTCGGGCACGACGCCCTCGGCGCTGCCGGCCTCTCCCCGGGTGACGTCGCCCTCGATGCGGTCGACCCGGAACGTGCGCACCGCGCTGCTGTCGAGGTCCCATGCGACGAGATACCAGTGGCCGAAGCGGAACCACAGACCGACCGGGGCGACGCGGCGATCACGCCCCGTGCGATACGAGAAGGCCGCGGTGGCCTTCGTACGCACGGCCTCGAAGAGGTCGATGAGCGCCGGCGTCGGAACCATCGACGCGATCGGCCGAACGTCGCCGAGTCCCGTCGCGCCCAACTTCAGTAGCGCATCCCTCCCACTAGGATCGCCCAGGTGGACGCCGGCGACGGCGAGGTGCAGCGCGACCTGCTCGTCCGGCTCGAGTGCGAGGTCGGGCAGATAGAACTGGTCGCGATCGATCCGATACCCGTACTGCTCGTTGCCGGGAAGGCGCTCGGTGAGGACGGGGATGCCTTCGTCCCTCAGGAGCCGCTTGTCTCGCTCGAAGGCCTGACGCCGTGCCGCATGCTCGGCCGGGTACCCGGGCACGTGATGCGCAATCGCATCGAGCGTCAGGGGACGCTGCGTTTCGAGGAGGACCAGGACGAGGTCCGTGACGCGCTC
>DATHPK010000186.1:0-7161 GCA_035483935.1 Acidimicrobiales bacterium
CGCCACCGCCATCCGCGAGATCGGATTCGGCGCAGTCCCCCTGCTCTGCGCCGCCGAGATCGCCGTGCCCGGCTCCATGCCCAAGTGCATCCGGGTGCTCCTGCACGTCCACACCCCCCGGCCCCGCGGCGAGATGCACCACGTCTACCTCCACGGCGCCCAAGGGCTCCGCGATGACCTCCCCGACTGAGAGCGGGACGCGTCGCCGGGCGCTCGTCGTCGGAACGGGCCTGATCGGGGGTTCAATCGCCCTCGGGCTGCGGCGGCGGGGCTGGCACGTGTCCGGCCTGGACGCCGACGAGGCCCGCGCCCGCGAGGCGCTCGAGCGTGAGGTCGTCGACGCCACCGGGGACGACCCCGAGGCCGAGGTCGTCTTCGTCGCCGTACCCGCGACTTCGGTCGCGCGGGTCGTCCGGGACCTCCTAGCCGACCCCGGGCGCCGGGCCGACACGGTCGTCACCGACGTCAGCGGCGTCAAGACGGCGATCGTCTCCCAGGCGGACCACCCCCGTTTCGTCGGTGGCCACCCGATGGCCGGCTCCGAGCAGATCGGACTGCACGGCGCCGACCCGGACCTCTTCGAGGGTGCGGTGTGGGTGCTGACGCCGACCGCCGCCACCGACCTCGGTTCGTTCGACCGCCTCAAGGGCGTCGTCATGAGCCTGGGCGCGGACGTCCTCGTCCTCTCCGCGGAAGACCACGACCGCCTGGTCGCATTGGTCTCGCACGTCCCGCACCTGGTGGCGGCGACGCTGATGAACGAGGCCAGTGCGGGGGCCGAGCAGGACGGCGCGCTGCTGCGGCTGGCCGCCGGAGGCTTCCGCGACATGACCCGGGTCGCCGCCGGCCACCCCGGGATCTGGCCGGACATCTGCGCCGAGAACGCGACCGCCATCGTTGACGCGCTCGACGCGTTGGTCGGAGACCTCACCGCGATGCGCGACCGCGTTGCGGCGCTGGACCGCGACGGCCTGCTCGGCGTGTTGCAGACGGCGTCGGCGGCGCGACGCAACCTGCCCGCCCGCATCGTGCGGCCCGACCACCTGGCCGAGCTGCGCATCCCGGTACCCGACCGGGCCGGCGTCCTCGCAGAGATCACCTCGTTGGCTGCCGATGCCGGGATCGGCATCTACGACATCGAGATCGCGCACTCGGCCGAGGGCCCGCGGGGTGTCCTGATCCTCGTCGTCGACGGCGCTCACGCGGAGGCGCTGGCTGCTGCGGTGAAGGCCATGGGGTATCGGTGCCAGGTGGCGCACCTCTCATGACGACGCCCCGCATCCTGGTCGTCGAGGGCGGCGTGCCCTGCCGTGGCACCGTCCGCACGCCGGGCGAGAAGTCGATCTCGCATCGGTCCGTCCTCCTCGCCGCGCTCGCCGAGGGCACGTCGGTCGTGCACGGGCTCAGTGACGGCGCCGACGTGGTTGCCTCCCTGGCAGCGGTGGAGGCCATGGGCGTCGAAGTCGAGCGCCCGGCCGAGGGCACGATTGCGCTGCACGGCGGGCGCTCCCGCCTGCACGCCGCGTCGCGCCCACTCGACTGCGGGAACTCCGGCACCTCCATGCGGCTCCTCTGTGGCCTCGTCGCCGGCCTCGGCTGGTCCACCGAGCTCGTCGGCGACGACTCGCTGTCTCTGCGGCCCATGGACCGCGTGGCGGAGCCGCTCGCACGCATGGGCGCGACCGTGACCGGGCAGGGCGAACGATGTCTGCCGCCCCTCCGGGTCGAGGGCGGCGCGCTTCGCGGTATCGACTGGACGTCGAAGGTGGCCAGCGCGCAGGTCAAGTCGGCGATCCTGCTGGCGGGCCTGTCCGCGACCGGGGAGACGATCGTCCGCGAGGCGGTGACCACGCGGGCGCATACCGAAGAGATGCTGGCCGAGGCCGGCGCGGACATCTCCGTGGAGCCGTGGGGGGAGGGTCGCGTGGTGACCGTCCGCGCGTCTTCGCTCAAGCCGGTCGAGCGCACGGTGCCCGGCGACCCTTCGGCCGCCGCGTTCTTCGCCGTCGCCGGTGCCGTGATCCCGGAGAGCGCCATCGACATCGCCGACGTCTATTCCGGCCCGGCCCGGCTCGGCTTCGTGCACGTCCTGCAACGCATGGGCGCGGACGTCACGCTGATCGAGCCCGAGAGCGTCGCGGCAGATCCCCACACCGTCACCATCCGCGTCCGGGCGACCGCCAGGCCACTGCAGGCGACCGATGTCCCGGCCGCGGAGATCCCCTCACTCGACGAGATCCCGGTGCTGGCCGTGGCGGCGGCGGTGGCGGTGGGCACCACGGTGTTCACGGAGGTTGGCGAGCTCCGGGTCAAGGAGGTCGACCGCCTTGTTGCCGTGGCCGACATGGTCGAAGCGTTCGGTGCGACGGCCCGCGTCGAGGGCGACACGCTCGCGGTCACGGGCGTCGGCGGCTCCTTGCGCGGCGCGCGGTTCGACAGTCTCGGCGATCATCGGATGGGCATGGCCGCTGCGATCGCCGCCCTCGCGTCCGCCCCCGGCGATCGCAGCATGATCACCGGCTTCGACGCCACCGGGACCAGCTATCCCGCCTTCGCGGACGACCTCCGGCGCCTGACGTCCCGGGACGGACACGACGACGGACACGACGACGGACACGACGACGGACATGACGACGGACACGAACATGGGAACGGACACGACAGCGCCCCCCGCGCCCTCCTCGTCGCCATCGACGGGCCCGCAGGCGCCGGCAAGTCAACCGTGTCCAAGGCGGTGGCCCGCCAACTGGGCCTCGAACGCCTCGATACCGGAGCGATGTACCGCGCCGTCGCCGCCCTCGCGCTCGAGCGCGGCATCGCGCCCGATGATGCCGCCGCCGTGGCCGCGCTCGCCACCGGCGCCGACATCGTCGTCGGCAGCCAAGTGACCATCGACGGCATCGACGTCACGCACAAGATCCGGTCGCCCGAAGTCGGGAGTGCCGTGTCGGTCGTGGCCGCCAACCCCGACGTCCGTGCCCAGATGGTGCGGCGCCAGCGGGATTGGGCCGCGGCCCACGGGGGAGGGGTGGTAGAGGGGCGGGACATCGGCTCGGTCGTGTTCCCCGCGGCCGAGCTCAAGGTGTACCTGACCGCATCGCCCGAGGAGCGGGCGCGACGGCGCCACGACGAGGCGCCCGAGGGTGTCGCCCGGCGGGATCGGATCGACTCGACCCGTGATGTATCCCCGTTGCGCCAGGCCGAGGACGCGCACCATCTCGATACGACCGGCCGCACGGTGCAGGATGTGGTCGAGGAGGTGTTGTCGTGGCTGTGAACGCCAGCGGGCCCGCATCGGGCGCCGAGCCCGAACCGGAATCCGTGAGCGGGGAGGGAGCCGGTCCGCCCGAGGCCCCCGGCCGTCACCAGCTCTTCGAGATCAACCCGAAGTACACGCCTCTCTATCGCGCCGAGCGGACGATCTTCGTCACCGCGCTGTGGGCCTGGTTCCGCCCGAAGGTCACGGGCAGGGAACACATCCCGGAGACGGGGCCGGTGATCCTGGCCCCGGTCCATCGCTCTTTTGCCGATTTCGGGTTTGCCGCCTTCTGCACCGACCGCAAGCTCTTCTTCATGACGAAGGACGAGATGTGGAAGACCAAATGGCTCGGCAAACTGCTGCTCTCGGTCGGCGCGTTCCCCGTGCACCGTGAGTCGGCCGACCGGGAGGCGCTGCAAAGGGCCGAGCAAGTGCTGCGCAAAGAGAGCCCCCTCGTCCTCTTCCCCGAGGGCACGCGCCGCGAAGGCCCCGAGATCAAGGACCTGATGGAAGGGGCCGCATTCCTCTCTGCCCGCACGGCGGCGCCCATCGTGCCGATCGGCATCGGCGGTTCCGACTTGGCCATGCCCAAGGGCTCCGCCATCCCCAAGCCGCGCACGATCCAAGTGGTGATCGGCCCCGCCATCCCGCCGCCACCCCGGACCGGGGGCGGGCGCGTCTCACGTTCCGCCGTGCACGCCGCAACAGAAGCGCTCGTGCCGAAGTTGCAAGCGGTCTACGACGAGGCGCGCGCTCGTACCGGTCGGTACTGAAGATGCGGCAGCATGCCGCAATCCAACTCGGTGGCGACTGTCCTCAGAGCAAATATTCGTGCTGCGGAAGCGACGCCCGCGAGCGATTCTGAGTGGAATCCTGGCTCCGGTTCTCCCGATCGGTGGTGACGGCCCACTCGTCAAGGGCAAACTGTCATCTCTATGGAGCCTCCCGAGATCCGGTATGTGAGCATCGGAGAAGGGGATGTCGCCTACCAGGTCTTCGGCGAAGGCCCCCGCGACCTCCTCTTCTGTAACTCCCTCGGCGGACATGTCGATCTCATCTGGCAGATTCCTCAGGCGGCGGAATTCTTCGAGAAGCTGGCCACTCTCAGGCGGGTGCTGCACATGGACCGCAGGGGCTCCGGCGCCTCGGATGCAGTATCTCTCAAGGCCATTCCGACGTGGGAAGAGTTGGCCGAAGACATCGCTGGGGTGCTCGATGCCACCGGGTCCACCGTCGTGGACCTCGTCGGCGTGAACGAGGTCAGCCCGAACGCCATCCTGTTCGCGGCCATGCATCCCGAGCGCGTGGGGTCGCTCATCCTCATTAACACCTCCGCCCGATACATAGAAGCGCCGGACTACCCGATCGGGGTGGACCCCACGACGGTTGATGCGATCTACGACATGCTCATGTCGACGTGGGGCAGCGAGGCGCTCATCGCCGCGACGAATCCGACACAGGCGGATGATCGAGAATTCCTCAAAGCTTGTGCCCGTATGAACAGGGCCTCGGCGACGCCCAGTACTGCCGCCGCCCTGATGCGGTACTTCTTGAGCAGCATGGACGTGCGCCCGTTCCTGCCATTGGTGCAAAGCCCGACCTTTGTGCTCCAAGTCACTGAAAGTCCGTTCATCATCCTCTCGCACGGAAAATACGTGGCCGATCACATTCCAGGAGCAACCTTCGTCCCAATGTCGGGTGGCGATATGACCCCTCCCTTTGGGCTCGACGCAGACGCAGCTTCGGAGATTGCGCAGTTTCTGACCGGCACGCGCCAGTCATTCGAGGTGGATCGAGTACTCACCAGCGTCTTGTTCACAGACATCGTCGCCTCGACAGAGACGGCCGCTTCTATGGGTGACCAGCGTTGGCGCGGCATCCTTGACAGCCACGATCGTCTGGTGCGGGAGCAACTGCGACACTTCCGCGGGCGCGAAATCAAGACGACCGGGGACGGCTTTCTCGCCTCTTTCGACGGACCCGCCCGTGCAATACGGTGCGCTCGCGGGATTGTGGAAGCGGTCCAAGTGCTTGGGATCAAGATCCGGGCCGGGCTTCACACAGGAGAGTGCGAAGTCCGAGGAGATGACCTTGGTGGGCTGGCCGTTCACATCGCAGCCCGTGTTGGAGCGATCGCCGGATCCGGAGAGGTCTTCGTCTCAGGCACAGTCAAGGACCTCGTCGCTGGATCCGACATCGCCTTCTCTGAACGAGGTGAGCATCAGCTCAAGGGCGTGCCCGGGACCTGGAAGCTCTTCGCCGTATCGCCATAAGAGAGACCGACTGGAAGGGACGATCGGTTGCCTTCCGAGGAATTGGGAGAGGCAGCCCAATCGGGTTTGCGCCACCCCGGTGGCGACCGACTCTCAGGTGACGCCGCAGCTGGGCGGAGCGCTGTTCGCAAATCATGCCATTTGCTTCGCAGGGCAAATCGTTGAAAGCTAACGACAAAGCCCCTGCGTCTGAGCGCCACGGGGTGATTGGCGTCCAATGGAGGACAAACCATGAGGTTGTTGCGGCTCGTTCCCATTCTTGTCCTCGCTTCGGCGGGTGTACTCGTGAGCGCAGGTTCTGCCGGAGCCGATAATGCGGTCACTCACGAAACCGGGACACTTACCGCGCCCTGCTGGGACCATGTTCATCCCTCGGTCAATGTCACTGGCAGTTACAACTTCGTGGTCGGAGTTGATCAAGGGGGAAGCGGCAACTGGGTGTTCGGGACCTGGACGTTCACCGCGGCAAACGGCCGGCATATGGGCTTCTTCGTTGTGTATCAGATAACCGATCAAGGACACGAACAGATTGGGCGAAGCGTATTTGCAAACAACGTGCTCGGCTCAAACTGGGACCTCGTCGACGGTACGGCTTACTTCTCGTCGGGCGGCTACTTCACCGGCAGTTCGACAGGGAATCTCGTCGATCTCTGTCCAGTCCTCGGCTATTACGGCTGAATCGACTGCATACCGCCGCGTCCGCGCATCGATCACAAGAAGGGTTCGCGTTCATCCGTCATCATCCGACTGTCGGAGCCGACGGACGGCCTCGCCTCGTCGGTCCCCACTCCACCGGCGAGTGAGGTTTCGGATGGACGAGAGTCAACGTCCCCGCGAGCGACGGTCGTGGCAGGCGTGCCGGCGACCGCCATTAGACGGCTCTAGGACCGTAACGACTGCATCGTCCGACTGTCGGCGGCGCTCATCCCTAACTTGGGTATCCACTGCGCTGTCGGACGAATCAGAGGAGGTCCAATGTCCCGCATCCGCCGTTTCGATCATGTAGGCGTCACCGTCGCAGACCTCGACACGGTGACTGACTTCTTTATGAGTCTGGGTCTCGAGATGGAAGGTCGCACAACGCTGGAGGGCGAGTTCTTGGACACCGTCTGTGGCATCCCGAACTCTCGGACTGAGATCGTCATGCTGCGTGCACCCCACGGGGGACCCGGGCTCGAGCTGTCGAGCTTTCTCCGCCCGGATCACACGCCAGGCTCGCCCGAAGCCATGGCGAACGAGCTTGGCTTACGGAGCGTCGCGTTCGAAGTCGACGATCTTCAGTCGATCCTCGACCGGCTGGCCCTGGACGGCTACGGCCTGATCGGCGGAGTCGGTCAGTACGAGGGCATGTGGCGCATGGCGTATATACGCGGACCCGAGGGACTCATCGTGGCGCTCGCACAACGAATCGGCTGATCTTGGCCGGTCGAAGTACGGGTCGCTCCGCGCCTTCCAGGGGTGCGCCAGAAAGATTCGCCGGGCGAACAACCTCGATGAAAGGCGGAACGACGAGGCTGTTCGCCCGGCTGGCCGTGAGCCGGGTTTGGCGAAGTCCCCAGGTGCTCACTGCCGATCTGTTGCCCCCCGCAGGGGCTGAGGACCTCCTGCGGCCTTCTGGCGTTGGCCTAC
>DATHPK010000187.1:0-8370 GCA_035483935.1 Acidimicrobiales bacterium
TACGACGCGTTGGGCATGCCGTTCAACCGGCGGGGTGCACTCTTGGAAGAGCAGGTCGCCGTGCTGCGGGCGCTGTGGACCGAGAAGAGCGTGACCTTCGAGGGAGAGTTCCACCACATCGACCACGCCGGACTGGCACCGAGACCGGAGCGGCCGATCCCGGTCTGGATCGGCGCGTTCGATCCGCCGGCATTGCGCCGCGTGGGCCGCGTCGCCGACGGTTGGTTCCCCATGGCCCGCCCGCGCGGCGGGCTCGAAGAGGCGCTCGAGATCATCCGGGAGGCGGCCGCCGAGGTCGGGCGCGACCTGACCGACTTCCAGTTCGAAGGGCGCCTCGAGTACTCCGTGCGCGACCACGACAAGCTCGTCGAGCATGCGCGCCGCTGGCGCGACGCCGGCGCCACCCATCTCTCCCTCAACACCATGCATTCGGAGCTGAGGGGCGCCGACGCCCACATCGCCGCCCTCGAGGAGATGGCGCCGATTCTGCTGTAACCCCGCGACCGCGTGCCAACATGAGGCCGTGCCGGACGAGTTCTCGCCGGAGTCGTCACCGGACGCCCGGCCCGACGTCCGCCTGACCACGATCGCTCGCGAATGGGGTCGCATCGGCTGCATCGGCTTCGGCGGACCGCCGACCCACATCGCGATGCTGCGCCGGCTCGCGGTTGAGCGCGAACAATGGATCGACGAGGTTGAGTTCGAAGATGCGATCGCAGCGACCAACCTGTTGCCGGGGCCGGCGTCCACCCAACTCGCCATCTTCTGCGCCTGGCGACTCCGCGGCCTGCGCGGCGCCCTGGTCGGCGGCGCATGCTTCATCTGCCCCGGGCTGGCCATCATCATTGGGCTGTCGGCGATCTTCCTGGCCTCCAACCCACCGACCTGGATCAAGGGTGCCGCGCTGGGCGCCGGCGCCGCCGTGGCACCCGTCGCAATCAACGCGTCGCTCGGGTTGCTGCCCGCGAGCTGGCGCCGGACCGGTGCGATTCGCGCGCGCCAGGTGCGCTGGGTGGTCTACGCATTCGCCGGTGGCGTATCGGCCGCAACGATCGGGACGTGGCTCGTGCTCGTCCTGCTCGGCTGCGGGCTGGTGGAGGTGGCGATCTCTGGCGGCGTGCGCTGGCCGCGCGGCCCCAATGCGCTCGTGGTGTCGCCCCTCTCCGTGGTCACGACCGGTGGGCTGGGCGCGCTGGCGTGGGTGGCGCTGAAGGTAGGGGCACTCTCGTTCGGCGGCGGCTTCGTGATCATCCCGCTCATGCAGGCCGACGCCGTGCACCACTACCACTGGATGACCAACGCCCAATTCCTCAACGGGGTGGCGCTCGGCCAGATCACGCCGGGGCCCGTCGTGCAGACCGTGTCGGTGGTGGGCTACGCCGCCGCCGGCGTCGGGGGGGCGCTGCTGGCCGCGCTCATCGCATTCTCCCCCTCCTTCGTCTTCATCCTCGTCGGCGCCCGGCGCTTCGGCGCCCTCCGAACGAACCGCACCGCGCAGGCGTTCCTCGGCGGTGCCGGTCCCGCGGCGATCGGCGCCATCGCCGGAGCGTCCATCCCCCTCGCGCTCGCCATCGCGCACGTGTGGCAGGTGTTCGTCCTGGCCGGCGCCTTCGCCCTGATCGTGGGGCTGCGGCGCAGCGTGGTGCTCGTCCTCGTGGGCGCAGGAGTGGTCGGCGCGCTGGGGGCAGCGCTGGGCCTGCCGACCGGGTAGGCCTACCCGGAGAAGACAGCGGCCAGGCCGTCGTGCCAATCGGGGTAACGCGGCGACCAACCGAGCTCGGCGCGCGCCCGCTCGTTGGAGACGGCGGGTTGCTCGCACAACAGATAGGCGAGGAACGCACCGGCTCCGATGCGGACGAGCGACTCGGGGACGTGGCGTGGGGGCTTGACGTGTAGGAGTTCGGCCATGAAGGTCAGTGCCTCCGATGCCGGCGCCGGCACGTCGTCGGCCACGTTGAAGATGCCGGTCGGCCCCTCGAGGGCGGCGACGGTGGCGGCGGCCGCGTCCTCGATGTGGACCAGGCCGAACAGGCCGCCGCCCTCGCCCGGGATCGGCAGCATCCGTCGTTTGAGCATCGTCGCGTAGAGGCCGCCCGGAGCGAAGTAGGTGCCGGCGCCGTAGAAGGAGCCGTAGCGGAGTACGACGCCTTCGAGCTCGGCGTCGGCCAGGGTGTTCGACTCGAGAGTGGCGACGGATCCCGTCAAGATGCCGATCTGCCCCTTGGCGTCCGTCCAGAGCGGGTCGGACTCGGTGCGCACGCCCGCTCCGGGCCGGTAGGCGAACGAGATGCTCTGCGCGACGATGCGACGGGCACCGGCGGCGCGGGCGGCGGTCACGAGCGTCTTGGAGACCTCGCGGCGGAGGCGGCTCGTCAGATCGAAGCCGCGCTTGATCGCGATCGGGTTGGCCGACTGGGGCAGGCTCGTCAGCTCGTTGATCACGACCTCGGGCCGGAACGACTGCGCGGCACCGATCAGGGCCTCGGCATCAAAGGCGTCGCCGACCGCCGGGACGATTCCGGGCACGCCGAGGGCGGCCACCTTCCCTGCATGACGGGAGTACACCGCGACCTCATGGTCTCGAGCGGCCAGCGCCGCGACGAGGGGGCGCCCGATCGCACCCGTCCCACCGGCGATGAACACCCGCATCGCCAGCAGGCTATTGCGACCGCGGCGCGCGCGGCGAAGCCGTGGAAGTGAGTGTCGCCGGTGGGGCCTGAAGCGTTTGGCAGGATGTCGGGGTGAGCGAGGGCAGCGGCTACCCGGGCGCGCCGCCGGGGTGGTATCCCGATCCGGCTGGCGGGCCGGGGCAGAGATGGTGGGACGGCTACGCCTGGAGCGAAGCGGTCGTGTTTCCACAGCAGTCCGCGCCGCCGCCGTGGACGAGCGCACCGCCTCCACAGGGACCACCGCAGGGGGCATCACCGATGTCGCCACTCGCGCCCACACCGTGGGCGGTGGCGACGCAGCGGCTCGACGCGCACTACACCTCGGGGCTCGTCCAGAGCGAAGGCAGTCTGGCCGGGGTGGCGCGAATCTCGTTGAGCGTGCCCGCCGTGGTGGGCCTCTTGAACCTGGTGCTGCTCCGCACCGAGTCATCGCGGTTGCTCACGGTTGGTCAGCAGTTCAAGACGGTGTATGACGAAGTACAGCGCGGCCAGCCGACGACGACATACACGAACCAATCCATCAGCCCGTGGTTCTTCCTCTTGGGGTTGGTCGGCGCCGTGGCGATCGTGGTGACCCTCGTCTGGCAGCATCGGGCGGCGTCGGCGGCCCGGGCCCTCGGGTTCCCGACGACGCACTCGCCGGCCTGGGGTGTCGGCTCCTGGTTCGTGCCGATCGTCAACTTCTGGTTCCCGTATCAAGCCATTCGGGACTGCCTGCCACCGGGCGACCCCAACCGAGCACGGGTTTTGCAATGGTGGTTGGCTTACGTGGCCGCCGGACTGGTGGGAGCCAGTGCCTTCGTCGCCGCCCTCTTCTCATCGGGGGTCGCGGTGGCGCTGTCGATCCCGGCCGCTGCGCTGTGGCTCGTGGTACTGGCGTTTGCGCCCCGAGTGGTGACGTCCATCGCAGCCGCACATCGGGAGGCGCTGGTCCGCTAGCCGTCGCTTCGGGCCACGATCGTGCCTGGATTTCCAAGCGCTGGTTCGGGCGCAAATGATTGCCAAACACTTAAGAAGTGTTCACTCTGGGATTGCACTCCTGTTGCCAGGCGTTCACTTCGCCTCGCTACGTTCCAGGTAGTGGCTGACGGGGAAGTGATGGGGACGCGTAACGATCCCGTTACGACGACGGGACAGCAGCGACGCATTGACCGGGTGCTGCAGTCGCTGGACCCCGACGCCGAAAGGCCAGACGAGGTCATGGAGGCCGTGAAGCTGAACCTCGGCTTCTCCGACCGGACGGTGCTGGCCGACGTGAATATCTCGCTCAAGCGTGGGTCGATCACGGCGCTGATCGGACCGACGGGCTCGGGCAAGTCCACCTTCCTGCGAACGCTGAACCGGATGAACGACCGCGTGCCCGGCTTCACCCGCACCGGCGACGTCACCTACGACAACGAGAGCCTGTGGGCGCCGAGCGTGGACCTCTTAACGCTGCGACGGCGGGTGGGGATGCTGTTCCAGCGGCCCAACCCGTTCCCGATGTCGATCAAGGACAACGTCGTGTCCGGCGTGAAGGCGCACCGCATCGCCAAAGGGAAGCAGCTCGACGTCGTGTGCGAGCGGCGCTTGACCGAGGTCGGCCTGTGGGACGCGGTGAAGGACCGCTTGAACGACTCGCCGTTCCGCCTTTCGGGAGGGCAGCAGCAGCTGTTGTGCCTGGCGCGAGCGCTCGCCGTGGGTCCGGACGTGCTCCTTCTCGACGAGCCGACCTCATCGCTGGACCCGATCACGACCGAGTCGATCGAGGCGCTGATCAAGACCATGACGCCGGCACTGAGCCTGATCGTCGTAACGCACAACCTCGGGCAAGCGTTGCGGATTTCGAACCACACCATGTTCTTCTACCAAGGCGCGCTGGTCGAGCACGGCACGACGGACGACGTCTTCAACCGGCCTACGCACCCCGACACGGAGCGGTACGTCAACGGGCGAATGGGCTAGACGCGTACTCGATCGTCGACGTGTTGCTGAGCGTGACCTCCCGCCGTTTCATCGGATCCGCCAGGGCGGCAAGAGCTACACCAAGTAACCACCTCACAAGGAGAGAACCTGTGACCAAATGGATGGGAACGACGCGACTGACGCGCGGAATCATCGCCGTGAGCGCGGCGTGCCTTGCGCTGAGCTCAGTCGTCCTCAGCACCTCGGCCGCATCAGCGAGTGTCAAGCTGCCGTCGAGCGGCGTTGAAACGCCTACGGGCGGATCCGTGAGCGAGACGGGCAGCACACTGCTCTACCCGCTCTTCAACCTGTGGTCGGGTGGCTATAGCGAGAAGTACTCGAGCACGACCATCCAGACGGCGGGAACCGGTTCCGGCACGGGCATCTCGGAGGCTGAGAACGGCACCATCGACATCGGTGCCTCCGACGCCTACTTGTCACCGACCGTGGCGTCGGCCAACCCGACGCTCAAGAACATCCCCCTCGCCATCTCGGCCCAGATCGTGGCGTACAACGTGCCAGGGGTGACCGCGCATCTGAAGCTGTCCGGCAAGATCCTGTCGGAGATCTACCAGGGGACGATCACCAAGTGGAACGACTCAGCCATCGCGGGCGCCAACCCGGGCATCACGCTGCCGGCCACGCCGATCGTGACCCTGCACCGGTCGGACTCCTCGGGAGACACCTTCCTCTTCACCACGTACCTGTCCAAGGCAGACCCGTCGGGCTGGGGCACCAAGATCGGCTACAACACGACCGTGCCCTGGCCGAACGCACCCGGCGCACTGGGTGAGACCGGCAACTCGGGCATGGTCTCGGGCTGCAAGGCCACGGTCGGCTGCGTCGCGTACGTCGGGATCAGCTACCTGACCCAGTCGCTGCAAGCCGGATTGGGCTACGCGGCGTTGCAGAACGGTGCCGGTCAGTACCAATTGCCGACCCAGCTGACGATCGCCACGCAGGCCGCCGGCTACGTGAAGAAGACGCCGGCCAACGGGACCATCTCGCTGATCTACGGCAACATCAAAGGTGGCTACCCAATCATCAACTACGAGTACGCCATTGTGAACGCCAAGCAACCTTCGAGCTCCACCGCGAAGAACATCCGTTCGGTGCTCGAGTGGGCGATCAACAAGAAGTACGGGGCGAACAGCTCCTACCTGACGCAGGTGAATTTCCAGGCCCTGCCGTCAAAGGTTCAGGCGCAGTCCCTCAAGCAAGTACTCGGAATCTCCTAGTGACCGCCGTGGGCGGCGTGGCCGGGAGCGTTCCCGCCACGCCGCACGCGGAGTCGGTCGGCAAGCCCCCGCTCCCGAAACGGGTCGCTGACTTCGCCCGTCGTAACGAGGAGAGAGGCTGGCGCAGCGTGGCGTGGGTGGCAGTGATCCTTCCACTCGCCGCCCTGGTCTTCGCCATCACCGTGCTCGCCGTGAAGGCAAGCCCCGTCATAGGCCACAACGGCTGGTACTTCCTCTACGGGCGCACCTGGACCTACGGGAACCAGGGCTACGGGGGTGGCCCAGGCGCGGAGTTCGGTGCTTGGGCGATCATCTGGGGCACCATCGCCTCCTCGGTCATCGCGATCGTGATCGCGCTCCCCCTCTCGATCGGGGCCGCCTTCGCCCTCACCGAGCGCATGCCGACGTGGATCTCGCGGCCGCTCGGCTTCACCATCGAGATCCTCGCCGGCATCCCGAGCGTCGTCATCGGCCTGTGGGGCATCCTGGCGTTCGCGCCGTGGCTGGCGAAAAACGTCTATCCGCACATCGCCAGCGTCATGCCCGACGTGCCGGTGTTCAGGTACTTCCGCAGCCCGACCGGTTCGGGCGAGGGACTGCTCTCCGCCGGCATCGTGCTGGCGCTGATGATCGTGCCCATCATCACTTCCACAACCCGCGACCTCTTCACCCAGGTGCCGCCGCTGCCCAAGGAGGGGGCGTCGGCCCTCGGCATGACCGATTGGGAGGTCGCGAACAAGGTCACCCTGCCGTGGGTGCGCTCGGGCATCATCGGCGCCACCGTGCTCGGCCTGGGGCGTGCGCTCGGCGAGACGATCGCGATCGCCATGATCGGTGGCGCTGCCTTGCGCATCCCCTCGACGATCTACCTCCCCTTCACGACCATCGCCGCCACCATCCTCACCCAGCTCGACGGGCAGCTCGCCAACCCGCAGGGCGTCGCGACCCTGGCTGAGCTCGCGCTCGTGTTGGCCGTCATCTCGGTAGCGGTCAACCTGGTGGCACGCCTCATCGTGAACCGTACGGGCCGCGTCGGCGCACCGGTCGGCGGCGCGTGATGACGAGTCTGCTCGCCGCCGGACCAGCAACGCGCCGTCGCCGCGTCTCCACGCGCGTCTGGCGCGGGCTGACCTATCTGTCGCTGATCCTCCTCATGGCACCGGCCGCCTGGCTGCTCATCAACGTCGTGGCCAAGGCCTGGACGCATTGGCAGTGGAGCGTGCTCTGGACGCAGCTCACTCCGACGGGCGGGGGCCTGCGCGATCAGATCCTGGGCACATTCATCCTCATGCTCGGCGTCTTCATCATCGCCGGAACCATCGGCGTGTTCGCCGGGATCCACCTCGCCGAGTTCGCCCGCCCGCGGCAATTCTCGGGCAGGGTGAGTGGACCGCTGAGGACGGCGTCGGACGTCCTTGCGGGCTTTCCGTCCATCGTCCTCGGGTACGTCGGCTACGTCGCCCTCGTGGTGGGGCTGGGCTGGAAGCTCTCTCTGCTCCCGGCTCTGATCATCCTCTCCATCATGGTGATCCCGTACATCGCCAAGAACACTGAAACGTCGCTGCGCCAGGTCCCAACGGGCTACCGGGAGGGGGCGGAGGCTCTCGGGATGTCGGCGGGCTACGGGCTGCGCAAGGTCGTTCTGAAGAGCGCGCTGCCCGGCATCATGACCGGGCTGCTCTTGGCGCTGGCCATCGCCTGTGGAGAGACGGCGCCCCTCATCTACACGGCGGGCTTCTCCAATACTCTCCCGCACTCGCTCACGGGTTCGCAGTTTCCCTATCTGACCTACATGGTCTTCACGGGCTACAACTCGCCTGAAACGCAGTACCACTACCTGGCCTACGACGCCGCACTGATCCTCGTGGTCATCGTCATGCTGCTCCTGGTACTGAGCCGGATCGTCGTCTCGCGGACGCAGCGCCACTCCGAGAGCTCCCGCTCGACCGGCGGCGGCGGATTGCGTGCACGCATGCGGGCACGGGCCCAGAAGAACGAGCCCCTGCTTGGGATCACCGGCGCCCCGCCACGCTGAAGCCGTCCGGCGGGGTGAGGTTCTAAGGTGACGCGACCGATCGCGGCGGAGACGTCTACCGCCGTTCGTGGCGGTTCGTGAGGAGCGCGTGAAGGAGGAGAGCATTGAGCGCAGGACCTGAGTGGGGACCGCTGGGCCGGCTGGCGGGCATCTGGGAAGGTGACCGGGGCGAGGACGTGGCGTACGGCAACGTCGAAGACAAGATCATCGTGACCCCGTTCCGCGAGCACATCGAGTTCAAGCCCTTCGGCCCCGTCGAGAACGGGTCCCAGGTGCTGTACGGACTCGACTACCGGATGGCGGGCTGGCGTGGGACCGAGGAGAACCCCTTCCACACGGAGGTCGGGTACTGGATGTGGGACGCCCGCGACAGCGAAGTGGTCCGCTGTTTCATCATCCCGCGGGGTTCCGCGGTCGTGGCCGGAGGCATCGTGGCGGCCGACGCCACCAAGTTCGACCTCGAGGCCAGGATCGGCAGCCAGAC
>DATHPK010000188.1:0-10864 GCA_035483935.1 Acidimicrobiales bacterium
GTCGGCGTGGTCCATCTCCCAGTTCCTGCATGGCGAGCAGGGCGCGCTCATCTGCACCGCCCGAATCGTCGAGACCGTCCCCTGGATCGACGCGAAGTACTACGCGGCAACCCAAGTGATGGACGAGGCGCGCCACGTCGAGGTCTTCTCCAAGTACCTCGACGAGAAGCTGTCGGGTCACTACCCGATGAACGCCCACCTCGGCATGTTGCTCGACGACATCGTGAGCGACTCGCGCTGGGACATGACCTACCTCGGCATGCAGATCATGGTGGAGGGGCTGGCCCTGGCTGCCTTTGGCTTCATCCACATGATGACGACGGAGCCGCTCCTCAAGAAGCTGCTGCGCTACGTCATGGCCGACGAGGCCCGCCACGTGGCCTTCGGCGTGCTCAGCCTGCAGGAGTACTACAAGGAGCTCAACGCGGCCGAGCTGCGCGAGCGCCAGGAGTTCGCCTTCGAGGCGGCCATCCGTATGAAGGACCGCATGGTCATGCAGGAAGTGTGGGAGCGCATGGAGGTGCCGATCCCCGACGTGATCCAGATCATGAACTCGGCCCCCGAGCGCGACGACTTCCAGATCCTCCTGTTTTCCAAGATCGTCCCGAACCTCCGGAAGCTCGGGCTGCTCGACGCGGCGGACGGCTGGCTGCGCCAGAAGTTCACCGAGATGGGTGCCATCGCCTTCGAGAACCTGACGGACTCCACCGAAGAAGAGGACGCCTTCGCCGACGGGTCGCCCGCGGAGCGCAACGTCGCCTAGGCCCGGGGCCTGGGGTCCCGACAACACGCTGGTAGCCTGAGAGGCCAATGAGCCCCGCCCAGGACGCGCCCCGTTTCGGCCGGGTGATCACCGCCATGGTGACGCCGTTCGACGACAACGGTGCCCTGGACCTGAGCGTGGCCGTCGAACTGGCCCGCTGGCTCGTTGCGCACGGGAGCGACGGGCTCGTCCTGACCGGCTCGACCGGCGAGAGCGCAGTGCTCACCGACGAGGAGAAGGTCGCCTTGTGGGAAGCGGTCGCCGGCGCCGTGACGGTCCCGGTGATCGCCGGCAGCGGCTCGAACGACACCGCGCACTCGCTGGACATGACCCGGCGCGCGGTCGGGTGCGGGGTTGACGGCGTCCTGCTGGTGACGCCGTACTACAACCGGCCGTCGCAGGCGGGCATCCGCGAGCACTTCCGGGTCTGCGCCGAGGCCGCGGGGGAGTTGCCGGTGATGCTGTACGACATCCCGGTGCGGTCGGGTCGTCGGATCGCGTTGGACACCATGCTCAGGCTCGCCCGCGAGGTGCCCAACATCGTGGCGCTCAAGGACGCGGCGGCCGACCCTCCGACGACGGCGCATCTGATTGCGCAGGCGCCCGCCGGCTTCGAGGTCTACAGCGGTGACGACGTCATGACCCTGCCCTTCCTGTCGGTGGGCGCAGTGGGGCTGGTGAGCGTGGCGGCCCACTGGGCGGGTCCGCAGCTCCGCAGGATGATCGACGCCTTCTTGGCCGGCGACCTGGCGACGGCAATCGCGGGCAACGCCGAGCTCATCGACTCCTTCGAATTCGAGTCGACACCCGAGTACCCCAACCCGCTGCCCGCCAAGGCCGTGATGCGCGCGCTGGGGCACAAGGTCGGGCAGTGCCGCCTGCCCATGGGGCCCTCGAGCCCCGAGCTCGACGCCCAGGCGGCCAAGGTCCTGGCGGCCGTCGGCCCGCCGGCCGTCACGGTCACCTCGCTTGCCTGAAAAGCCCGGCAAGGCCAACAGGGCCAACACGGCCGCGGCCAACAGGGGCGGCAAGGTCAAGCCGGTCCGGGTCGTCTTCCTCGGCGGGCTGGGGGAGATCGGCCGCAACTGCGCCTGCATCGAGGTCGAGGGGCGCATCGTCGTCCTCGACTGCGGGATCATGTTCCCCGACCCCGACATGCCCGGGATCGATCTCGTCCTGCCCGAGTTCACCTACCTGCACGAGCGGGCGGATCGGGTCGACGGCATCGTGCTCACCCACGGGCACGAGGACCACACCGGCGGGCTGGCGTATCTCCTGCGCGAGCTGCGCGCGCCGATCTACGGGTCCGAGCTGACCGTCGGGCTGGCCCGGCACCGGGTCGAGGAGGCCGGACTGGTGGACCGGACCCAGTTCGTCGTCGTGCGCGACGGCGAGCGCGTGCGCGTCGGCGCCTGCGACGTCGAGTTCATCCCGGTCACGCACTCGGTGCCCGAGTCGATGGCCATCGCATTCCACACCCCGCAGGGGGTGATCCTGCACTCGGGTGACTTCAAGATCGACCTCCAGCCCGTCGACGGCCGACGCACCGACCTGGCGCGCATGGGGGAGATGGCCGAGCGTGAGGGGATCCGGCTCCTCCTGTCCGACTCGACCAACGCCGAGGAGCCCGGCTTCACCGAATCCGAGTCGTCGGTCGGCCTCGTGCTGCGGCGCGTGTTCGCGGCGCAGACGGGCAAGCGCCTCATCGTCGCCTGCTTCGCCAGCCACATGCACCGGGTGCAGCAGATCATCGACGCCGCCGTGGCGAACGGGCGCAAGGTGGCCACGCTCGGACGGTCGATGGGCAAGAACGTCGAACTGGGCCAGCGCCTCGGCATCATCAGCATCCCCGACGGCGTGCAGGTCGACATCGAGGACGTCGACGACCTGCCACCAGAGCAGGTGTGCGTGATCTCGACGGGATCGCAGGGCGAGCCCATGTCGGCACTGTCGCTCATGGCGACGGGCGAGAACAAGTGGCTCCGCATCGGTGAGGACGACGTCGTGGTGATCAGCGCGCACCCCATCCCCGGCAACGAGTGGTCGGTGGGCCAGGTCATCGACGACCTGCACCGACGGGGGGCCGAAGTCGTGCACTCCGGCGCGGAGCGCGTCCACGTGAGTGGCCATGCGCGGCAGGGCGAGTTGCGCACGCTCCTCTCGGTGACGAAGCCGGAGTGCTTCGTCCCTGTGCACGGCGAGTTCCGCCACATGGTGCACCACGCCCGTCTCGCGCTCTCGATGGGCCTCGACCCGGCCAAGGTGCTGCTGTGCGAGGATGGGGACGCGATCACACTCGACGCCAAGGGCATCGCCCGTGACGGCCGGGTGCCGGGCGGCTACGTCTACGTCGACGGCACGGTGGGCGACATCGAGCACGGTGTGCTGCGCGACCGGAAGAAGCTGGCGGAGGAAGGCGTGGTGATGGTCGTGGTCACCGTCGACCGCCAGGAGTGCAAGCTGGCCAACCCCCCGGTGATCGAGACGCGGGGCTGGGTCCACGCGCCCGAGGCCGAGGAGCTGCTCGGCGAGGCGAGCGAGGTGGTGGGCGCCGCGGTGACCCAAGCCCTCCGGGACGGGGCCCACGACATCGAGGTGCTGAGCCGCCACACCCGCAAGGCCCTCGGCCGCTTCGTCGGCGAGCGCACCCGGCGCCGGCCGATGATCGTGCCGGTCGTGTTGATGGTCTGAGGGTCAGCGCGGCCCGGCGCCCTCGCGCCCGAGGAACCCCACCAACTCCGCCACCCGGTTGCTCACCACGGCGTCCACACCGTCGGTCAGGACGCGGGCCATGTCCTCGCGCGCATCGACGGTCCACGTCGACACGCGGAAGCCCGCCTCGTGCACCGCGTCGACCCCCGATGCGGTCACGAACGAGAACATCGGGTTCCAGCACTCCGCGCCGAGCTCGCCGAGGAGATCGATCGGCGGGTCGGTTCCCTCGGTCCAGGTCAGCCCGAGACGAGCCGTCCCGGAGAGGCCCCGCAACAGGCGGAGGGCCTCGACGTTGCCCGTCACGAACAGGCAGCGATCGAGCGCCCCGGCCGCCATCGCCTGCTCGAGGGCGCCGGCCACGACCTCGCGCCGGGTGAAGTCGACCATCAGCTCGATCTCCGGTGGCACGGCGTCGAGCACCTGGCACAGCGTGGGGATGTGCACCTCGCTGTCGCCCAGGCGCGCGATCTCGGCGACGTCCATGTCTCCCACCGACGCGTCGAGCTCCCAGAGACGGAGGAGCGATTGATCGTGCAGCACGACGATGGACCCGTCGCGGGTGCGGCGCAGGTCGAGCTCGAGCATGTCCGCTCCTTGTGCCACCGCCGCGGAAAAGGCCGGCAGCGTGTTCTCCCGGTGGCCGACCGGGTCGCCGCGGTGCGCGATGGCGACGATGCGATTCCGATCGACCACGGGTCCGCAGTACCTAGCCGGGCGCCGCGTTCGCGACGTTGCCGATGATCCGGTTGGCTCTCCGCAGAATCCTGTCCGCACCCCGCATGCGGCCCAGATCTTAGGGAGGGCGACCTAGAGGAGGCTCAGCTGTTGGTCCCCCCGGCCGGCCCGGGAAGGACGCCCCTCCGGTGCCGTGGGAGGAGCGGGGCTCGGACCCGCGGTCCCACCGTCGTCGTGCTCGCGCCGGCCCCGGTAGCGGTCGCGCCCCGTCACGCCGCACCGGCGGGAGGCCGCGCGCACGATCCCCTCCACCCGCACCCGCTCGTCGTCCTCCTGGTACGCCCCGCGCCGGAAGCGCCCCCGGTGCAGGCGCACCAGGTCCGGCCGGGCCGAGCCGAGCCAGTCGAAGTAGTGCCCGCGCACCGTGCCGCGCAGGTGAAGGGCGACCGCGTTGATCGACACCGCGCCAGCTGCCGCACAGGCCTCGACCACCTCGGTGAGCTGCGCCTCGGAATCGGACAACCCCGGCAGTACCGGCGCCACGAGCACCCCGCACGACAGGCCCAGATCGGTCAGGCGGCGCACGGCCTCCACCCGCCGGTCCGGTGGGGGTGTTCCTGGCTCGGTCAGTTTCCACACCGAGCGGTCCAGCGTGCCGATCGAGAAGGACACCGAGACGTCGGTCCGCTGCGCCGCCGCCGCCAGCAGCGCGCCGTCGCGCAGCACCAGCGTCGATTTGGTGAGAATCGAGAACGGGTTGCGCGCCGCCGTCAGCGTCTCGACGATGCCGCGCGTGAGGTGGTACTTGCCCTCCGCGTGCTGGTAGGGATCGGTGTTCGTCCCCATGGCGATGTGGTCCCCGTCCCATTTCGGCGAGCGCAGCTCGGCCCGCAGCCGCTCCACCGCGTTCACCTTGACGACGATCTTGCGCTCGAAGTCCTCGCCGATCCCGAGCCCGAGATAGTCGTGTGTCGGCCGTGCGAAGCAGTAGACACACGCGTGCGAACACCCTCGATACGGGTTGATCGTGTGCCGGAAGGGCATGAGGCTCTCCGGCGGCACCGTGTTGATGATGGTCCGCGCGTTCACGTGGAGGAACTCCATCCCGGCGTACGCGCCCTTCCCGACGTGCCGTTCGGCCACCCGCTCGTCGGGGAAGAGCGTCCCCGCGGATCCCTCCTCGGTCTCGGCCAACGCCCAGCGCAGTGCCATAGGACTAGGGTAGCGAACATATGTTCGTATTTCAACGGGTGGGATGTCCACTAAAACGACCAGGTCAGGCGGTAGTCTCGGCCTCACTGTGGTGACAAAGACCCGCGGTGGGAGCGCCACGCGCACGCGTGCGCCCTCCCGCGCCGCCGCCAAGAAACCGGCCTCCCGGGGCCGCCGGACCGCGCCCGCCCCACCGGTGCGGCCGCGCTTCTGGCGCGTGCAGGCCTGGGACCTGTGGGCAGTCGCGCTCATCACGCTCGGCATCCTGCTGGCGCTCGCGCTGTGGGGCCGCCAGCTCGGCCCGGTCGGCAGCGGCACCGACACCGGGCTCGCGCTGTTGGCAGGTTGGGTCCGTGCGCTCCTGCCGCTGGTGGCGGCCGGCGCCGGCGTCGCTCTGCTCGTCGATCGCAAGCCACGCGGCGAGGAAGACGAACGCCCGGACGACGAAGCCGAGGGGACCGACCCGTGGCGACTCGCCGTCGGCATCGCGCTGGGCCTGATCGGGGTGTGCGGCCTGGCCGAGCTCGCCAAGCACACACCGTCGTTCTCGAACCAGCAGGGGCTGAAGGAGGCGGGCGGGTATCTCGGTGCGCTGGCGGGCCGGCCGTTGCACGCGGGCCTCGGATCGGCGGGAGCGGCCGTGCTGCTCGTTGCCGTGGTCCTCGTGGCGATCCTGATCGCGACCGGCGTCTCGATCGCAACGGCGGCGCGCGCAACGGGTAGCGCGGCAGTCGCGAGCGGTCGGACCGCCGCCTCGCTCTGGCGCGGCAAGCCCTTCGTCGTGATGCCCGAACACGACGGGTCGGACAGGGAGGAGGACGCCTTGCGCGTGCCGCCGCCCGGCCCGGATGACGACGCCTCGGAACCGCCGGAGATGGACTACGACGCCGACATCGACATCCCGCTCGATCCCGAGCCAGAGCCCGAGCCCGAGTCGGCCGCCGAGAGCTCCCCGCCCCACCCGGTGGCCGCACGCGGCCCGGGCGAATGGGTGCTGCCTCCGATGTCGAAGCTCGTCGCCTCCAAGAAGCTGCGGCACGACCAGCGCCAGGTGGACGCCGCCGGCGAGGAGCTGGTCCGGGCCCTCGCCGCACACGGCGTGGACACCCGTCTCGTGGGCAGTCGCGTCGGGCCGACGGTGACCCGGTACGAGCTCGAGCTCGGCCCGGGCGTGAAGGTGGCGCGGGTGACCAGCCTCTCCAAGGACATCGCCTACGCCATGGCCTCGCCGGACGTGCGCATCCTGGCGCCCATCCCGGGCAAGTCGGCCATCGGGGTCGAGGTCCCGAACCGGACGCGCCAGCTGGTTGCCCTGCGCGACATCCTCGATTCCAAAGAGGGGAACGCGGCCACGCACCCCCTCGAGGTGGCGATGGGCCGCGACATCGCCGGGCGTGCCGTCATGGAGAACCTGGCCGAGATGCCCCACATCCTCATCTCGGGTGCGACAGGGTCGGGCAAGTCCTCGTGCATGAACTCGATCATCACGTCGATCCTGATGCGCGACACACCCGACAGGGTCAAGATGATCCTCGTCGACCCCAAGCGCGTCGAGCTCGGCCAGTACGACGGGCTGCCCCACCTGCTCAACCCGGTTGTCGTCGACCCCAAGCAGGCGGCCAATGCGCTGGCGTGGGCGGTCAAGGAGATGGAGCGCCGCTACGGCCTGCTCGCCCAGCACGGTGTGCGCGACATCAACGGCTACAACCAGCTGGTGGCGGAGGGGCGCATCGAGTCGCCGGCCTCGGACCGCCGCCTGGTGCGCGATGCGGCGGCCCGTGCGCTCGGTGCGGACCATCCTGCGGTCGACGCCGAGGAGGACCTCGAGGAGGAGGAGCCGGTCCAGCCCGAGCCCTTCATCCTTGTCGTGGTCGACGAGCTCAACGACCTGATGATGGTGGCGGCCCGCGACGTCGAGGACTCCATCGTCCGCATCGCGCAGATGGCGAGAGCGGTCGGCATCCATCTCGTGATCGCCACCCAGCGCCCGTCGGTCGACGTGATCACCGGGGTCATCAAGGCGAACATCCCGAGCCGCATGGCCTTCTCGGTGTCGTCGCTCGCCGACAGCCGGGTCATCCTCGACCAGCCCGGAGCCGAGCGTCTCGTCGGCAAGGGCGACATGCTGCTCCTCACCGCCTCGTCCAACATCCCGCGCCGCCTGCAGGCCCCGTGGGTCTCCGAGGAGGAGGTGCGCGACATCGTGCGCCACTGGAAGGCCCAGGGCGGGCAGGCCGAAGCCATCGTCGCGTTCGAAGACGTCAACGACGGCCGCGGCGGCATCGACGCCATGGACGACGAGGAGGACGAACTGCTGGCCCAGGCGCGCGATCTCGTCGTGCGCTCCCAGCTAGGGTCCACCTCCATGCTGCAGCGCAAGCTTCGGGTGGGCTTCGCTCGCGCCGGTCGCCTCATGGATCTCCTCGAGCAGGCCGGCGTCGTCGGCCCGAGCGAGGGCTCCAAGGCCAGGGCGGTGCTGATGACGCCCGAAGAACTCGATGCCCTGAACCGGCGGTGAACCCC
This sequence comes from Acidimicrobiales bacterium, assembly GCA_035483935.1. Classification (GTDB taxonomy): domain Bacteria; phylum Actinomycetota; class Acidimicrobiia; order Acidimicrobiales; family RAAP-2; genus Bog-473. Next base: position 7,889 of record DATHPK010000188.1, read on the forward strand.
GAAACTCCGGCGCCCCTCATGGTGGCGCCGTTCGGAGTGGACTCGTTGCGCGAAGCAACGCCCGGCGAGTCGCCCTCGCCCGACGCGCCACCTCCGTCCGGCCGACGCGCCCGGCGTCGCGCCGCCAAGTCCCGTCGCCGCAGGCGTTGGCGCGTTGTCGTCCCGGTCGTCATCGTCGTCCTCCTGTTGCTCGGCGCCGGCGCGTTCGCGGGCGTCCGGCTCAGCGAGCCCGCGCCCGCGCCCGCGGTGACGTCGGTGTTGTCGCGATCGGTGGACGTGCCCTCCGCGGTCGTCCCGCTCCCGTTCCCGGCGACGGGCCAAGGGGCGGTCTCCATTCCGTCGATCGGTGTCGAGGAAGCGTCGGGCGGCGAAACGCCCGTCCCGGTGGCCAGCCTCACGAAGTTGATGACGGCCTACATCATCTTGCACGACCACCCCCTGGCCCTGAACCAACCGGGCCCGACTGTCACCGCCACGGAGACGGACGTCCAGGACTTCGACACCGACGCCGTCTCCGACGATTCGAACGCCCAGGTCACGGTGGGGGAGCAGATCACGGAGCAACAGTTGCTGGGAGGGCTGCTCATCCATTCGGCCGACAACTACGCCGACCTGCTGGCCCGGTGGGACGCCGGCAGCATCCCGGCGTTCGTGGCGAAGATGAACGCCACCGCCGCGGCACTCGGCATGAAGCAGACGCACTTCGCCGACGACAGCGGCATCTCGACCCAATCCGTCTCCACGGCCGGCGACATCCTCAAGGTTGCCGCGCCCGACATGGCCAATCCCGTGGTCGCGGCGACCGTCGACAACAACTCGGTGACGTTGCCGGTGGCGGGCATCCTCGCCACGTACACGCCACTGCTCGGGCTCGACGGGATCATCGGCATGAAGTCCGGCTACACCGACGCCGCCGGAGGGTGCGACGTCGTCGCAGTCCTTCGCACCGTGGACGGTCGCCCCACCTTGCTGTTGGCCGCGGTCACGGGCCAGACCGGCGCCCTGGCCCTGGACCAGGCCGGGCTGCACGGGCTCGCGTTGGTCAACGCGGTGCAGTCGCTGATAGGGACCTCGACGGTGCTGCGCGCCGGCGTGGTCGCGGCGCAGGTCGGCGCGGCGGGGTCGACCGTCGCCGGCCGGACCGCCACGTCGGTGTCGATGCTCACGTGGCCGGGCGCCCACGCCACCCGCGTCTTCCACCCGGCGCGTCACGTGAGCCCCCAGGCCCGGCGCGGCGCACAGGTGGGCAGCGTCGTGGTCACCCTCGGCACGCAGCGGGCCGTCGTTCCCGTGCACCTGACCCGCGACCTACCGCCGCGTTCGCTGCTCCAGCGGCTGTTCTGAGGGCGTAGCCTGACCGCCGTGCGCGTGCGCGCCCCCGCCTCCTCGGCCAACCTGGGTCCCGGTTTCGACACCCTCGCACTCGCCGTCGACCGCTATGTCAGCGTGGAGGTCGAACCCGCCGCCGCGCTGCGCGTGTACACGGAGGGCGAGGGCGCGGGCCTCTTCGACGACGCTTCCCACCTCGCGGCGCGCGTGGTCGCCGAGGTCCTGGGGCACGACCGGTTCTCGGTCTCGGTGCGCTCGCAGATCCCGGTCGCACGCGGGCTGGGGTCCTCGGCCGCCCTCGCCGTCGCCGCCGCCGCTGCCGCCGGGTCCGACGATCCCTTCGCCGTGGCGGCGGCCTACGACGGCCACCCCGAGAACGCCGCCGCGTCCGTCTTCGGCGGCCTCGTCGCGGCCACCTCGGTGGAAGGCGTTCCCGCGCACGCCGCGCTGCCGTTGGCCGGCGACCTCGAGGTCGTCGCGATCGTCCCTGACCGGAATCTCGCCACGCCGGAGGCCCGCGGGGTGCTCCCGGACCGTTTCAGCCGCGAGGACGCCGTGTTCAATCTGGGTCGCATGGGACTCCTGGTCGCGGGCCTCGCCGACCCCTCCGCGCTGCGCCGGGAGGCCACGGAGGATCGGATCCACCAGACGGCGCGCACCGCTCTCTTCCCCGAGGCGCCGCAGTTGCTCGCCGCGCTGGTCGAAGCGGGTGCGCTCGCCGCCTGCTGGTCGGGCGCCGGGCCGACGCTCATCGGCTTCGTCACCCCCGACGCGGTGGAGGCGGTGCGCGCCGGGGCCGGCGCCGCGCTGGCAGAGACGGGTATGGAGGGCCGGGTCCTGTCGTTGCGCCCCGACCGGCGCGGCCTCGTCTACGGGGACGAGGCGGCTGTGCCCCTCGACGGCGTCGCCTAGCCGCCGAGCGCGCGGTCGAGCTGCTGCACGTCCGAGCGCAACTGTGCGATCGCCCCGTTGAGGTTGAACGTGTTGAGCACCTGGTTGTAGTTCGACTGGGTGGGCTGGGCGTCGCCCAGGATCTCGAGGCTGTTGGCGAGGGTCTGGGCCGCGTTGCGCGCGGTGACGATGTCGCCCTGCGGCGCGCTGAACCCCCGGCCGACGGCGAGCATGTTGGCGTAGGCGTGGATCTGGTTGCCGAGCGTGAGGTCGGCGTGCTCCAGGCATGCGACCGGGCTCGACGCAGACTTGCACGCGGCCGCCTTCGACGCGTACGTCGTCAGCTGGGACAGCAAGGTGGTGCCCTCGCTTTTCAGGCTCGAGTCGGGCGACGCCGACCCACCGGACCCGGGGCCCGAGCTGCAGGCGGCCAGCACCAACGGCAGGACCAGTGTCCCCCAGGCGACGGGGCGGACACGAGGGCGACGGGGGCGGGTCACGGCGCACGATCGTATGCGCTGGGCCTCCCTAGAATCGTGCGATGCCGCGGCGCTACTTCATCCGCACGTTCGGGTGCCAGATGAACGAGCACGACTCGGAACGCCTGGCCGGGCTGCTCGTGGCGGACGGCATGGAGCCGGCAGCGGTGATGGAAGACGCCGACGTGGTCGTCCTCAACACGTGCTGTATCCGGGAGAACGCCGATCAGAAGCTCTACGGCACGCTGGGCAGCCTCAAGACACTGGTGGACGCCAA
>DATHPK010000189.1:0-1665 GCA_035483935.1 Acidimicrobiales bacterium
TCCGACACGGTTATCGAAAGGGCCAGTGCCCATACCGCGCGGCCATCATTCCGGTGGGCGGTGTCACGTACGCCGGCTAGGCGCCACCCCCGCGCTGACACCCGAAGAGACTCAGTCGTTCCTCCCGGCCTCCTGCTTCAGCTTGAACTTGTGGTGCTGGGCAAGGATGAGTTCGTGTGTAGCACCGTGGTTCGGAACTTCAGGGTGATGGTGCCTGCAGAGGATGTAGGGCGTTCCCTCGAGGGGATGGTGGCCGATCCTCCAACACCCCTTCGTGTGGCAGTTCACCTTGCGCACGCCGGTGTAGACGCCGACGCTGACGGCGCTGATGAGGGTGGCCTCACCGAGGTCGGACCCGAAGCCGGACCAGAAGTTGTAATACAGGTCCGGTCCGCCGTGCAGCGTCCCCGTGTGGAGCGCGAACCAGTGGCGAATGGCACCGATGAAGGCGATCAGCAACGCAATGAGGACGATCAAGAGGAGTACGCCGCCCACCCAGGCGGTCCTGTTCCCAGAGTTGTCCGGCGGGTAGGCCGGCGTCGGGGCGACCGCCGCGTTGCCGGACTCCGCCGCTCCGGCCTGGGTCGGCTCGGTGGATTCCGTCGTCTCGGTCATGGTCCCTCCCATCCCCGCTCGCTGGAACGGAACGGGCCGCCGCACGGTGGCATCTCGCGATTCTGCCGCTACGGGTGCAATGTGGCGCGGATCTGCGGCGTGCCGCAGCCGGGACGACGCTTAGCGGCCCGGCTGGCGCCAGGTGATGCGGCGAGACCGGCGATCGCTCACCATGCCGCTTTCGACGAACCAGCGGGCCGAGGCCTCGAGGGCTTCGGTGGCGGGCCGCGGGGCGTACCCGAGCTCTTCGCGGGCCCGGGTGATGTCGAAGGCCATCTGGGACGTCGACATGCGGGCCGCCTCGAGGGGGATGGAGGGATGGCGGTGAAGGATGCGGCCCTCGACCGTCTCGGACACGGCGGCGACGGCAAGTGAGAGGGCGCGCGGCACCTTGATGCGCGCCCGGGGCAGGCCGGTGATCGCAGCGAGCTCCCCGAGCAGCTGCTCGAGGGTGAGGTTCTCGCCGCCGAGGATGTAGCTGCGGCCGTTGTGGCCGCGTTCAAGCGCGAGCAGTTGGCCGGCGGCCACGTCGTCGACGTGCGCGACGTTGAGGATCGTGTCGACGAATCCGGGGACGCGGCCGTTCAGGTAGTCGAGGACGAGCTGGCCGGTTGGCGTCGGGGCCCGGTCCCCCGGCCCGAGCGGAAAGGTCGGCAGGACGATCGACGCGGGCAGGCCCTCGGCGATGGCGCGCAAGACCTCGTGCTCGGCGACGTACTTGGAGCGCTTGTACGAGCCGTAGAGGTGGCGCACGTCGGGGAAGGACCGCTCGTCCGCCGCCGTGGTGCCGTCGGTCACGTGCTCGAGCCCGAGCGTGCCGACGGTGCTCGTGTAGACGAGCCGCTCCACGCCCGCCTCGGTGGCCGCGCCCAGCACGTTGCGAGTCCCCTCGACGTTGATGGCGTAGAACGCCGACGGGTCACGAGCCCAGAAGCGGTACAGCGCCGCGACGTGAAACACGGCGCGGCAGCCGCTCACGACCTGGCGCACGTCGTCGGCCCGGCGCAGGTCACCCACGACCTGCTTCACGTCCAGACCTTCGAGGTTGCC
>DATHPK010000190.1:0-5988 GCA_035483935.1 Acidimicrobiales bacterium
TGAGAGGCCGGCGTTGGCGAAATGGCGCGTGAGGGTCTCGATCGTGGCGAGGGTCTTGGCGTCCTCCCCGTCGGGGATGAGGAACACCTCGGAGGGCACGCCCGGATCGAGGCCGTCGACCCAACCCGCCCGCTTGATCGATTCCTGGCTGACGATCACGGCCGACTTCGCCGAGGGAGGGAGGAAGCGCGCCACCTCGTGGCGCGCGCCGGCACCGACGAGGACCGGGTACGAGCGTTCGGCGAGGTCGACGGAGAGGGCGTGCATCGTCGGGCTCAGGTGGTCGATGCGGCCGCAGTGCCGGAGGGGGCGATGCCGGCTGCGGCTAGCACCCGGTCCGCCACCTGGTCCGGCGTGAGGTCCTCGACGTCGATCACCGCGTCGGCCAGCTCCGCATAGTACGGGGCGCGTTCTTCCAGGAGGCGGGTCATGGCCTCGTCCTTATCGCCCTCGAGCAGCGGGCGTCCGACCCCGTCACCGACCCTCTGTGCCAGCCTGCGCGGGTCGGCCCGCAACCACACCACGGTGCCGGACTCGCGGATCAGCCTGCGGTTCTCCTCGTTCAGCACGGCACCGCCGGCGACGGAAACGACCGTCGGACGCTCCTGTCCGCACGCCGCCGCGAGCACCTTGGCCTCCGCCGTGCGGAACGCCGACTCCCCCTCGCGCGCAAAGAGCTCGGGCACCGTGCAGCCGGTGAGATCCTCCACGTCGGCGTCCGAGTCGCGATAATCCCAGCCGAGACGGCGGGCGATGAGCTCGCCCGTGGTCGTCTTGCCCGCGCCCATCATCCCGACGAGCAGGATGCGAGGCGTCGCCATCGTCACTGTGCGGCGCTGCCGGAACCGGAGCTCGGTTGCCCCGGTGCCGACGACGGGGTCGAACCGAGCGAGGCGATGTACCCGTCGCGATTGCGGATCACCTCGGCCAGCGAGTCGCCCCCGAACTTGCGGAGGGCCTCGTTCGCCAACACCAGCGCCATCATCGACTCGGCGACGACACCCATGGCGGGCACCGCCGTGACGTCGGTCCGCTCCTTGAAACTGACGGTCGACTCCTTGGTCACGACGTCGACCGTCTGAAGCACCGGGCGGTTCAGCGTGGCCAGAGGCTTCATGGCGACCCGGGCGACCACGAGCGCGCCGTTCGACATGCCGCCCTCGATGCCGCCGGCACGATCGGTCGGTCGCACATAGCCCTCGGATTCCTCGTAGAGGATCGCGTCGTGGGCCTCCGAACCGCGCCGGGAGGCGTTGTCCCATCCCTCGCCGATCTCGACGGCCTTGACGGCCTGGATCGACATGAAGGCCTGGGCCAGGTTGGCGTCGAGCTTGCGATCCCAATGCACGTGGCTCCCGAGGCCGACCGGGACCCCGTAGGCCAGGACCTCGGCCACCCCGCCGAGCGAGTCGCCCACCTTCGCCGCCGCCTTCACCGCGGCGACCATCGCCTCTTCGGCCACGGGGTCGAAGCAGCGCACCGCGCTCTCGTCGACCTTCTCCAGGTCGCTCGGGCCCGGGCGCGGGCTGTCGGGCGACGTGGCGGCGTCCCCCAGAGCCACGATGTGGCTCAGGACCGACGAACCCAGGTGGTGCAGCAGGAGCTTGGCCAGCGTGCCGGCCGCGACGCGGGCCGCCGTCTCGCGGGCCGAGGCGCGCTCGAGGACGTCGCGGGCGTCGTCGAAGCCGTACTTGAGCATCCCGGGCAGGTCCGCATGCCCCGGCCGGGGCTGCGTGAGCACCTTGCCCGGAGCGGGCGCGCCCGGTTCGGGCGACATCTCCTCGGTCCACTTGGGCCACTCGGTGTTGCCGATCTCGATGGCGACGGGTGAACCGAGCGTGCGGCCGTGCCGGATCCCACCCAGGAGGGTGACCTCGTCGGCCTCGAAGCGCATGCGCGGCCCTCGCCCATAGCCGAGACGGCGCCGGGCCAGCTCGGCAACGACGTCGGACGCCTCGACGGGTAGCCCGGCGGGCAGGCCCTCGACGATGACGACGAGCGCCTTGCCGTGCGATTCGCCGGCGGTCAGGAAGCGCAGCACATCGCAACGCTACCGGACGCCTGTGGGACTTCCGGTGCCCCCGATCACGGGGGTGACCAGGCGAATCCTCTGTCGGTCAGCTGTAGAAGGGGTTCTCTCCGCCGCCGTGGTCGGTGACGTCGAGGATCGTGGAGAGCTCGGGCACCTCTTCGAGCAGTGTCGTCTCGATCCCCTGCCGGAGCGTCATCTGCGACATGGCACAGCCCTGACACCCGCCGGACAGGCGCAGGTATGCGGTGCCGTCCTCCTCGTTCAGCGCGACGAGGTCGGCCCGCCCTCCGTGGCTGGCAATCGCCGGGTTGACGGACTGCTCGAGGACGGCGACGACGCGGAGTGCGAGCGGGCTCGTGATTCCCTTCGCCAGCAACTCGGCCGGCACGTTGGGCGCGACCTCCTCGGGCGTCGGCGTGTTCGGGTTCACGAGCACCAGGCCGCCCCCGCCCTCTTCGGACCACTCGAGGCGGGCCCCGCGGAGCCGGTCGACGCTGTGTTGCGGGACGACGATGTCGAGTTCCTCTTGGACGACGACGGCGTCACCCTCGTCGGCGTCCGAGCGCGCCTGGAAATAGAGGTCGTAGGCAAACGAGCCCGCCTGCACGCCGCGCACCTCGAGCCACAGGGCGAGGGAGGCGGGATCGGGCTCCTGGTCGATCGCCTCCTTCACCACCTTGTAGGCCTGAGGGGTGAGCGCTACAACGGGGGTAGCCGGATTCGCGGCCTGAACGTCTTCGGTCTGCATTGCCATGGGCGCAAGTCTACGGCTCGAGGCGGGTGGCACGGCCACGCTCGCATTCGGGCCTTCATCGCCAAAATGCCGGGTGCACCTCGGCGAACGCCCGTGTACGGTGCGAGCGAAGTCTGCCGCCGGCCGCCCTGGCCGGGACAATCGAGATGCATCGGAGGGGCAAGATGCTCAAGCGGTTCGGACGTCTGTCGGCCGGTTTGGCGCTCATGATCGGCGCGCTGGTGACGGGGGCGGGTCTGACACTCCTCCCGGTGGCCTCGTCGCCGGCGGGTGCGGCCATAACGATCACGGTCACGACGCCCAACGACACCGACATCCCGGCGGTTCCCGCCAACTGCGCGCCGGCATCAGTGAATCCGTGCACGCTCCGCGACGCGCTCGCGTACGCGGAATCGCAGGCGACCGACGCCACGATCAGCCTGACCGACAACACGTACCAGGTGCTGTCGACGGGCGGTCAACTCGACGTCAATGACAACGGCCACACGGTGACGATCACCGGCGAGGACGCGTCAGGGACCATCTTGCAGGCGCAGTGCACCGGCGTCTCTTGCAGCATCACGACGCGGGTCCTCAAGGTCGAGACCGGTACGACGGCGGACGTCTCGCTCGTGACGATCGAGGACGGCGACCCCAGTGGCGGCGTCGGCGGCGGCATCCTCAACTGCGGAACGCTCGACCTTTCAGACTCCTACGTGACGAGCAACACCGCGCTCGACTCGGGCGGTGGCATCGAGGCCTCGAACGGTGCCTCCACGACACTGACCTCGGTCACGGTCTCCGACAACCTCCAGAGCGGGACGACCGAGCAAGGCGGCGGTGGGATCTATGTCGTTGGCGACGCGTCCGCAGGATCCATCTTGGACATGTCAGAGTCCACCGTTCAGAACAACACGGCCGACGGCGGTGACGGCGGCGGCATCACCCTCGGCGGGACCGGCAATGTCAACACCGTGGCGACGATCGACTCCACGGACATCTTCAACAACACGACCGACACGAACGGCGGTGGCCTGGCACAGGACGCGACCAGCACACTGAACCTGACCAACTCGACCGTCGACGGGAACACGTCGAACTCGGAAGCCTCCATCAACGGTGGCGGCCTGTACCTGGACGGCAGCACGTCCGTCGACAGCCTGTCCAACGACACCATCGGCCAGGGCGGAGAGACGCAGCCGAACTCCGCCGCCGACGGCGGCGGCGTGTACATCAATGCGACCGACCCGACCTTCACCAACGTCACGATCACCGACAACGACTCCGAGGAGGGCGGTGGCGTCTACATCGTCGGCGGGACCAACACCTTCACCGGCGGCAGCATCTCGGACAACAACTCGAACAGCACGGGTGGCGGTGGGGTTTACGTCGACGGCGGAACGAACAGCTTCAGTGGTGTGGCCGTGACAGGGAATACGGCGAGCAACAACGGGAACGGTGGGGGCTTCTACATCGGCGCCGGAACGAACACCTTCAACGACGACTCCGTCGACGACAATACGGCGGTCTGGACCTCGGGCGAGGGCGGCGGCGGCGGCTTCTGGACAGAAGGTGGCACCCAGACGTTCACCGGCGGGGATGTTTCGAACAACCACGCCTATATCGGCGGGGGCATCTTCATCGTGGAGGGCACGACCACCGCCACGCAGCTCACTGTTGCCGGGAACACCGCGAGCGAGGCGGGTGGCGGCGTCGTCGTCAACGACGCCACGACGTCGATCACGACGACCATCACGGACTCGACGATCAGCGGCAACACCGCGAATGGGACCGTAGGGTTCACTGCTGAGCTCGGTGACGGCGGTGGCATCCTCGACAGCTTCTGCAACACGCTCGTGCTCACCAACGACACCATCGTCAACAACATCGCCGGAGGCAGCGGCCGGGGCGGCGGCTACGAGGGCGAGGGCTGCGACACTACGGGCACAAACACGGCGTTCCTGTTCGACACGGTGGCCGACAACACGGCGGGCGACGCCAGCGGTGGTGGAAACATCCAGCTCAGCGACAAGTCATCGGTCACTCTCGAGGACACGATCGTGGCCGGCGGCGTCGTCTCGGGAACTCCAGGCACCAATTGCGCGATCGACAGCGGGGCCACCGCGACGTTCAACTCGCTCGGCTACAACCTGATCGACGACAACACCTGTGGGACGGCGGCGGCGACCGACCTCACCGGCCAGAACCCACAGCTCGGCTCCTTGGCCAACAACGGCGGGCCGACCGAGACGCTCTTGCCGGCCGACGGCTCGCCCGAGGTGGGGGCGATCCCCGACGCCACCTGCGTGGGCACCGGGGTCGGACTGGACCAGCGCGGCGTCGCCCGGGGGGCGGGCGCCAACTCGAGCTGCACCATCGGTGCGGTCGAGGTGGGCCAGAACTTCAACGGGTATCGCCTGGTGGCCAACGAGGGCGGCATCTTCGACTACGGGCTGCTCTTCAGCGGCTCGCTCGTCGGCAACCACCTCAACGCCCCCATCGTGGGTCTGGCCAACGCCCCCGGACCGGCCGGCTACGTGATGGTGGGCTCCGACGGCGGGGTCTTCGCCCTGGGCGGGGCGAACTTCTACGGTTCCCTCGGCGGCCAGGCCCTCCCCTCGCCCATCGCCGCCATCGCGGCGCCGCCCACCGAGACGGGCTACTGGCTCGTGGCGCAGAACGGCAAGATCTACAACTACGGCTCGGTTCCCGCCTTGCCGGCTCTCTCCTTGCCGCCCGGAGCGCACATCGTGGGCATGGCCTCGACCACCGACGGCCTGGGCGCGTGGCTGACCGACAACCTCGGCGACGTCTACGCCGAGGGCTCGGCGCAGTACAAGGGTGGTCTCGGCGGGGTCCACCTCAACAAGCCCATCGTGGGCATCGCCGCCGCGGCGAGCGGACAGGGCTACGTCCTCGTCGCGAGCGACGGTGGGGTCTTCAACTACGGGACCCAGAACTTCTTCGGCTCGGTGCCGGGCTCGCTCAAGGCGGGCCAGACCCTCAACGCGCCGATCGTGGGGATCGCAGTCACCCACTCGGGCAACGGGTACTGGGAGGTCGGCTCCGACGGAGGCGTCTTCACCTACGGCGACGCACCGTTCCTCGGCTCGATGGCCGGCATCCGTCTCAACGGCCCGGTCGTCGGGATCCAGCATCTCGGGGCGGTCAGCACTCCGGCCTGACGATCGACACGGGGCCGGGTCCGGCGCGTCCGGGTCCG
>DATHPK010000191.1:0-18839 GCA_035483935.1 Acidimicrobiales bacterium
CCAGCCCGGCATGAACAGCGTGACCACCAGCGGCCCCCACGTATTCATGTCCCCGATCAGGACGGCGTCAGCCCGCGCCCCGGTGCGTAGGCGGTCGCGTAGCTCCGCCCAATTGCGGTGCGACCCGTAGTGGAGGTGCGACATGTGCGTCCCCGCCACCGAGATGGGATGTCCCTCCACCTCGAGGTCCACCACGACCGCCGCCCGGCGCACCGAGTCACCGTGCAACACGCTCATCGGGAACACCCGCGAGGCTTGGATCGAGAGCTCCGGTCGCACCAGCACGGCGATGCCCCAGACGCCGAGCTCTGCCTCCTGCCACCGCGTCAGCGCCTGCACCTTGGCAGGCTGCGGATGCAGCCCGTCCATATAGAGCGCCCGGTTGTCGATCGTCCACGAGGGTTGTTTGATCCAAGAGGAGTCCGCGTCCGCCGGCGGCCGGACGCGCCGTCCCTCTCCGAGCGTGTGCGACACGACCTGGTACCCGAGATGCGCGGCCACCTTCTCGGCCTGACCTTGCTCCTCGCCCCCGACCGTCCACGTTTCCTCGAGCACGATCACGTCGGAGCCGAACGAGGCGATCACCTCGATGTAGTCGTAGGGCCGGCCCCAGCCGTCCATCCCGCAGTGCATGTTGTAGTTGGCGACGGTGAGCACGTTCGGCGCAGACGATAGGCGCCCGGAATCGCCGGTTACCATCATCGGGCGTGGCCGCCGGGGATGCCGACACGGACGACGGCGACGCCCATTCGGTCCTGGCCGAGCGTCTCCGCCCGTTCACCACGACCATCTTCGCCACAATGTCGGAGCTCGCGACGACGACCAGCTCCCTGAACCTCGGGCAGGGCTTCCCCGACACCGACGGCCCCGACGAGCTCAAGGAGATCGCGGCAAACGCCATCCGCCACGGCGACAACCAGTACCCGCCGAGCGCTGGGATCCCCGAGCTGCGCAACGCCGTCGCCGCACACCAGCGAGCCTGGTACGACCTCGACCTCGATCCGGCCACCGAGGTCCTCGTCACCGTCGGCGCCACGGAGGCCACCGCCGCCACCTTTCTCGCGCTCTGCGAGCCGGGCGACGAGGTCGTGATGTTCGAGCCGTCCTATAACTCCTACGCCGCCTGTGCCTCGATGGCCGGCGCCGTCCCCCGCCTCGTGCGCCTCCGGCCGCCAGACTGGAGCTTCGACCCCGAGGAGCTCGCCGCGGCGGCGGCGCGCCCGCGCGCCCGTCTCCTCCTCCTCAACTCGCCCCACAACCCGACCGGCAAGGTCTTCTCGGCCGACGAATTGGGTCAGGTGGCCGCCCTCTGCCGGGCCCACGACCTCCTGGCGGTGACCGACGAGGTCTACGAACACCTCGTCTTCGAAGGCTCGCACGTCCCGTTGTCGACGCTGCCCGGCATGCGCGGGCGCACCTTGACCATCTCCTCGGGCGGCAAGACCTTCTCGTTCACCGGCTGGAAAGTCGGCTGGGTCAGCGGCCCGGCCCCGCTCGTGGCCGCCGTACGCGCGGCCAAGCAGTTCCTCACCTACACGAGCCCGGCCCCGCTCCAACTCGCCATCGCGCACGGTCTGGGGCTGCCGCCCGCCCGCATCGCGGAGCTCGCCAGTGAGCTCGCCACCAAGCGCGACCTTCTCTGCGATGGGCTGGCCGGCCTCGACTACACCGTCTTCCGGCCCGCGGCCACGTATTTCGCCACGACGGACATCGCCGCCATCGCCCCCGGGCTCAGCGGCCAGGACTTCTGTCTCGGGTTACCCGGACGCTGCGGTGTCGTGGCCATCCCGAGCTCGGTCTTCTACGACCCGGCCGATCCCGACGCCGGCCGCACGCTTGTGCGCTGGGCCTTCTGCAAGCAGGATGCCGTCTTGCGTGACGCGATCGTCCGCTTAGCATCGTGGGCAGCATGACAATTCCTCTCGCCTGGGTCGACGCCTTCAGCGACGTGCCATTCGGCGGCAATCCTGCGGGTGTCTGCCTTCTCGACGAGCCCTTCGACGAGACACGCATGCAGTCGATCGCCTTCGAGCTCGGCATCGCCGAGACCGCCTTCCTCGTCCCCGGCGACGCGCCCACCACCTTCGGCCTGCGCTGGTTCTCACCGGCCACCGAGATCGACCTGTGCGGCCATGCCACGTTGGCCTCCGCCCACGCCCTCCGGCAGTGGGGGACCGTCGACGGAACGGCGCCGCTTACGTTCCACACCAAGAGCGGGCCGTTGCACGCGAGTTTCGATGGCGACCGCATCGTGCTCGACTTCCCCGCCGACCCCATCGAGGCTGTGCCGCTGCCCGAGTGCCTGGAGACGCAGTGGCCGGGTTCTGTAGTGCACAGCGGGCGCACCTCTTTCTTCACGTTCGTGGTGCTTTCGTCGGCCGACGGGGTGCGGGACTACGAGCCTGACCTGGACGCCATCGCGGCCACCGGCGACAAGGCTCTGTTGCTCACTGCTGCGGCCGAGCCGGCATCAGGGGCCGATTACGTGCTGCGGGTCTTCGGGCCGAACGTGGGCATCCCCGAAGACCCCGGAACGGGCTCGGCCCAGTGCGCTGCCGGGCCTTACTGGGCGGCCCAGCTGGCACGCAATGACTTGGTGGTGCGCCAGCTCTCGCGCCGCGGTGCAACGCTCTATGTGCGGCCCGAGGGCGAGAGGGTCCGGATCGGTGGTCACGCGTCCACGGTGCTCGTGGGTCACCTGTGCTAATCAGTCCCACCATGGACGCCACTGCGGCGGACCTGCGGGCGCTGGTCGAAGGTCATGAGCCAACGTCGCCGCGGGAGCACGCCGCAAAGAAGCAGTTCCTCCAGGCACTGGCCGGACTGTCAGCACCCTGCGACGAACAGTCAGACCCGACCCACGTCACTGCCTCGGGCATCGTCGTGGGTCGCCGCGGCACGGTGCTGCATCTCCACAAGCGCCTCGGCATCTGGATACAGCCTGGCGGCCACATCGATGCCGGCGAGCCCCCGAGCGCCGCTGCTCTTCGGGAGGCCACCGAAGAGCTCGGCCTCGCGGTCGAGCATCCGTCGTCCGGTGCGCGACTCATCCATCTCGATGTGCACGACGCCGCTTTCGGCCACACACATCTCGACCTCCGCTATCTCTTGATTGCGGGTGACGACGATCCGCAACCGCCGCCCGGTGAGAGTCCCGACGCGCGATGGTGCGACTGGGACGACGCGCTCGCGATGGCCGACGCCGCCCTGATCGACGCACTTCCCGTGGCCCGCGCCGCCTACGAGGCCGCCGTGCCGACTCGGCAGGCCGGAGTTTGAAGTGAGCGACACGTTCACGCACCTGCTCGCAGTGCAGGACCTCGACACCTCCATCACGCAGATGGAGCACCGTCGGGACGCACTGGCCGAGACTTCCGGCCTCACCGTCGTCGAGGCCGAACTGGCGGGACTCGGAACGGAACACGCCGATGCCGCCGCACGGCGAGCCCTGTTGACGGCGTCACAGGGAGAACTGGAGGAACAGATCGCCGGCATCACCGAGCGACGCGATCTCGTGGAGAAGCGCCTGTACGCCGCTACGGGTTCGTCGGCACGCGACCTGCAAGCGATGAACGAGGAAGTCAAGCACCTCACGGAGCGCCGAGCCGAACTCGAGGAGCTCGAGCTGGTGACCATGCTCGATGCAGATCCGATCGACGCGGAACTTGCTGCGCTGCGCGAACGGATCGGGCCGCTGGAAGTGAAGGCGAAGGAACTGCGAGAGCAGGTCGAGCGCGAGCGGCTCGAGCTGGATGCCGCCATCGCGTCGGCGGCCGGAACGCGGACGGCCGAGGCGGCCCAGCTGCCGACCGCACTCTCCGACCGCTACGAGAAACTGCGCGCCCGGCTGAGGGGGACGGGTGCGGCGCGACTGATCGGGAGCCACTGCGACGGGTGCCATCTCGAGCTTCCGTCCATGGAGGTTGAACGCATCCGGGCGCTGCCCCCGGGCGAGGTTGCGACGTGCGAGCAGTGCGGACGCATTCTGATCCCAACTTGAGGGGAGAGCACAGCACGTGCTGATCCTCGTCCGCCACGGCGAGTCGGTGGCCAACGCACAGGGATTGTTGTTGGGACGTACCGACGCTGAGCTCACGGAAGCAGGCCGGGCCCAGGCTGCCGCCGTGCCGACGCTGCTGGAGCGCCCCGTCGTCGAAGTGCGCTCGAGCCCCCTCCGCCGCGCCACCGACACGGCCCTACTGCTCGGGCTCGACGCACCGGTCGTCGTGGACGAACGCTGGATCGAGGTCGATTACGGCGAGTTCGAATGCCAGCCGCTCGGCGACATTCCGGCCGACGTATGGCAGAAGTGGCAGAGCGACCGCGACTTCTGCCCTGTCGACGGCGAGTCGCTGGCCGAGGTGGACGTCCGTATCGCAGCGGCGTGCGACGAGCTGTTCGCCGCTGACGGGAGCGGGGCGCGGCGGCCCGACGGAGACGTGGTTGTCGTCAGCCATGTGACCCCGATCAAGGCGGCGGTGGCCTGGGCGCTCGGGACGCCCGACCTGTACTGGCGGCTCTACCTGCGGACGGCCTCAGTGACCCGGATCAGCTGGAACCGCAATGCGCCGATCCTGCACGGGTTCAACGAGGTGGCGTTGGCGCCCGAGCGCGGCGGGACGCCACAATCACGACGTGCCTGAGAGCTCCGACGCCGCGCCGACCGTCGCATCGCTGCGCCCCCCAGCGGGATCCGACGAGGTGCCCGTTCACCGCCGCACCATCGACATCGAGGTGTTCGTGCGCAAGGAGTACCTCCTCGTTGTCGGCACCCTCGCCGACGTGCGGCCCTGGGCCAGCGGCGAGCTCGGCCCGCGGGAACTGCATCGCATGGAGCTGGCGATCGTGGTCCGCCGCGCCGACATGACGATTACCGACGCGGTCGCCGAAATGAAGACGTTCCCGCATGCCGAGTGCACGGTCATCGAACCGAAGTTCTCGGAGTTGATCGGCTTGTCGGTGGCTCGGGGCTACACCGCGGCCGTGCAGGAGCGCTTCGGGCGGGAACGCGGGTGCAGCCATCTCGAGTTCCTGGCTCGGGCCATCGGGCCGGCGGTCGTCCAATCGATGACGTCGGCGGCCGCAGAGCAATTCGAGAAGAGCGGCGTGTATCCGGATGGTGGGCGGTCGCTCAGCTTCTTGTCGAACACATGCCACGTGTTCATCGAAGACGGGCCCGGTTCCCAGAAGATCGAAGCCGGCTGGCGGCCTGGGATGTTCGGGCTGTATCCGGCACCGACGGTCACGGAGATCCGCCGTCGGATCGCTGAAGGCGACAGCGGGAACCACTGAGACGCCCGACGGCCGATTCGGCTCGTGAAGTGCGAACGGCGACTCGGCATGGTTCCAGTGAGAGGGTGCCGGCTCGGGACCGTCGACACCGCCGGTCCGGCGTCAGGCCGGCCCGTTTGTCAGGAGACAGCGGCAGCAGGCACGTCGGCGTGGTTGCCGCGTCGGGCGCCGACTGCGGGTACGCAGAGCGACGCGAGTGTGCGCGTCATGACCCGCTTCGCACCACGGACCTCCAACAACGAGGTGGTGCGCATTCGTTCCCAGGACTCCCAGGAGGACGCCAGGTCCATGCCCTCGATGACTTCGAGTCGGGAACTCGGGGCGAGGGCGGCCAGCTCCGGTGCGAACGTCTCCTTCAGGTCCTCGAGCAACAGGCCGTCGGCGGCGGCGATCGTGGTCGTGACGCCCTTCGAAGACGGCATCCGTCGGACGAGGGCGCGCCGGATTGGGGAGATGTCTTCGTACAACGCGGCCCGATGGGCGACCGTGCGTTCGCGCCGCGTCGACAGCGCGAGTTTGGGGGAGATGCAAGGCATCTGTGACCACTGGCGCCGCAGTTGCAGTGCCGCCACGTAGTGGTAGAGATCGTCCATCTCGCTGAAGTGGTGGAAGACCAGGCGCAGCGACACGCCGGCCCGATCGGCCACCGCGCGTGCGGTGGGCTCCGTAACGCCCTCTCGCAGCAGCTCGATGAGGGCCTCGGCAACATTGCGCCGGGTGCGCTGCCCGCGGGCCACGCGGCCATCCGTGACCGTCGACTCGGACGCGCTGTCGCCGTCGAGCTCGGCAAGGGCAATGTCGGGCGCCAACAGATCGACGACGCGATGTCCCGTCTTCATCTTTGCACCGCTTGTTCCGCTCATCGCCAGATTCGGGCTCGGTGTCACCGAGTTGCACCTTCCAGTCACAAAGAGAATCAAACGGTCGCTTGATACTTGCGCCAAGAGTTGAAGGCCCCCAGAAGACGCCCTACCAGGGCCGCAACCGCCCGCTCCTGCTCACCAGATTCACATGCCACAATCCCTGTGTCAAAAGGTGATTTTGGGTTCGGCTCCGACCTGCTAGGCATCGGGCCAGCAAGCCCGACAAGGGGGACGTAGATGGCGCTACGGGCCAGGTCAGCTCGCATGGTCTTAGGGGTGGTGGCGGCACTCGCTGCGCTGGCGTTGGCCGGTTGGGCGGTGGCGGATGGATCCACGAACAACACGACCGTTTTGCTCGTGGGCACGTACCACGGCAAGGTCGGCCAGTACACCTCGATCCAGGCGGCGGTCGACGTTGCACGGCCGGGGGACTGGATTCTCGTTGCCCCCGGCGATTACCACGAGTCAGACGACGCCCATGTGACCTCGGCCGAGCAGCTGTCGACCGGGGACCATGGCGGACTGGTCGTCACCACCCCGGACCTCCACATCCGCGGGATGAACCGCAACTCCGTCATCGTCGACGGTACCAAGGAGGGCACGTCAGTTCCTTGTAGCTCCGCCATGCAGGACCAGAACTTCGGCCCGATGGTCGGCGGCAAGGCGCAGGGCCGCAACGGCATTGTCGTCTGGAAAGCGGACAACGTCAGCATCGAGAACCTCACCGTGTGCAACTTCTTGGGCGGCGCCGGCGACTCGGGCAACGAGGTCTGGTGGAACGGTGGCGACGGCTCCGGCAAGATCGGTCTGAAGGGCTACACAGGCAGTTACCTGACAGGGACCTCCAACTTCTTCAGCACGGAGAGCACGGCGGCTCAGTACGGCATCTTCTCGTCCAACTCGCAGGGCCGTGGCAGCTGGAACCAGATCTACGGCAGCAACATGAACGACTCTGGCATGTACGTCGGCGCCTGCCTGCAGGTATGTGACGTCACCATCGACCACGCCTGGATGGAGAACAGCGCCCTCGGTTACTCCGGAACCAACTCCGGCGGATCCGTCGTCATCGAGAACTCCCAGTTCGACAACAACGAAGACGGCGTCGACACCAACACACAGATCGCCGGCGACCCTCCGCCTCCCCAGAATGGCGCCTGTCCCCACGGAGGCACCAGTCCCATCACGCACACCCACTCCTGCTGGGTGTTCATCCACAACGACGTGCACGACAACAACAATCCCGACGTGCCGCAGGCCGGCAACGCGGCGGCGGGGCCGATCGGGACGGGCATGACGTTGTCGGGCGGGCGCAACGACACCGTCATGGACAACACGTTCGCCAACAACGGCGCGTGGGGGACCCTGTTCATCCCGTACCCCGACTCGGGTACGCCGTCGCTGCACCAGGTATGCAGCAACTACGGGGGCTTTCAGATCAGCGGCCTCGGGTGCGTCTTCGAGGACGAGAACGACAAGTTGGCCGGCAACACCTACACGCACGACGGCTACTTCGGCAATCCGACCAACGCCGACTTCGGCCAGATCGTCCTTCACAGCGGCTTGCCCTCCAACTGCTACGCCGCCAACAACGGACCCCAGGGGAGTGCACCGCCCTATCTGGAGATCCTGCAACCGACCTGTGGCAAGCCCTCGACCGCGACCAATCTGGACGGCGCACTCGTCACCCAGGTCGAATGCGACTCGGGCTTGGCGTCATGTCCGGCTGGGACGCAGTACCCGCCGAAGACAGGCGTGCACCTCGCGCCGTTGCCGAGCGGCTTGCCCACGATGGCCGACCCGTGCGCTGGCGTGCCCTCCAACGCGTGGTGCACCGCGCGTTCGTCCATGGGCAGCACGGCACGGCACGGTGGACACGGCGCCACGGCTTCCGGCGCGCAGGCCGCGGCCGGCGCGGCCTATCGGGGATTTATCTCGTAGGCGTCAGTCGGGCGTGGCGGACCGTACGCGTCCAGCCTCGAGGGTCACAGTCTCCTCGCACAGCGCGGCCTCAGCAGCTCTGTGCGTGATCAGTAAGACGCTGCGCGCTCCGGCCGTGCCGAAGACGTCGTCGAGCAGTTGGTCGGCCAGGGCGGCATCGAGCCCGCTGGTCGGCTCGTCCAGAACCAAAAGCGGCCCGGGTGCGAGCAGCGCACGGGCGACGGCGAGCCGCCGCCGCTCACCCCCCGACAGGGACACCCCGTCCTCGCCGACCGGGGTGTCGAGGCCCTCAGGCAACGTCGCCACCCAGTCGGACAGTTGGGCGGCGCGGAATGCGGCCTGGATCTCCTCGTCGGTGGCGTCGGGCCGACCCAGCGTCACGTTGGATCGCACCGTACCGGCGAAGAGCTGCGCTCGTTGGTCGGCCAGCGCCGCGGATCCGCGGACATCGGCCTGGGCGAGCAGCGCGACATCCGTTCCTCCGAGCGACAGCGTGCCCGCCTCGAGCGGCCAGTAGCGCAAGAGCGCGTTGACGAGACTCGACTTGCCCGCACCACTCGACCCCATGACCGCCAAGCGTCCGCCTGGCGGGAGCCGCAAGGTCACTCCGTCGAGCGCGCGCGGTAGATCTCGTCCGTACCGGAGCGCGGCATCGTTGAAGCGCAGCTCGGGCACGTCGGCAACGATCCGTTGCGGATCTTCTATGTCGTGCACCGGCACGGGCACGTCGTCGAGGGCGTAGAGGCGGTCGGCCGCTGCCCGCACCGAGAGCGCCCGCGCCACCGCGACCGGGACTCCCGGGACGGTTTCGAACGTTGCCAGGGCGGCGAGCGGGAGAACTGCCACCATCACCTGGCCGATGCGGTGATCGTGCACCGCGACGACGCCGAGCGCCAGCACCGTGGTCACAGCTACCGCCAGGCAAACCTGGATCACCAGGGCCGAGACGGCGCCGACGCGGGCGTGCTCGCGTTCGAGGGCGTCGGCCCGCGTGCCCATTGCCTCGATCCTTTCCAGCACAGCGCCGTCCGCTCCGAAGGCCAGCAGATCGGGGGCGCCCTCCAGCGCGTCGACGACCTGAGCCGACAACGAGCCTGCGAGCTCGGCCACCTCGTCGTCGCCGCTTCGTCGCCACGTGAGCAGTGCCGGCAGCACAAGTGCGACGGCGAGGGCGAGGCCGAGCGCCAACGCAGCGGAGGGCAGGATGAACCCGACCGCCACTGTGCCGATGATTGCGGCGCCCACGGGGATCGCGACGGGAAGCAGCGTCCGGAGATAGAGGTCCTGCAGCGCGTCGACGTCGTCGATGGCGCGGGCGAGGAGATCGCCACTGCGCCAGCCGGCCAGGGCGGCCGGCACACGCGGAGCCAACCGGTCGTAGAGCCAGACGCGCCACCCTGTGAGCGCGCGCAGAGCGGCATCGTGCCCAACGACGCGTTCGGCGTAACGCAACGGCCCGCGTAGGAATGCAAGGACCTCGACCGCGGCGAGAAGACCCACGATGGCGTCGAGGCCCGGGCGCAGCGCGGCCCGTCCGACGAGATAGCCCGATCCGGCGAGGAGGCCGATGGTTGCTGCGGCCGAGGCGAGGCCCAGAAGCCCCGCCCCTGCTAACCGGCCCCAGGGCGTGCCTGGCTCGCCGAGCACACGGCGAAGGGAGCCCCGGTGCCGGCTCACGACACTCCCAGGGGTTGGGACGCGTCGAGTGGAACGACGGCGTCGAAGTGCGCCAGCAGCGTGGGCTCATGCGCGGCGACCACTACGGAGCGCCCCGACAACCAGGGTTCCACGGCCGCGGCCAGCAGGGCCACGGTCGGCGGGTCAAGCGAAGCCGTCGGCTCGTCGAGCAACAACACGGGCGCGGGGCGCAAGAGGGCCCGGGCCAACGCGATCCGTTGCCGTTCTCCGGCACTCAGGGTCAGCCCGTCGTGGCCGAGAGCGGTCTCGAGCCCGGCGGGCAGACCTGCCAAGAGTTCGGCCAGCCCCACAGCCTCGAGCACGGCGCGCAACTCGTCGCCGCTTGCTTCTGGCGCGCCGAGGCGCAGGTTCTCCGCCAGGGTCGCGTTGAAGAGGTGCGGCCGCTGCGGCAACCAGGAGAATTGGTCGCGCCACGTGACGCCCGATGCGGCCGGGTGCCCACCCACCGAGATCGATCCCGCTCTCGGCGCCACGAAGCCGAGGAGCGCAGCGAACACGGTCGACTTGCCCGACCCCGACGGACCGGTGAGCGCAACCCGCGCACCCGATGGGACGTGCATCGAAAACGAGGCCAGCGCGGGCCGGTCTCGATGCCCGTATTCGACGACCAGCCCCGAGACATCCACCGACCGGGGCGACGATTCGCCCGAGGCGACGCGGTCTTCACGAGGTGCCGTCGCCGGCGTGTCGAGCACCTGGAGCACGCGGTCCGCGGCGGCCTGTCCCTCGGTGCTGGCGTGGAATTCCGCGCCGGCGCGTCGCAGCGGGATGAAGATTTCGGGCGCAACGAGCAGCACCGCCATGGCCGTCTGCAGCTCCATCTGCCCCCAGAGAAGGCGCAGCCCGAGCACCATCGCGACGAATCCGACGCCGAACCCGGCGATCATGTCCATGGAGAGGGCGGAGAGGAACGCGATGCGCAACGTTCGCATCGTGGCAACGCGCACGCCGTCGTTGGCAGCCTCCACCTCACGCCGACCCTGCGCCTCGCGCCCGAACGCGCGCAGGGTCGGAAGTCCTTCGACCAATTGCAAAAAGCGCCCCGCTAACGACGAGAGGCGGCGCCACTGGCGCTCGGCCCGCTGGGTCGCCTCGCGCCCGAAATAGATCATGGTGAGCGGCACCGCGACGACAAGCGCGATGACCACGACAAGGGACAACCAATCTTGCGTCGCCACCCACACCAGCAAGAGCAAGGGGATGACCGCGGCCGCCGCTGCCTGCGGCAAGTACCGGAAGTAGTAGGCGTGCAGAGAGCGCATCCCGCGCGTGGCCGTCAGCGACAACTCTCCGGTGCGCTCGTCCGCCAGCCATGCCGGCCCTAGGTCGAGGGTGTGGCGCAACAGGTCCCGGCGAAGCCGGCCGACGACGCGATCGGCCGCGCTCAGTGCGGAGAGATCGCCAGCCGCATGGAGGAGGGCACGGATCACGAGTGCGACCCCGACCGCGACGAGCGCTCCGGTGACGGCGCTGAGCGGCGCATGGTGGAGCAGGGAGCGGTCGACGACGTGAGCCACGGCCACGGCCTGGACGACGATCGCCACAGCGCTCAAGGCAGCGAGGAGGAGTGCCAGACCGGCCACCCGCCGGAGGCCGGGCACCCGCGCCGCGAGGGCCGGATCGACGAGTCGGGGTGGGCCCGGTCTTGGCGGCGTCGCGTTCAAAGTCGGAATGTCGTGTCCTTCACCATCACCGTCCTGCCCGCGAGGCCTTCCGCGATAGCGATGCGGGCGGTCTGTGCATCTTCGCAGGTGGCCGCCGTGCGGACCCCATCGGGCAGGTCGGCAACGACTGCGGTGCGCACCGGCTCGGAACCGTCACTGCCGCCATAGGTGACGGTGAAGCTGGACACCGTGGCTGACGTCTCGGTCGTCGGTGGTTCGTCGATGACCCGCAGGACCTCAGTGGCTTCCCGGGCTGCCGCGGCCAGGTCGCCGATGAGCGCGGCCTCACGAGGAGGCGTCGCCGACCACACTGACAGCCCCGGCTTCGACAACATCCCTGAGACGGTCGTCACGAGGCCGAGCTCGGCAGGCTCAT
Source organism: Acidimicrobiales bacterium (assembly GCA_035483935.1). Taxonomy (GTDB): domain Bacteria; phylum Actinomycetota; class Acidimicrobiia; order Acidimicrobiales; family RAAP-2; genus Bog-473. Next base: position 11,832 of record DATHPK010000191.1, read on the forward strand.
CGCGTAAGCGGCGTCCCAGGGTGACGAGCGACTGAAAGACGTAGTGGTTGAATGGCCCGCCCGAAAAGGCCATTCCGCCTGTGAGCGTCGGCGTTCCTGAAGGGTCGAGTCCGAGCTCTCGCTGTTGCACGCGTACAGCCGCGGGGAAACACGAATACACCTCGGCCAGCTCCACGTCGCGCATCGCCACACCAAGGTGGGATTCTGCCGCCCGACCGAGGACAGCCATGGCGGGCCAGGCGTGCAAATGTTTGCGCGCGGAGAGGGTCACCGCCTCTGAGCAGTGCACGGCAACGTGGGGAAATAACCAACGGTCCCGCGAGACCCCCATTCGGGTGGCGAGCTCGACGGAGCAAACGAGCAACGCCGACGATTGGTCCAGGGTCCACTGCGTCGAGTGCCGCAAGTTGTAGGGGTAGGCGAGCGGCCGGTTGCCCGGCCCAGGGGTCGCGATCTCGACTGGACGTCGAGGTGCGCCGAATGCCGCGTCCGGATTGTGTGTTGCGACCTCATTGAAACGGCCCCACAGAGCGGCGATCTCCTCGCTCTGGGCTGCGCCCGTCAGCCCTTCTGCCGTTGCCAAGGCATTCTCGATCAGGGCGTACTGCTGGACGACCGGCCAGGCCAATCCCGCGGCGACCTCAATGGGTGCGATGAATTCGGTCGGACGCTTGAGTATCTCGTCAGGCGGCCTCCCACCATCACCCTCCTCCACTCCGCCCTGTCGCTCCCAGGCGCGTGCCTCGGCCCCGACTACCACGACCGCATCACATTCACCCGATGCAATCGCCGCCAACCCGTAATTGATGACCTCTTGCTGCGAGACGCCGATCTCGGCCATGACGGTCCGAGCCTTACCGGCGCCGATCCTTTCCGACACGGTTCGCGCTGGGTTCGTCAGGCTCCACGAACCCTGCGTGTACACGACGCGCTCGATCGCGCCCAAGAGACTCGCAGCGCCAGAGTCGGCAGCGGCGCGGCGGACCGCCTCGGTCATGAGCTCGGGTACCGGACCGGGGTCGTTCGTCGCACCGAGGCCGACGAGGACGGGTTGTCGGGTGTCGATCGAGGGGCTGGGGTGGGTCACGGCGGGCGATGCTACGGTCCGCCGATGGCGACGAGCGAAGCGACGTGGCAGGACGCACTCGAGGGCTTCACCAAGGAGTCGTTCGAGGCAGACGGGAAGGCTCGGGCCATCTACCGAATCGGTAGCGGGCCTGCGGTCATCGTGATCAGCGAGATCCCTGGCATCACACCGTTGGTGGCACAATTCGGGCGGCGCGTTGCCGCTGCCGGCTGCACGGCGGTACTGCCGCATCTCTTCGGCGACCCCGGCCGGCCTGCCAGCGCCGGTTACGCAATGCGCTCCATCGGCCCAGCGTGCGTCTCGCGCGAGTTCTCGTGGTTCGCCTTGAAGAAGACGAGCCCGGTCACCTCGTGGTTGCGCCAACTTGCCAAGGCCGAGCACGAACGTTGCGGAGGTCCGGGGGTGGGCGCCATCGGCATGTGCTTCACCGGTGGGTTCGCGCTCGCGATGATGGTCGACGACATCATGCTGGCCCCGGTGCTCAGCCAACCCTCTCTGCCGTTCCCGCTTTCGAGGAAGCGCAAGGCGGACATCGGGATATCCGACGCCGACCTGGCGCGGGTGAAGGAGCGTACGGCTGCCGGGACCTGTCTCTTGGGGCTCCGGTTCACGAACGATCCCTTCTGCTTTCCCGAACGGTTCGAGACGTTGCGCCGCGAGCTCGGCGACAAGTTCATCGCCGTGGAGATCGACTCTGCTCCCGGCAATCCCTACGGTCACCCGAAGCAAGCTCACTCTGTTGTGACCGAGCACCTGGTCGACAAGGAGGGGACGCCGACCCGGGCGGCGCTCGACCAGACCCTCGCCTTCTTCCGCGAGAAGCTGGGTGTTGGCTCCGGACCTGGGCCGCGGCCTGCCGGTCTGGGCGCTCAGTCCTGAACAAGGAGTTCAGCGCCTGGCGGCGAGGATCTCCTCGGACACCCGCTCACCGGAGCGCACCGCACCGTCCATCGCGCCGAACGACGTCGTCGCGGTCTCGGTACCGGCCCAATGGATGCGGCCCACGGGTTCGCGGAGCAGATGCCCGTACTGGGTGAGCACACCCGGGGCGAAGTGAGCGCACGAGCAGCCACGCGTCCAACGCTCCTCGGACCAATTGATCTCCATGACTTCGAGCGGCGATGCCGCTTTTGGCCCGAGGCGAGTCGCCAGGATCTTCAGTAACACTGAGCGGCGCTCGTTTTCGGGCATGGCCCACAAGGCGCGAGCCCGCGGTCCCGCCGAGTAGGTGCCGATGACGCCATAGGAGTGCGCGGGTTGTGTCGTGTCGAGTGTGACCTCGATGAGGTCGTCCGTCGCGACCGTCGCCCCCGATACCCCGTCCGCACGCCAGAACGGCTCGTCGTAGATCGCCACGGTTTTCACTTCGGTACCGGCCGGGATCTTGTGGATCAGCAAGGCGTGGTCGGCGGGCAGTGCTGGCTCGAACCGAATTCCCGCCGCCAGAGCGCGGGGGAGGGCCAGCACGACGCGACGGGCGGTCACCGTGGCCGCGTCGGACACCACCTCGACGCGGACACCTTGTTGGGTCACCGCCGTCACCGGAGAGTTCAGTATCACCGCGTCGCCGAGGTCGTCCGCCATGGCGACAGGGATCTGACTCACGCCACCGTCGAACTGTGAGTCCTGGTAGCCGCCTGCGATGTTCATCAGGGCCTCGACGCCGCCGGCAGAGCTCACGAGAAGGAGCCAACTGAGCATGGAGACCTCTGACAGATCGCAGGTGAAACAGGCACGCACCGTCGCCTCCACCAGGTCGCGAGCGACCTTGGTCGGCACGCGTCCAGCGGTCAGCCACGCCCGCACTGACAGGGCGTCCAATTCTGCGGCGCGTGCGGCCTCCCAGGGCGCGTCGGGGGAGACCTTCTTTGCCATGGAGCTCATGCGTGCGACCGCCTGTCCCGCGCTGATCAGCGCGAACGGACTGATCTTGGGGATGTCGCCGCGGTAGCGCCTCACTTTCCCCCCGGTAGCCAGCACGTTGTCGCCCTCGACGAATGTCTTGAAGGTGCTGACGCCCGTCTCCTTGGCCAGAGCGTGCAGCTGGTCGTGGTTCGGCCCGATGAAGCAGGCACCCATGTCGACCGGGACGCCCGCGCCCGAGGTCTGTGTCCACACCCGGCCGCCCACGCGGTCGCGCGCTTCGAGCACGACCACGGACTGGCCCGCCTGAGAGAGCCGACGAGCGGCGGTCAGCCCCGCCAGCCCCGCACCCACCACACAGACGTCCGCTTCAACGCTTCTTCCAGGCATTTCAGTACCTCCCCACTCGACGTACGCTAACATGCGTGCTGCCCGCATGTAAATCGCTAGGAAAACGGCGAGGACCAATGATGACCACACCGACGTCGGACACCACCACCGCCCGCCCTCCTCGTCGCTCCCAGGCCGATCGGTCCTCACAGACCACCACCGCCCTGGTCAAGGCGGCGCGGGAGCTCTTCGCGGACCAGGGCTTTGCCGCTACCAGCCGGGATCAGATCGCCGAACGAGCCGGCGTCACGAGGGGGGCGCTCTATCACCACTTCCAGTCCAAGACCGCGGTTGCGGCGGCAGTCGTGTCCGCGCTGGAAGACGAGCTCGTCGAGCGGGTGGTGAGGGCGGCGGTCGAGGCCGAAGACGTCCGGACGCAACTGCACCTGGCCTGCCGCGCCTACCTCGACGCAGCTGCCGACCCGACGATCGCCCGGATCCTCGCCGACGCGCCCGCCGTGCTCGGGGTGGCGGCGTGCCGCCAGCTCGATGCCGAATCCTGTCTGCCTCTGCTCGAGGACGGTTTCGCCCGGGCGGCCCGTGAGGGCGTGGAGGTGCCCGGCGACCCGGCCGTGGCAGCGGCATTGCTCCTCGGCTTCCTCAACGAGGCGGCCGGGCTCATCGCTGCAGCGCCGTTCAACCGTTCCCGCCGCGAGGCCGTCACCGCGACCGTGGACGCCTTCTTGACGAAACTCTTCGGCTGAGCTGAACCTCGAAACTCCCTAGCGGCAACCGATGAGCCGCGCGAGCCGTCGATCATTGGTTCGCTGCCCGGGGTGACGAACCGGCTCGGGGCGATCGGTGTCCCGCAGTCACCTCGCGGCGGAGCGGACGGGCGGGAGACGTGCTCGGGGAGCCAGCGGGCCCGGCCCTATGAGCCCCCTCTCCCCTCCGCTCGATGGGTCGGAATGCTGCGGGTCAAACGTGATGGTTCTGTGAGGGATCGGCCGTTCGAGGCATATTCGGCAGCGGGAGATGCGAGGCTTGGGGGCGTGACCACGGAGAACGGGACGGTGATTGTCGTTGAGGACGACCCCAACATCGCCGACCTGGTGAATCTGTACCTCCGGCGCGAGGGGTACCGCGTCCTTTTGGCGCCGGACGGCGAGAGGGGCCTCGAGGCGTTCGACCAGGAGGATCCTTGGATCGTCATCCTCGACGTCGGCCTTCCGGGCGCCCGCGATGGCTTCGAGGTCTGCCGTCAGATCCGCGCCCGTAGTTCCGTGCCCGTCCTCTTCCTCACAGCGCGAGACGACGAGGTCGACCGCATCCTGGGTCTCGAGCTCGGCGCGGACGACTACCTCGTCAAGCCGTTCTCTCCACGCGAACTGGTGGCGCGGGTGCGCGCCATCCTCCGCCGCACCCGCGAGGGCCCCCCACCGCAGGAAGTCGTGAGCGTCGGCGGCGTGGAGGTCGATTTGCGCCGCCGCGAGGCCCGCAATGAAGGCGAGGTCGTCGGCCTCACCACTCGTGAGTTCGATCTGCTCGCCTTCTTGGCCAACAATGCCGGACTCGCCCTGTCGCGCCAGCAATTGCTCGACGGCGTGTGGGGCGCGGACTGGTACGGAGACGAGCGCACGGTCGATGTCCACGTGGCTCAACTGCGAAAGAAGTTCGGCCCCGACCTCCCCTTGGCCACGGTGTGGGGCGTGGGCTACCGGTTCGGTTAACGGACGATGCGGCGCCGCTTGATGCTCGCCATGGTCGGCCTCGTGGCCGTCGTGCTGCTGATCGCCGGGGTGGGTTCTCTCCTGCTGACGCGCAACGCGGCGCGCAACCAGGCCCAGCAGCAGCTGACGCAGGAAGCGACATCGCTCACCCAGTCCAAGATCAGCGAGCAATCCCTCCGGGCGCTGGCCCTCATCAAGGCCACACTCAAACTCGAAGACGCCGACGTCATCACGATCAACCGCTTCGGGGAGATCGTCGGCAACTCCCTTCCCTCGGATATCAACGAAAACGACATCGACGTCGCGGCCGTGCAGAACGGCCAAACCGTTTCGGGCCGAAATGGCAGCCTCGTCTACGCCGTCTCCCCGGTGACCCTCTCCCAACAGGAGATCGACAAGCTCGAAAGGCGTGACCACGGCATCCGCTTCGAGGGCACGTTCGCCGTCCTGCTCACCCGCGATGTCGGCAACCTGGGGCCGAGCTGGGGCTACTTCATCATTGCCGGTGGCGCAGCACTCGTCATCGCCGCGCTCATCGCCTGGCAAATGAGCCGGCGCATGGCCCGCCCACTCGTGGAGGCTACGGAGGCGACAGGGCGCATCGCGTCGGGCGAGCTCGAGAGCCGCGTCCCGATCCGGACGCACGACTACCCAGAATTCGCGTCGCTCGCCGGGTCCATCAACGACATGGCCCAGAGCCTCGAAGACGGCAGGGCGCGGGAGCGTCACCTCCTCCTCGCCGTTTCGCACGATCTGCGCACGCCCCTTACGTCAATCCGTGGGTTTGCCGAGGCGATCAAGGACGGGGCGATCGACGACAGCGAACGGGCGGCTGACGTGATCATCGCCGAGTCGCGCCGCCTCGAGCGTCTCGTGGGTGACCTGCTCGACTTGACCAAGCTCGAGGCGCAACAGATGTCCATCGCGATGCGCCCGACCGATGCGGTCGAGGTGGTCACGACGACGACCGAGGGCTTCCGGCCGGCGGCCGCAAGAAATGGCATCGACATCTCGCTGCATGTGGCCGGAACGACCGCGAATGCCACCGACATCGAGATCGACGCCGTGACGGGCCTGGCGTCTCCCTACGACGCGACGCAACCACCGACCCTCCCGCCCGTCGCAGTCGATCCCGACCGGCTCGCCCAGATGGTCGCCAACCTGATCGAGAACGCGTGCACCTACGCCCGCAGCCGGGTCGCCGTGGGCCTCGACAATGCCGGGCCGGCGGGGGGTTGCCTCATCACGGTCGACGACAATGGACCGGGCATAGCGCCCGGCGACCTCGACCGGGTCTTCGAGCGCTTTTATCGAGCTGATCGGGGCCGGAACAGGCTGATGGGGTCGGGTCTCGGGCTCGCCATCGTGGCCGAGCTCGCGGCAGCCATGGGCGGCCAGGTGCGAGCCGTGTCGCCCTTCGGGCCCGACGGGGGCTCGCGTTTCGAGGTCTGGTTGCGGCCTTGGACCACTGCGGCGACCGAGCCGGCGGCATCGGTGGTCCCCGCGGTGCCGCGGACCTGAACGCCGGCGAACGCCGGAACTCCTCGTCAAAGGCCGAGCGAGAGGACTACGGTGCTGGCCGGTGGACGTACAAAAAGCGATCAAGAACGCGCCGCTGTTTGCGCAGCTGCCGAAAAAGGACATCAACCACCTCTGCGCCGCACTCAGCGAGCGCAACATTGCCGCGGGCACTTTGATCATCGAGGAGGGCAAGCCGGGGGTGGGATTCTTCGTCATCGCCAGCGGTTCCGCCACTGTGTCCGTCAAGGGCAAGGCGATCCGTTCTCTCGAGGCCGGTGATCACTTCGGCGAGGTGGCACTCATCGACGATGGTCCCCGGATGGCCGAGGTCGTCGCGGAGACCGACATGGAGTGCTACGTCTTGCCGGCCTGGCAATTCCGGGCGTTCGTCAAGGACCACCCCGACGTCGCATGGGCCCTCATGCAGTCGCTCGTTCGCCGCATCGTGCGCGACCGGGAGGACGACGAGCAGCTCTG
>DATHPK010000192.1:0-5278 GCA_035483935.1 Acidimicrobiales bacterium
CGGCCTCGTAGGCGACGCACACCTTCACCGATTCGAACGTGTCGAGGACGTCGAGTTTGGTGAGCGCCACCTCGGTCAGCGAGTTGAGACGCACCGCCTGTCGCAGCATCACGGCGTCGAACCAGCCGCAGCGGCGCTTGCGCCCGGTATTGGTGCCGAACTCGTGGCCGCGCTCGACGAGGAGCTCGCCCACGTCGTTCTCCTGTTCGGTCGGGAAGGGGCCGGCGCCGACGCGGGTGACATAGGCCTTGGCGATGCCGATGACACGCTCGATGTCCCGTGGCCCGAGCCCGGAGCCCGTGCACGCGCCGCCGGCGACCGGGTTCGACGACGTGACGAACGGGTATGTGCCGTGGTCGAGGTCGAGGAAGGTGGCCTGCGCACCCTCGAGGAGCACCTGGCGGCCCTTGTCCATGGCGTCGTGCACCATGCCGACGGTGTCGCCCACCATCGGCTCGATCCGCGGGGCGTATTCGCCCAGGTAACGGTCTGCGATGTCGCCCGCGGCGAGCGGCAGCCGGTTGTAGACCTTGGCCAGGACGGCGTTCTTCTCCTTGAGCGCCACGTCGAGCTTCTGGCGGAAGATCTTGGGGTCGAAGAGGTCCTGCACCCGGATGCCCACCCGCGTGGCCTTGTCGGCGTAGGCGGGCCCGATGCCGCGCTTGGTCGTGCCCAGCGCGTTCTTGCCGAGGAAGCGCTCGGTGACCCGGTCGAGCTCCTGGTGGTACGGCATGATCAGGTGCGCGTTGCCGCTCACGACGAGCCGGCTGGTGTCGACGCCCTTGGCGGCCAGCGCGTCGATCTCCTCGAGCAGCACGGCGGGGTCGACGACGACGCCGTTGCCGATGATCGGCGTGATGTGCTCGTAGAGGATGCCGCTCGGGACGAGCTGGAGGGCGAAGGCCTCGCCGCCGACGACGATGCGGTGGCCGGCGTTGTGGCCACCCTGGTAGCGCACCACCATGTCCATCTCGCTCGCAACGAGATCGGTGAACTTGCCCTTCCCCTCGTCGCCCCACTGGGTCCCGACCACCACGGTTGCGGGCACGCGCTTTCTCCGTTCGCTCAGTCGCCTCGGATTACGCACCAGTGTACCGCTCCCCGAATTGGGGGTCCCCCGCAAAGTGGGGGGCGCGACCGGACCCCGAACTGGGCGGTTTCATCGCTGCGGACCTGGGTATCGGCACGCGCGGGAGGCAATCAGGCCGACCAATAGCCCCGGGGCGTCCGGGAACGGACGAAGACGGGAAGGGAGAGTCGTGGCCAACCAGCTGGCGCACACGACGGTCGCCTTCGTGGTGGCGAACGAGGGCATCGAGCAGTCTGAGCTGCTGCGGCCCTGGCAGGCCGTCGCCGACGCCGGCGGCGACCCGCAGCTGGTGGCGACGAACGCCGGCATGGTCGAGACCATGTGCCACCTTGACCGGGCCGACCGGTTCCCCGTGGACCTGGTCACGGACAAGACCCACGCCGCGGACTTCGACGCCGTGGTGCTGCCGGGCGGGGTGGCGAACTCGGACCGCTTGCGCACTGACGCCGCCGCGGTCGACTTCCTCATGGCGATGTTCGAGGCGGGCAAGCCGCTGGCCGCCATCTGCCACGGCGCGTGGCCGCTCGTCGAAGGTGACCTCGTGGCCGGTCGCACGCTCACCTCGTGGCCGAGCCTGCAGTCGGACTTGCGCAATGCCGGAGCCTATTGGGTCGACCGCGACGTCGTCGTCTGCCGCGGAGGGATCAACACGATGGTGACGAGCCGCGGACCGGGCGACCTGGTGCCGTTCTGCCGCAACCTCGTCGACGTCTTCGCAGCGCAGGCTGCACTCGTCTGAGGAACTTGTCGACGGACGACATGTACACGCGCGGCACGCTTGCCCGCTTCGCGCGCCCGGAGCGCCCCCCCTCAGTGGAGGACGATCTCGTCGCCCTCCACGTCCACGTGCACCGTCGATCCCTCGAGGTAGCGGCCCTCCAGGAGCGCCAGCGCCAGCGGGTCCTCGATGTTGCGCTGCAGCACGCGCCGTAGCGGCCGGGCGCCGTAGTCGGGGTCGTAGCCGACCCTGGCCAGCCAGGCTTCGGCGTCCCTGGACACCTCCAGCGACAACCGCCGCTCGGCCAACCGGCCCCGCAGCTTGCCCAGCTGGATCTCCACGATGACCGCCAGGTCCTCCTGGCTCAGCGCCTTGAAGCGCACGATCTCGTCGATCCTGTTGATGAACTCGGGCTTGAAGTAGTCCTGGGGCTCGCCCTTGAGGTTCGACGTCATGATCAGCACCGTGTTGGTGAAGTCGACCGTGCGCCCCTGCCCGTCGGTGAGGCGCCCGTCCTCGAGCACCTGCAACAAGATGTTGAACACGTCGGGGTGGGCCTTCTCCAGCTCGTCGAGCAACACGACCGAGTAGGGACGGCGCCGCACGGCCTCGGTGAGCTGTCCGCCCTCGTCGTACCCGACGTAACCCGGGGGCGCGCCCACCAGTCGCGACACGGCGTGCTTCTCCATGTACTCGCTCATGTCGATGCGGACCATGGCGCGCTCGTCGTCGAAGAGGAAGTCGGCCAGGGCCCGGGCCAGTTCGGTCTTGCCCACACCGGTCGGCCCGAGGAACAGGAACGAGCCGATCGGCCGGTTCGGGTCGCTCAGGCCGGCCCGGCTGCGCCGGATGGCGTTGGACACAGCCGCCACGGCCTCGTCCTGGCCCACGACGCGCTCGTGCAGCGTGGTCTCGAGGCGCACCAGCTTCTGCACCTCGCCCTCCATCAGCCGCGACACCGGCACGCCCGTCCAGCGCGACACCACCTGGGCGATGTCCTCGGGGTCGACCTCCTCCTTCAGGAAGCGGTTCCCCGCCTGCAGCTTGGCCAGGTCCTCGTTGGCCTCTTCGATCTTGCGCTCGAGCTCGGGCAGCTGGCCGTAGCGGATGGCCGACGCCCCGGCCAGGTCGGCGTCGCGCTCGAGCCGGACCGCCTCCTCGTCGAGCTCGGTCTTCTGCTGCTGCAGCTGGCTCAGCGCGTCGAGGCAGTTCTTCTCCTGCTGCCAGTGCGCCGCCATCGAGTCGCGCTGCTCGCCCAGGTCGGCCAGCTCGCGCTCCAGCCGCGTCAGCCGCTCACGCGACGCATCGTCGGTCTCCTTCTCGAGTGCCAGCTTCTCGATCTCGAGCTGGCGGATGCGTCGGGTGATCTGGTCCAGCTCCGTCGGCATGGAGTCGATCTCGATGCGCAGCTTCGAGGCCGCCTCGTCGATGAGGTCGATCGCCTTGTCCGGCAGGAAGCGCCCGGTCACATAGCGGTCGGAGAGCACCGCCGCCGCCACCAACGCGGCGTCCTGGATCCGCACCTTGTGGTGGGCCATGTAGCGCTCGGAAAGGCCGCGCAGGATCGCGATGGTGTCCTCCACCGAGGGCTCCCCCACGAACACGGGCTGGAACCGGCGCTCCAAGGCGGCGTCCTTCTCGATGGAGGTGCGGTACTCGTCGAGCGTCGTCGCGCCGATCATGCGCAGCTCGCCGCGCGCCAGCATCGGCTTGATCATCTGACCGGCGTCCATGGCACCCTCGGCCGCGCCGGCACCGACGATCGTGTGCAGCTCGTCGATGAACGTGATGATCTCGCCCTCGGCGTCGGTGATCTCCTTGAGCACGGCCTTCAGCCGCTCTTCGAACTCGCCGCGGTACTTGGCGCCCGCGACCATCGAGCCGAGGTCGAGCGCGACCACGCGCTTGCCCTTCAGGCCCTCGGGCACGTCGCCCTCGATGATCCGGTTGGCCAGCCCCTCGACGATGGCGGTCTTGCCCACGCCGGGCTCGCCGATGAGCACCGGGTTGTTCTTGGTGCGCCGCGACAGCACCTGGATCACCCGGCGGATCTCCTCGTCGCGCCCGATGACCGGGTCGAGCTTGCCCTCGCGGGCCGCCTCGGTCAGGTCGCGGCCGTACTTGGCCAGCGCCTGGTACGTCATCTCGGGGTCCGGCGTCGTGACGCGGTGGTTCCCGCGCACCGTGCGCAGCGCGCTCAGCAGATCGTCCTTGCTTGCCCCGATGAGGTCGGCCAGCGCCAGCACCAGGTGCTCGACCGACACGTAGTCGTCGCCCAGGTCACGGCGGTTCTGGTCGGCCGCCTCGAGCGCCGCCCGCGCGTCGCGCGACAGCCCGGGCTCGGCACCGCCGCTCGCCTGGGGCAGGCGCAGCAGCTGGTCGTGCATCTTGCCCGCCAGCACGTCGGGGTCGACCCCGACCTGGGAGAGCAGCGGGCGCGTCGTGGTGTCCTGCTGCTGGAGCAGGGCGTCGAGCAGGTGGGCCGGCGTCAGCTCCGGATGGTTGGACGACGAGGCGTGGCCCGTGGCCGCGCTGAAGGCGGCCTTCATGTTGTTCGTCCAGCGTTCTGGGTCTATCGGCATCGCGGCGTCCCTCTCGTCCCCTTCTCCTTCGTCTTTCTCCTGGTCATGCTTCGCTCCGTCGCACCGTCCGGTAGGGCACCGGCGCCTGCCGCACCGGCACCAGGTCGCGCCGGTACTGGCGGTGCGTCGCCGCCACCGCGTCGAGCGCAGCGGCCCGCACCTGGACCAGCTCCTCGCGCAGGCGGGCCAGCTCGGCCTCGAGCTGGAGTACCCGCCGCACCCCCTCGAGGTTCAGCCCGGTCGACGTCAGCTCCTGGATGTGGCGCAGCCGGTCCAGGTCGCGCTCGGAGAAGCGCCGGCTCCCGCCGCTCGTCCGCGACGGGTCGAGCAGCCCCTTGCGCTCATAGATGCGCAGCGTCTGCGGGTGCATCCCCGTGAGCTCGGCCGCCACCGAGATCACGTAGACGGCCTGGTTGGCGTCGCGCACGGCGCGTTCGCGCACGAGCTCGTCGCGCTCAGCCATGACCCGTCATCCCCCCGGTCACGACGACTCCACCGCGATCCGCGGCGCCGCGTCGGTCACGGCGGCGAGCGACTCGACGGCCGCCCGCTGCTCGTCCGTCAGCTCGGTCGGCACCAGGACATCCACCTTCACCAGCAGGTCGCCCGGCTTCCCGCCGTTGCGGCCCGAGGTCCCCGGCACGCCGCGCCCGCGCACCCGCAGGACGCGCCCCGACTGCGTACCCGGCGGCACCTTCAGCGTGACTTTGCCGTCGAGCGTCGGCACCGTGATCGTCGTCCCGAGCGCCGCCTCGGGGAATGTGATGGGCACGGTCACGGTGAGGTTGCGCCCGCTACGCCCGAACACCGCGTGCTTGCCCACATGGACGACGACGTAGAGGTCGCCCGGCGGCGCCATGCCCTGCCCGGGCGCGCCGCGACCCTTGA
>DATHPK010000193.1:0-2109 GCA_035483935.1 Acidimicrobiales bacterium
CAACCAGATCGCTGTGGGTGGCCGGCTGGTGACACTGTGGACCCCGGGTGGGCGTTACGAGGACGTCCTCGTTCCGTTGCACGGTGCCCACCAGGGAGCCAACGCGGCCGTTGCACTGGCCGCGGCGGAGGCGTTCTTCGGTGATGCCCTCGCTCCCGACGTGGTGGAAGAGGGCTTCGCCGCTGTGCGCGTGCCCGGCCGACTCGAGGTGCTTGGTCGCCGTCCGCTCTTGCTCGTCGACGGCGCGCACAACGCCGCGGGGATGGCCGCGCTGGGCGCCGCGTTGACCGAGGAGTTCGCCGTGGACGGCGCGGCGGTGGCGGTTGTCGGGATGCTGACCGGTCGTGACCCGTCTGCGATGTTGGAGCCGCTCGCCGCAGCGGGAGTGCGCGCCGTCGTCGCCTGCGAACCCGACTCGCCGCGTGCGATGCCTGTTGCCGCGGTGGCCGAAGCCGGACGCGCCCTGGGTCTCGCCGTCTACGAAGAACCCGATGTGCGCGACGCGATACGTGTGGCGCGCGGGATGGTGGACGCGGACGGCCTCGTCGTCGTCGCCGGCTCGCTCTACGTGGTCGGTACCGCCCGCGCCGACGCTCTGGCGTCGAGCGCACCGTGGGAGGAAGCCGGACGCTGACCCGGTCCGGGTTGTGTAGTCTCGGACCCTCGTGGACCGCACCCTTGTCATCGTGAAGCCTGACGGCGTCGAGCGCGGCCTCGCCGGCGAGATCGTGAGCCGTCTGGAACGCAAGAACCTGCGCATCGTGGCGGCCGAGCTCCGAACCATGACCAAAGAGGTGGCGGAGCGTCACTACGCCGAGCATGCCGAGCGCCCTTTCTTCAGCGACCTCGTGACGTTCATCACGCGGTCGCCGTCGCTCATCATGGTGGTCGAGGGCCCGAAGGACACGTACGCCGTGGTGCGACTGATGATGGGGACGACCAACCCCGCCGAAGCGGCTCCGGGCACCATCCGCGGAGACTTCGGCATCGAGACGACGGAGAACTTGGTTCACGGCTCTGATTCGCACGAGTCGGCCGCACGGGAGATCGCACTGTTCTTCCCCCAACTCGCCTCCTGAGCGCCTCGTCCGCACCCGCATCGGGGGTGCGACAGAAACCCAGTTCAGAATGCAGTTCTGTCGCCTCCGCCTTGTGAAGGTGCGCGTCGTCCCATAGCCTGTGGGCGCACCAACGGGCGCCGGGACCCCCTCCGGCACCTCCCGCCATTCTTTCGTGGAGATCCAGACATGGCAGAAAATCGCCTTTCCCTGCTTGGCCGTGACATGGCCGTCGACCTCGGTACAGCGAACACGCTGGTGTACGTCCGCGGCCGCGGGATCGTCCTCAACGAACCGTCGGTTGTCGCCGTCGACATAAAGGACGGGCGTCCGCTTGCCGTGGGGTCGGAGGCCAAGCGGATGATCGGACGTACGCCCTCGAACATCCAGGCCATCAGGCCCCTCAAGGACGGCGTCATCGCAGACTTCGAGATCTGCGAGAAGATGCTCCGCTACTTCATCCATCGCGTGCACCAGCGCCGGTTTGCCAAGCCCCGCATGGTCATCTGCGTTCCGTCGGGCATCACCGGCGTCGAGCGCCGGGCCGTCATGGAGGCGGCCGAGTACGCAGGGGCGCGGCGCGCCTACATCATCGAAGAGCCGATGGCTGCCGCCATCGGCGCGGGGCTGCCCGTGCACGAGCCGACCGGCAACATGGTGGTCGACATCGGTGGCGGCACGACCGAGGTCGCAGTCATCTCCCTCGGCGGCATCGTCACGAGCCAGTCGGTGCGCATCGGTGGAGACGAGCTCGACGAAGCCATCGTGTCCTTCGTAAAGAAGGAGTTCAGCCTCGCGCTCGGCGAGCGCACGGCTGAGGAGATCAAGATCACGCTCGGCTCGGCTTACCCACTCGAGCAAGAACTGCACGCCGAGATCCGCGGTCGCGACCTTGTGAGCGGCCTGCCCAAGACGATTGTGGTCTCGACAGAGGAGATCCGACGCTCCATAGAGGAGCCGGTGTCGGCGATCATCGACGCAGTCAAGGTCACGCTCGACCGGACGCCCCCGGAACTGGCGGCCGACATCATGGAGCAGGGGATCGTGCTCA
>DATHPK010000194.1:0-15381 GCA_035483935.1 Acidimicrobiales bacterium
GTGATCGTGCAGGACTACTCGCAGCCGTTCACACGGATGGTCGCGTATCTCGACGGGCTCGACGCAGCGGAGCCGCCGGTCCCGCCGGAACGGCGGGTGCTCGCTGCGTTGCGGCCGCGCATGCTCGAGCTGGCGAAGGACCGGGCCACTGGCGCCCACCCCTACTTCGTGCCGGTCGAGCACACCGCCTTCGCCCGCGAGGTTCTCGGGACCGGACCGCTGCTCGCGCCCGAGGTGGCGGTCGTCCTCGAGACCGACCGCGCCGCCGCGCTGGCGCGAGCCCGCGAGTACGCCAGCATCTACCTGCCGCTGCCGAACTACGCGAACAACCTGCGCCGGTTCGGCTACACCGACGACGACATCGAGGGCGGCGGGAGCGACCGGCTGATCGAAGCGGTCATCCCCTGGGGCGACGCCGCCACGGTCGCGGAGCGGGTCCGCGCGCATCTCGACGCGGGCGCCGACCATGTGTGCGTGCAGGTCATCGCGGACTACAACACGTTCCCCCTGGCCGAGTACCGCGAGCTGGCGCCGGCGTTGTCCGCCGCCGTCTGAGGGGTCGCCGCCGCGGTCGCGGCCGGATCACCCCTGCGGCGTGCCCCCCTCGGCCAGCATCGCGGCCAGCGTCCGGAAGGCCCGACCCCGATGCGACATGGCGTCCTTCTCCTCCGCGCTCATCTCGGCGAACGTCCGCCCGCCGCCGACGTCGGGCTCGAACACCGGGTCGTAACCGAACCCGTTGTCCCCGCGCGGTGCCGCCGCGATCGCCCCCTCCATCACGCCCTCGGCCCAGATCTCGGAACCGTCGGGAAAGGTCACGAACGCGATCGACTTGAAGCGGGCCCGACGCTCTCCCCCGCCGTCCCCCAGCGCGTCCAACTCGCGCAGCAACTTGTTCACGTTGTCGGCGTAGGTCGCGTCTTCACCGGCATAGCGGGCGGCGTACACCCCGGGCGCACCGCCGAGCGCGTCGACCTCGAGCCCCGTGTCATCCGCCACGGCCGCGGTGCCGGTCGCCCGCATCAAGGCCTGCGCCTTCAGTCGCGCGTTGTCGACGAGGGTGGCGCCGTCCTCGACGACCTCGGGTACGTCCTCCGGCCGCGGGACGAGCTCGACGTCGAGGGCCTCGGAGAGCACGGCCATGATCTCCTTCACCTTGTCGGGGTTGGCAGACGCCACGACGAGGCGCAGCGGCGCCGGCGTCCCGCCGGGGCTCACCGAGCGGGTGGCGGCTCGGCCAGGACAGCGGCCTGCAATGCAGTCAGCTCCTTGATCCCCGCCTCGCCCAGGCCGAGCAGGGTGTCGAGCTCGCCGCGAGTGAACGCCATGCCTTCGGCGGTGCCCTGCACCTCGACGAACCTCCCCGCGCCTGTCATCACGATGTTCATGTCGACCTCGGCCCGCGAGTCCTCGGCGTAAGGCAGGTCCAGCATGGGTACCCCGTCGATGATGCCGACCGATACAGCCGCCACCGAGTCGGTCAGCGGGTGGTTCGAGATCGTGCCCGCCTGGACGAGACGGGTGCACGCATCGTGCAGCGCGACGTAGGCGCCGCAGATCGACGCGGTGCGCGTTCCGCCGTCGGCTTGCAGAGCATCGCAGTCGACGGTGATCTGCACTTCGCCCAGCGTGACGAGGTCGCACACCGCGCGAAGTGACCGTGCGATCAGCCGCTGGATCTCCTGGGTCCGCCCGGACTGCTTCCCCTTGGCCGCCTCGCGCGAGGCCCGCTCGGGCGTCGACCCGGGCAGCATGGAGTACTCCGCCGTCACCCAGCCCCTGCCGGTGCCGCGCATCCACGGCGGTACCCGCTCCTCGACCGACGCCGTGCACAACACCTTGGTCTGACCGAAGGTGACGAGCACAGAGCCCGGCGCCATGACGGTGTAGTCACGCTCGAAGCTGACGGGTCGCAGTTGGTCGATAGCCCTTCCGTCCTGCCGCGCCGTGCGGGAATCCCCGTCCTGCTCGCTTGCTCCCACTGCGCTCCTCTCGAACCCTCGAATACCGCTCGCCGGCCGACACCGTAGGCCACACCCATGACCCCATGGCTCAGTTTCCCCGTGCGGCCGCCTCGGGGTACGAGTGGGTCGAGATCTCGAGGGCGGCACCGACGTCGCGGTACGTCTTGACCTCGATCACATTGCCGCTGGGGTCGACGATCTTGGCCTTGGTCTGCTCGGTCAAGAGCCCGGCGTCGTCGGTGGACACCGGGGAGACCCACTCGACTCCGCTCCGCTCGAGGCGCTCGACGAGCTGGTCGAACTCGTCGCGGCCGAGGGTCACGCCGAAGTGCCGCGCACTACCCGGCACCAACCCCGTGGCTTCGTCCGGCCGGTCGTGCAGCGTCAGCTGAAGGCCGAAGAACCAGACATCGACAGAGGCGTCGCGCCGACGCGCCGACTGACAGCCCAGAGCACGCACGTAGAAGTCCCGGGCCTCCTCGACGTCTCGTACCGGCAACGAGAGATGGAGGATCGGTTGCACCATCGCCCAGACTACGACCGCTCAGGCGCGGCCGGCACCGGAGAGAACGCAGTGCGCCATCTCCGTGGCGCGGCCAGGCGCGGGCACGGCCTCGGCGCCCACCCGGCACATCGACAACGACGCACCCAGCGCCGGCGTCGCCGGCGGGATCCCACGCTGCAACGTCCAGACCTGGGCGCCCGCCTCCTCGGTCGGCGCAACGCCGAGCACCATCGTCAAGAAGCCGGCCGCGTAGACCGGGTCCCGACTCGATCCGGCGACGACGATCCGCCCCACCGTCCACGTGCGCAGCGCGTTCAGCAGCGTGGCGATCTGCGGCGCTGTGCCGCTCGGTTCGGGCGAGCCGGCAATGGTCAGGTCCGTCATGATCCGCCAGGCCGAACCGGGCGCCCCCTTGCCGAGCGGGCCGCCCCCCGGCGCCGGCGTCTTCAGCGCCGCCCCGGCCAGGTCGAAACGCAGACCGTCGACGGCCTGCCACAACATCGGCTGGCTCACCCCGGAGACGGCGAAGGGCACCGTGAGCACCACGGTCCTCGCCGGCAGCGCCAGTGCGGTGGTGCGCACGTACAACGGCACCTTCACCGGCCGCACGGCGACCGGCACGTCGAACGTGGCGAAGACGGGCACCAACGCGAGGAGCGCCACCGCGGCGGTGGCGCCGGCCGTGACCGCGCCCCGGTGCGACGCCAGCCACGCCGACGCCGGCCGGTGGTGGACGTAGACGGCATCGAGTCCGACGGCCACGAGGAAGGCGGCGAAGAGCGCGACGAACGGGGCAATCTGATCCGGCAGGATCTCCTGGAGCAACCACAGCTTCGAGAGCTCGTTCCACGGCAGCCACACGTGATGGAACCAGGAGGGCGCGCCCAGGGCGTAGGCGCCCAGCGTCAACCAGAACGCCACGACTCCGAGCAACAGGAGCAGCCAGGTCAGCGCACGCCGGCGCGCCAGGACCAGCGACGCGGCAACCGCGAAGAGGAGGCCGCCGCCCAGATAGTCGGGCGGCGGGCCGTTGTGGCCGAGATAACCGCCGAAGCGGATGTAGGTCGTGCCCATGGCGCGATAGGGCCCGGGAACCACGATCCCCGACAGCGGCGCGCCGGAGATCGGAGCGATGGCGAAAAGCACCCCGGTGACCGCTTGCGGCCCCCACAAGCCCAGCCACACCGGATACGCCAGGACCACCGCGGCCACGACCAGTCCCAGCGCCAGCGCGGGCAGCGCGTGCGCGGCGCGCCCTCGCACCTGCCGCCAGCCAATGGCCGTGACGGCGGCGAAGCCGACCACGCCGAAGATGCCGCACAGGACGAGGATCTCGGGCGAGACGAGGAACTGACCGACGATGAGCGCGGCAAGCAACAGCCCATCGCGTCGCACGCTGTGCTCCTGCCGGATCACGATCTCGTGGAGCAGCGTGAAGAGCAAGGGTGGGAACACCAACAACGAGACCGAGACGTGGCCGAAGAGCAACGAGGAGTAGATCGCGGAGGAGTACCCGAACACGAACGCCGCCGGGAGCGCGCCCCACTTCCACGTCACCAGCGGACGTATGGCGGCGAAGCAGCCCCACGCGCTCAGCGCTGGCGCGAGCGTGAGCGCGACGTTGGTGGACACCACCGGCCCGAACAGCCACGTCACCGGCGCCAGCACGACCCCGACGAGCGTTCCCGAGGTGTTCGACAACAGGTTGGCGCCGTGGGGCACGTTGACGAGACTCGAAAAGAACGGATCCTGCAGATGGGCGATCGCCCACGCCGGCCACGCCATGAACCAGACCTCTTGCGCCGGGTCGCCACAGGCACACGTCAACGTGTTCGCCGGGTGTCCCGACCACACGTGCCACCAGAGGAGCACCGCCGGCGCCGTGAACAGGGCAAGGACACCGAGGTGGAAGCCGATCGCCCTCGTCGCACGACCCAAGGTGCCCGGCTCGGGCGAGCGCACGAGCGTCAGGTCGTCGAACGACGAAGGGGTGTCCGCGAGGTCCGTGGCCGCAGTCAGTTCGGGCGGCGGCACTGTCGACGCGTGCCTCCCGAACGTCACCCTCCCCGAGTCTAGGGCTGCGCCTCATCAACGATCGGGAGGCTCCCACACGCGAATTTCTATGATTGCCCCGTGCCCTCGCGTCGTCGGTGCGTCGTGATCGGGGCGGGGATCTTGGGACTCTCGACCGCGTGGTCGCTCAGGCGGCGGGGTTGGTCTGTCGACGTGTTGGAAGCCGCCGACGGCGTCGGCCATCCGCTGGCCGGGTCGAAGGGCGACGCGCGCATCTTCCGGCTCGGCTACCCCGACCCGCTCTACGTGGCAATGGCGAGCACGGCCCGCAGCCTGTGGCGTGATCTCGAAGCGATGAGCGGGCGCCAGCTCCTCCATGTCACGGGACAGCTGAGCTTCGGCCACGCCGAGACGGTCGAGGCGCTCGCCGACGCGTTGGCGGGCCACGAGGATGCCGTGGAACGCCTCACTCCCCAACAGGTCGAGGCGCGCTTCGCCGGCGTCACCCTGCCGGGGCCCGCACTCTTCGAGCCGCAGTCCGGCGTGCTGGCGGCCGACCAGTGCCTCCGGGCGCTCCGGGAAACGGCTCGGATCGAGGTGCAGACACGCACCCACGTCACGGGGCTCGACGATGACGGCCAGGGCATCACGGTCCACTGTGCCGACGGCCGAGTGGTTCCTGCCGACGTCGTCGTCGATTGCGCTGGCCCGAACGCGTTGGCCCTGCTCGGTCGCCCGCCGACCCCTGCCGGCGTCGGCGCGCCCCCTTCGGTGCCCCAGGTCGCCTACTTCGCGCGGTCGGGATCGGGTGCCGGAGACCCTTCGCGTCTGCCCGTCTTCATCGAATGGGACGACGACATGATCTACGGCCTCCCGGTCTTCGGATCTGGACCGCATGCGGGCACCGTCAAGGTCTCCCACCACACGCCGGGCCCGATGTTGCGCCACTACGAGCCCGCAGCAACGGCCAGACCCACATCCGTCCTCGACGCCGACGAACCCGCGCTTCTGCGGACGCTGACCGACGCGGTCCGCCGACTCCTGCCCGGCCTCGACCCCGAACCGGTGGCGACGGAGCGCTGCGTCTACGACAATTCGGCCGACTCCGACTTCGTGCTCGACCGGGTCGGCGACGTGGTCGTGGGCTGCGGCACGAGTGGGCACGGCTTCAAGTTCGGCCCGCTGCTGGGCGAGGTCCTGGCGGACCTCGCCGAAGGCACTGCGCCCCGTTTCGACCTGCGCCCCTTCCGGATCGAGCGCATCCACCCGATGGACCCGATCGAACGGGCCACCGGATCCTCCCCCCCGACTCGCCCAGACAGGCCGGACACGACCGCCCGCTAAGTTGGCCCGACGTGCCCAGGTACGTCGCCCTCCTTCGCAGCGTGAACATCGGCGGGTATGGGCGCATGGCGATGAGCGACCTCCGCGAGACGTTCGGCTCCTTGGGTTACGACGACGTCGTCACCTACATCCAGTCCGGCAACGTCCTCTTCTCGACGAGCACGAGGAGCGAGGATGCGATCGTCGAGGCCATCGAGCAGAGGATCGCCCACGACTTCGGTGACGCGCCCGCCGTCTTGCTGCGGACGGTGGCCGATCTGCGCCGCATCGGAGCGAAGAGTCCCTTCGCAAAGAAGGGAGCGGACCCCGCACGCCATCACGTCACGTTCCTCGACGAGGCACCGGCCAAGGCGACGGTCAGAGATCTCCAGCTCCCGCCGAGCGGCAAGGACGAGCTCGTCGTCGACGGGCGAGAGGTCTACGTGCACACGCCCAACGGCTATGCGGAGACGAAGTACACGGGCACCTTCATCGAGCGGCGCCTGGGCGTCGTCAGCACGACGCGCAACTGGAACACCGTGACGAAGCTCTGCGAGCTCGCGTCCCGCTGAGCAACGCCGAGAAGCCCCTCATCCTCCGATCGGAGCCTGCTCCGCTTGCGCCAACATTGTGGCCCGGTCGGCCCGCAGGATGTAACCCTCGTTGATCGCCTTGTCGAGGCTCCTCGTGTACTCGGCGATGTACTGCGACTTCGTCGGGTACAGCGTCGCCAGGGTCGTCGCGCTCAGCGGCGTCGCCGATCCGAACAGCTCACAGATGACGCTGGCGCCCGGAGGCGGTGAGCCGCTCAGCGTCGAAACGGGAACGTCCACGGCCGGGGTGCGGACACCGCCGATCACGTTTCCGTACTTGTCGAGCGCATAAGTCGCAGGATTGGTCGACGAGAGCTTGAACGGCGCCGGCGAAGGCGGGGCGTCCCGTGCACCACCCACGCGTCGAACGCGCTGAAGGCCGCCTGGACGACCGGGTGCTGCGGTCCATTGTTGATGGGCTGGGTGCATCCGAGCGTTCCTGCGTAGTTGCCGACGAGGTAGGCATCTGCATGCGAAGTGCCGGCAACCTCCCACGTGTGCACACGGGCTGAGTTCGGCTGCTGGGCCGCGGCGTAGCCGAGTGTGGTCAGGTCGGTCTGCGTCTCGAAGAGGAACACGGGTACGGCGCTGTCGGTGCGGATGCGCAGCGCGCCCTTGAGGCCGGCAGTGGCATCGGTCCCGGACCCGGTGGCCGTGGCGATGCCGCCGCCTCCGCCGCCGCGGCTGTGGATGAAGATGCCATCGAAGGCGTGCGTGAGCGGCTGTACGCCATCGGCGAAATCGGTCAGGAAGAAGGCGGATTGTGACTCACCCACGGCCACCACGGTGCGTGGGTGCAGCGGGCCGAAGACTCCGGCCGGATCGGAGCGATGCAGGGCCCGGCCGATCTGGGCGAACATGTCGAGTGCGTACTGGTCACCGGGGTGGTGAAGGGAGCCGTAGCGGCTCGGCTCCTGCTGGACCAGGCCCTGGCTCGGTCCACTCGACCCGAGCAGCGTCTGGCCGCCGTTGACGCCGAGTGCTTGGGCCGAGACGCCGACCCACATGTACCCATCACGGGTGAGCATGGGGTTGAGATAGTCCCAGTCCGGTGCCGACTCACCCGCGGTCACGTTCATCCACTCCACGACGACGGTGCCGTTGAACCGCGCCGCCGAGGCCGGGCGTCGCACGATGATGCGGGTCTCGTAGGGTGCCGGCGAACTGGGTGTCACCGTCCAGCGGCCGTCGGAAGGTGCTGCGGTGGCCCGGAACGCATAGGCGGTCCCCGATGCGAAGTATTCGTGCTCGACATAGCCCACGTCGGCCAGGTTCTCGGAGCTCGGACTCAACGGCTCGATGATGTGGCCCGCGGTGACGGGTCCCGTCAAGGTTGCGGCGGCCGAGCCGGGGTTAGGGACGCTGCTGGCGGCGGAGAGGGGCGCGGGGCCCAGGGCGACGAGGACGGCGAGGGCCGACATCGAGGCGGCCACGGAGGCCAGACCTCTTGCGACCACGCTGTGCCCGTGCTGATTCATGCCTGCTCCTTGCCTCGGGGTACGGAGGTGCTCGACCCCGGAGTGCCTCCGGGTCATCCGTATCCCCCATCATCGTGCACCGCCGCCCGGAGGGGATGGCGGCTGCGGCGCGATGCTGTTCAGACTGAAGAAATCGAGCTGGCCCGAATTCGAGCTGGCCCGAATCGACGAAGTTCACACCGACGAGGAGTTTCAGATGCCCGACACCGTTCACCTGCCCGACCGGCTCGAGGTGACCCGTCCCATTCCGGCGCCACCCGCTGCGATTTTCGACGTCGTGAGAAGTCCGGCCGGGCACGTGGCCATCGATGCCTCCGGCATGCTGCAGGACTTCACCGGAGTGCCGGCCGAGAAGGTGGGCGACACGTTCGTCATCCATATGGACCGCGAGTCGCTCAACGACGTCCCGCTTGGCAAGTACGACGTGACCGTGCACATCATCATCTTCGAGCGCGACAAGGAGATCGCCTGGAATCTCGGGCCCGATATCCCGTATCCGCACTTCTACGGCTATCGCCTCGAGGCCGGCGAGGAAGGCGTCACCAACGTGACGTCCTACTACGACTGGTCGAAAATTGGCGACGACATAAAGGACCGATTCCCGATCGTGCCCGAGTCGGCGCTGCGCGCCACCCTCGGAATCTTGGAGCGAACTGTCCGAAAGGGCCTGTGATCGGGGTCCCCTCGATGCCTACCCCGCGTAGACGGTCCGCATCACCTCGTGGATCGTCGTCGTGTCCTGCATCACGAGACGGATTGCCTCGTCACGCAGCGTCCGCATCCCCTGCTTCTCGGCCATGCGTCGCAGCTCGTCTTGCGTGGCCCAGCCGACCACCAGCCGCTTCATCTCGGGCGTCATGTGTAGGAGCTCGTAGATCCCGGTGCGGTCCAGGTAGCCGACACCGCCACAGAAGTTGCACCCCTCACCCCGATAGAAGTCAGACTTGACCTGGCCGCCGCTGTTTTCCTCGAAGAACGCCAATTCCTCGGCCGACGGCGTGTAGCGGGTCTTGCACGACGGGCAGTTCCGCCGGAGCAGACGCTGGCCGACGACGCCGACGACGGACGAGCTGATAAGGAACGACTCGATCCCCATGTCGAGGAACCGGTGGAGCGCCGAGACCGAGTCGGTGCCGTGCACCGACGACAGGACGAAGTGTCCCGTGAGCGCGGACTGCACGGCGATCCGGGCCGTCTCGACGTCCCGAATCTCCCCCACCAGGATCACGTCGGGGTCCTGGCGCAGGGTCGCCTTCAGACCGCTGGCGAACGTCAGGCCGGCGGACTCGTTCGTCTGGATCTGGCTCAGCATCGGGAACACGAACTCGACCGGGTCTTCGATGGTCATGATCTTGCGGTCGCGGTCGGCGACCTCGCTCATAGTGGCGTACAACGTCGTCGTCTTCCCTGAACCGGTCGGGCCGGCGCACAGGACCAGGCCGAACGGCGAGCGGACCATCTTGGCGTACGTCTTGTAGGTGTCGGCCGGCATGCCGAGGTCCCCGAGCCGCAACACCGAGCGGTTTTTGTCCAGGATCCGCATGACGCAACTCTCGCCCCAGATCGTCGAGACGGTCGCGACGCGGACGTCGGTGTCGATGCCGTCGACGTTCGAGGTGAACTGGCCGTCCTGGGACCGGCGCTTCTCGACGATGTCGATGCCGGCCATGATCTTTATACGGCTGACAAGCCCCATGCCCATGGCAGCCGGCAGCTCCAACACGTCCTTCAGGGCGCCGTCGATGCGGAAGCGGACGTAGACCGCGTCTTGCGAAGGTTCGATGTGCACGTCCGACGCACGGTCACGAATGGCCTGCGTCAGGATGCTGTCGACGACCTGGACGACCGGCGCGTTCACGTTGACGGCGTCCGGCTTGTCCACCACACGCGCGTCGCGCTTGCGAATCCCCTCCACGGCCTCGAAAGCCTGGACCATCTTGCCGACGCCGCCGATGGCCTGGTAGCTGCGGTCGATGGCCCACCGGATGTCGCTCATCGGCGCCAGCTGCAGGCGTACCGAGTGACCGGTGGTCTCGGTCAGCAGGAACCGCAGGTCGTCGCTCGGCTGCGCGACCGCCACGCGCAGGCCGTCCCCGTCGAGATGCACGGGGATCGCAAGATGCTCACGAGCCAACTGTTCCGGCACGAGGGCCAACGCGGCCGGGTCGGGAGCATCGCGCCGCAGGTGCGTCACCGGCATGTCGAAGAAGTCCGCCAGCGCGTCCACGAGGCTCCGCTCGTCGAGCGCCCCGATGTCCACGAGCAGCTCGCCCAGGCGCTTGTTCGACGTCGCCTGCATTGAGAGCGCTGTCGCGATCTGCTCGTCGGTGACCAGCCCGCGCTTCACGAGAACCTGTCCCAGCATTCCCTTGCGCGGACGCGCCGGCGCGCCGTCGCCGACGAGCGCCGCCACAGGCGCGCCTGTTCCGCTCTCAGTCACGCCGTTCGTAGAAGACCCGACATCGGACGCGTCCTCGGCAGAGCCGGCGATCACCCCGGCGAGAACCTTCTCGGGCTCGGGCGCCTCGGTCTCCGGCGTGTCGTCGAGCACCAGGACGTCCTCGGACTCCGGAACGTTCCCCTTGCGGCGCATCTTCATCTGAGCTCCGATCCATCAACTGGGGCCCGCGACGCGACAATTCACGCCTGCATTCCCCCTCTACTGCAGTTGGAATCGGCAGGAATTGGGCAGTCCTTGAGCATTGCCTTGGCCCTGGGAAACGGCCGCATCGGCCGCTCCCGGACACGACCCGGCGACACCGGCGTGGCTCCCTACCTGGGCCTATTGTGGCGTCGATGCCCCGGCCGACCAGCACGAGCCCCGCGACGTGCACCCCAGGGCGGGGCACCGTGCGGTCGACCCGAGGCATGGACCTGGCTGAGCTCCTCGCGCTCCCCGGCGTGGAGGAGGTATGCGAGCTCCGTTCGCCCGTCGGGTTCATGGCCCTGCACGGCGGGTCACAGGACCGCGGCACTCACGAGATCGCGAGCCGGGCCGCCCAAGAGTCCGAGGCCTCCTACTACGCCATCGTCCAACCCAAGGACCTGCGCGTCCATCTCACGTCACGGCGCCACGACCCCGAACAGTCGCAAGCGATGCAGTCCTTCCTCGCCCACGTCGAAGTCACCATCTCCGTGCACGGGTTCGGACGCGACAGCTTCACCCTGTACATCGACCCCGGGTGCAATCCGGTGATCGAGGCGTACGGCCCGGCGCTACGGGGGCGCCAGACGGGGCCGCTCCGCGGGATCATCGTCGGCGGTCTCAACGCCCCCCTCGTCGACGTGGCGAGCCGGTTGCTCAGCGACCGCCTGCCGGGCTACCACGCAGGGTCCGAACGCGTGCGACTTGGGTTCGACCCCCGCAATCCGGTCAATCTGCCCTCCGCCCACGGCGTTCAGATCGAACTGCCCCCGGCCCTGCGCGGGATCGGCGACCTTGGCGAGGACCTCGCTCCGCGTCAGGACGGGATCGTCACCCAAGTGGTCGCGGCCCTCGTCGACTTGGCCGACCACGCGGCCCAGATGGGCGTGGGCAGCCGCGCCGGATGACCATACGGGCGAGACCGTCCTCAGATCACCACAAATTCGACCCTGCAGATCGGCGTGGGCGGCGGGACGCTGACCTTCCAGAAATGTCAGCACTACCTTTCACAGGTACCGTCGGCGAGCGCCCGCACCTTCACGCTCATCGGCTGAGACCGGCTTAATTCCCCGTTAACCCCGGACCGTCCAGGTTCGGCAACACCTGACGCCGGTTGGCGACGAACAGCAGGAGGTCGATGCCTCTCCCGCGAACCTCCGGTCCGCTTCCCCGGGACCAATCGACGTCCGTCGCGACCAGGCGTCGGCCCTGCTGCGGGGTGGCGTGCACGATCATCCGGCCGGACGTCCAGAGCGTGTCCAGCGCTGCGATCGCGTCGGCGGGCGGCGCGTCCACATCGAGGCCTAGCGGGCGCAGCGCGTCGACGCTGTGGACGAGGACGTCGACCAGGCCCATCGCTTCTGCGGTCCCGACGAGATGAAACTGGCGGTCCGCGGCGCGGCGCAACCGGTCCGCCAGCTCGGGGACCGGCACCGCATCGAGGCGCTTCGCCGCCTTGCTCACCGACCGGTTTGGTCTGAACCCACCGCGCAACAGGTCCAGCGTCAGCGATCCGTACGTCATCTCCGCGCCCTTCACGAGGTGGGCCAGGACGTCGCGTACCCGCCAACCAGCGCACCAGGATTCGGCACTCCACGCCGTCTCGTCCAGGGCTGCGATCCGGTCGGCGAACTGACGCCGCAGGCGCGCCTTCTCCTGCTGTAGGTCCACGCCCTCCACTGCGCAAGACCCTAGAAGTAGATGATCGACTTGGCCCGTTCGGTGACCTCGTCGAGGTCGTCCGTCCATGCCCCGGTCGAGAGGTACTTCCAGCCACCGTCGGCCGACACCACGACGATCGACGCCGTGACACCCGGCTCCAACGTCGACGCGCACTTGACCGCGCCGGCCAGCGCCGCGCCCGACGAGATCCCGGCGAACACGCCCACCTCGGTCAGCCGTCGGGTCCATTCGATCGACTCCCTCGGCCGCACCACCGTCTTGCGGTCCAGGAGCTCGGCCCCACCGAGGTCCTCGAAGATGGGCGGGATGTAGCCGTCGTCCAGGTTCCGCAGCCCATCCACCATCTCGCCCGCCGGCGGCTCGACGGCCCAGATCGACACCGCGTCGCCGAGCTTCTCGCGCAGGAAGCGGCCCACGCCGAGCAAGGTGCCCGACGTTCCCAACCCGGCGACGAAGTGCGTGATCCCCGGGCAGTCCCGGAGGATCTCGGGACCGGTCCCCTCGTAGTGCGCTTTGGGGTTGGCCGGATTGCCGTACTGATAGAGGAACACCCACTCGGGATGCTCCTCGGCGATGCTCCGGGCCATACGCACCGCACCGTTGGAGCCCTCGGACCCGGGAGACTCGATGATCTCGGCCCCCCACAGCTCGAGCAGCTGGCGGCGCTCGACCGACACGTTCGTCGGCATCACCGCCTTGAGCCGGTAGCCCTTCACACGGCACACCATGGCCAGGCCGATGCCGGTGTTCCCCGACGTCGGCTCCATCAGCACCTGGTCGGGCTTGCCGGGCACGAGCACGCCCCGCGCCTCCGCGTCCTCAATCAGCGACAGCGCCACGCGGTCCTTCACGGAACCGCCGGGGTTCTGCCCCTCGAGCTTCATGTAGATGCGCGCGTCTGGGTTCGGGCTCAGCGCCGAGATGTCGACCAGGGGCGTGTTGCCAATCAGGTCGAGGACGGAGGCGGCAAGGGCCATGGGTGGTCGGTGCTCAGGCCGGGTTCCGGTTCGACGCTCGCGACCGCGCCGTCAGCCGCCCGCGACGGCGGGAAGGATGGACACCTCGGAGCCGTCTTTGACCGGCGTGTCGAGGCCCTGCAGATAGCGGACGTCGTCATCGTCGACGTAGACGTTCACGAACTTGTGCAACGTCCCGTCGTCGGTGAGCACCTGGCCCGCCATGCCCGGGTGCTCGGCCACCAGCTTGGAAAGCACCTCGCCCACGGTGGCCCCGTCGACGGTGGCGACACTGGCGCCGCCGGCGTGGCTGCGCAGGACGGTCGGTAGGCGGACTTCGACGGCCACGTGGCCTCCTCGCTCGATGCTCCGGTCTCGGTCTCATCCTGGGAGCTCCGCCAAAAGAGCTGGCCGGACGATTGTTGACTGATTCGGTAACCATTCTACAAGCCGGGGCACGCCGATCCGGTGGGCGGTCGGGACGGGCGGAAATGGCCTTGCCTGCCATTGAAACGAGGATTGCCAGCTGGTAGGAAGCACTCTCCCGGTCCTGGGGTGCCGTTGGATTGGCAGGAGGAGGGGCATGCCAGAGGCGTCGCGCGGTATCAGGTGGGCGACGGGCGACGTCCTCGTCGTGCGCGAGCGCGGGCACCGTGGAACGCTCGCCTTCGGAAAGATCTGCCTGGGCGCCCTGCCCGCGCTGTACCTCATCCAGGCGGACGCGAGGCCGATCATCGTCATCCCCGTCGCCGCCCTCGGCCTCACCTATGGCGTCGTCGGTCTCGTTCGGAGCCTGCGGATGGAGTTGCGCGTCAGCCCCGAGGGAGTCCGCATTCGCGATGCAAAGACGACACTTGACCTCGCGTGGCACGAGGTCGATTCGTTTACCGACGCCTTCGTCCGCGGGAATCAGGGACCGCAATGGGCTCTGGGCGTCAAATGCAAGAGCGGTTCGGTCGTCGTGGCCCAAGCGACGGCCTGCGGGAAGAACAAGGGACGCTCAGAGACGGTCGACGCGCTGCGTGCGGCCGCCTTCCGATTCGGTGTCGGCGCCGATCTGACTGGGATCCCAGGGAACGGCGACCTGCCCATCGGGGCTGGATGGCACCAGGATCCTTCCGGCAAAGACGGGCTGCGTTACTTCAACGGCGCCGCGTGGACCTCGATCCGCCAATTCGACGACGCGCACACCGGGCTCCCCCTCCAATGTTGGGATCCGATCGGCGACGCCACCGCCGAGCGCCTGGCCATGGAGGCAAAGTGGAGAAGCCGTCTCCGCTACCGCAACATCTGGATCGCGGCGGCGGTGGCCTTGGGGGTCGGAGCCATTGCCCTATGGAGCTACGAGAACCACCCCGGCCGGAGTTTCACACTTTCCGCCGTCCTGTTCTTCGCCACGGCGGGATGCGTCTATGTCCTCTGGAACTTCGAAAAACGGGCGCAGGAGATGAACCGCATGCGGCTCATCGCAGACTCGCCGGTTCCGGTCCCGGCCGGGGTGTCGGCCCGCTCGAAAGGCCAGACGCCGAGGGCAGGCAGTCGCATCAAGCGGGACCGGCTGGCCGCGTGGTCTCTTGTCTGCTCGATCGCAGGTTGCGTCACCCTGGTGCTCGGACTCGTGGGCATCGTGCTCGGCACGTTGGCCCGCCGCCGGCTCGTCAGAGACATCGGCCGGCCCGAAGACATCAAGCTCGCAACGGCCGGCATCGTCGTCGGCGCGCTCAGCATCGTGGTCTTCTTCGGCGGCCTCCTGCTCATAGGTCTGGCGTCTCCCCCCTCCGAGTCACCCGCGGTGGCTCTGGCCCACCAGGCGCTGATGACGTCCTCGGATTACCCGCACGGGTGGCAGGACCAGGGAGCTGGCTCAGGCACCTACAACGCCTCGTTCTTCAACGCTCTGCCACGCCCGGAGGCCCGCCAGCTTGCTTCGTGTATCGGCGCCAGCCCGATCGACGTCGACATCGTTCCCACCGAAGTCGCGGGCGACGAGTTCGACGCGCCGGTGGAGAGCGTGCTGGCCACCGACACGATCGACGTGTTCCCCTCGGCCGCCGACGCCGGAGTCGACGTTGGTGCCGCCAAGGCGGCCAAGGGTGCCGCTTGCGATCAGGTGCAGCTCGTGAACAACCAATGGCCACTGGGTCAGGCCCAGTGGTACTTCACGAACAAGACGACCGCGGGCATACTCACCATCACACCTCGCCAGCTGCCTGCTCTCGGTC
>DATHPK010000195.1:0-35210 GCA_035483935.1 Acidimicrobiales bacterium
CACCTATCCGGTCGCGCTCGACAACAGCGCCACAGTGGCGACGCAGTACCTCATCAACGCGTTGCCGGTGAGCTACTTCGTGAACGCACAAGGCCGGGTGGTGGGCGCCGCGCTCGGCCCCCAAACCGTCACCTCCCTCGATCGATGGGTGGCGCACCTCGAGGCGCAGCGGTGAGTCGATGAGCGGGCCCGTCGAGACCGAGGGCGGTGCGCCCGTTGCAGGGCTAGGGGGCGGGGACCCTGTGGGCGCGGCGCCGGCACCTTCGGAGCTCGATCGGGCGGCCGCGCTGGAGCAGGGTTCCCCCGGTATCCCCTCGCGTTTCATTTGGTGGGTGCTCGGGGCCGTCCTGGTCTTGAGCCTGGGCGGTTTCGTGGGCGAGCGCGTTATCTCCGCCGTGGGCCTCAACGCGTCGTCGGTGACCACCACGAGCGCGCCCAACCCGGTGCGCGTGTCGCCGAGGGAGACGCCGGCACCACCTGCGTCCGACCGCACACTCGACGCGCCGCTCGCGTCGTTCATGGGTCTGAGCGCGCCGCGCCCGCGGGCCGCCACGCCCTTCAGCGCGACGGACCAGAACGGGCAGCCCGTGTCGCTGTCGTCCCAGCCGGCACGGGTCGTCGTGCTCACATTCTTCAATGCGCCGTGTAACGACATCTGCCCCGTGCTCGCCACGGAGATCACAGAGGCCGACGCGTTCCTCGGTCCGCGAGCGGCCGACGTCGAGTTCATCACGGTGAACACCGATCCGGCGGCTCTGGCGACGGCAGCGGAGTCGCCTGCAGTGAGCGGGACCGCGCTCGGCACGCTGCCCAACTGGCAAATGGTCACGGGACCCCTCGACGCCCTCAATCCGCTCTGGAAAGCGTACGGCGTCTCCATCTCGGTGGACCCCAAAACTGGCGCGGTGGTGCACAACGACGTCATGGACTTCATAGATCCGCAGGGGATCATGCGCTACCGAGCCATGCCCTACGCCGACGAGAGTTCGCTGGGAACCTTCGCCCTCGGCGCCGCGAGCGAGGCCCGCTGGGCCCAGGGCATCGCCACGTACGCCGGAAGGCTCGTCGGCCAATGACGACGACGGAGGAAGCCGTCCCCGACGCGAAGAGGAAGCCGATCTGGGACCGCCACCGGGGGCTGGCGATCGCGGCCGCCGTGCTCGTCATCGCCTTGATCACGGTATTGAGCGACCTTCCGACCTCTACGACACGCGCGAGCGACATCAGCGCGGAGCGCGCCGTGATGTCCGAGGTGAACTCTGACCTCCAACCCTGCGCCTATTCCATCAAGCAGGCCCTCGGCATATGGTCCCTCGAGACGAACCACCGGCTAACCCCGTCGGACCGCGCCCCAACGCCAGGCCTCTTGAGCGACGACCAGTCAGCGTGCTCGTTCACCAATGAGGGCATCTACGACCTCACCAACAACATCGATACGCCAGGGACGGCGGCCGGCAAGCAGCTGGGCAACTTGGTCGCGACGGCCACGCTGTGGGTCACATCCGATGCGCTTCAATCGATCGAAGACGTGCAGAGGCTGTTGGCGGACCCCAAAGACACCGCGGCGGCGCGCAACCTCTCGAAGGAGGAGGGCCTGCTTGCTTCGGATCGGCGCACCGCCCTCGCGGAAGAGAACGCCGCGGACCGTGACCTCGAGACACGGCTGCCATCCGTGGACCTGCCTTCTCTGAGCCCCACGACCTCGTCGGATCTTCCTTCACTGGGCTGAGTTCAAGGCGCGGGCGACGCGTCTCCCCGCTTTGGTGTCAACGGAGAGGTGCCCCGGCGGCGCTCGGCCCGAGCGAGCGTCTGCAGCTCTGAATCCGGATCCTCCTCCGACTGAAGCCACGCGAGCGCGTTCCAGAAGATGACGGGCACGAACGTGACCGCAGCCACGGCCCACAGGACGGCCGTCGCGATTTGCTGGTCGGCTGCAGCGCTCAGGCCCCCGGCTACGTGCGAGAAGTTTCGGTAGAAACCGCGGTTCGACAACCCGGTGACGTAGGCGAGGATCCAGAACGCCCACATGGAGAGGGCGCCGAGCACCGCCCTGCGCAGGTGTCCCGAACGCGGAACGAGCGGGGGGGAGGGCACCAGTTCGAGCCAGAGCCCGAGACCGAAGACGAGCAAAAGTCCCCCTTCGACGATGGCTAACCAGCCGTGGGCGGCGAGGGTGCTCACCGCGCCGGGCGTGTGCCACGCGATGGCCACGCCGAGGTCGCAAACGATGTAGGCCAGAGACCAGGGCAGCTCTCGATGACGTCGCCGACGATCGGCCAACCGGTCGATCGGACGAGCCCGCTCCCCGGGCGTCCCAGTGCCGGCCAGGCCGAGAAGGCGCCACGGGGCCCCGAGAGCGACGAGTGCCGGCACACCGATACCGAGCAGTGCGAACTGCAGCGTTGCCACGTACTCGACACGTCGCGCCAGCGTGCCGAGTGGAGGGACCAGGACGAGGACTGCGATGATCACGGCCGCCAGCAGGCAGGCAATGCGCCAGTTCGTGTGTGGGTGGGGCCGCCCGTCGGCAGCCCCCTCGCTCATTGTGACGAACGGCGCTTGGTCGGCCGACGTACGAAGAAGCCCCAGAGACACACGACCGTGAGGGTCCCGATCGGGATGGCGAAAGTCAGAGCCTGAGTGCCGGCGAGGTCAGCAACGATCATGAACACCCTCCT
The DNA here is from genome assembly GCA_035483935.1 of Acidimicrobiales bacterium. GTDB lineage: Bacteria > Actinomycetota > Acidimicrobiia > Acidimicrobiales > RAAP-2 > Bog-473. The sequence goes on from DATHPK010000195.1 coordinate 2,679, forward strand.
CGCGTCTCAGATGACATAGAAGAGTAGCCAGAAGATCGTCGCCAGCAACGCAATGAAGCCCCAGAAATAGGTGCACCCGTTCAGGTTGACCCGGAGCAGACGGGCCACCGGCAAGGTCGAGTTTGGTGCGCCGCCGTCCTGCGCCATGGCTCTGCGCAGTCGTAGCTCGCGGGCGAGGATGGTCTCGATCCAGTAGGTCCCGCTCAGAATGAGGAGGATGTTCATCGCCCCCCACGCGATGAAACATGAGGCGTAGCCGCTCGAAGCCGGGAAGAAAGGCAACTGAGTGAGCTGCCAGATCTGGAGCCCGACGGCGAGGAGGCCACCGGCGACGGCCGTCCACCCCGCCACCTGCCAGTCCAGTGTCTCGTTGATGCGAAAGCGTCGTTCTCCGAATTGGACGAGGAGAGCACTTGCGACCGTGACGGCGAAGATCGCGGCACCGATATCGGTCGGTGCGGTGATCCCTCCTGGTCGCCACAGGCCCTCGTTGTTCGCCGACCGGAGGTAGAAGTACGCGAAGGCCAGCGCGGCAAAGCCAAAAGCGAAGATGCCTATCAGCAGGCGGCTACCCGTCCAGAGCGCACCCTCCTGGGCACGCAGCTCGAACGCGATCTCTTCGGGCGTCTCGTGGAGCTGGGGGAAGCTTTCGAACCGCTGGTTTTCGACGGGTTGCTGTGCCATGGCCCCCTCGCTCACGTGATCGGCGGACGTGGATCACCGTCGCCCGTCCCAGTCTCGAGGTCGTCGGAGCTGACCGACCCAGCCGGCGCCCCCACCGATGCCATGACTCGTCCCAGGTCCGCGACAGGCGGTGCGCCCAGCTCCCCGTAATGGTAGGGGTCGTTCGTGATCACGGGGATGTGCTCGAAGTTGTACCAAGGCACCGGGGTGGGTGTCTGCCACTCGAGGCCCAGAGAGTTCCAGGGGTTCTCGGGCGCCGGGTGCGGCGTGAGATAAATCGACCAGATGAAATTGATGATGAAGATCAGGAACGACGCGCCCAGACAGTAGGCGCTGAAGCTTGCGATGTCGTTGAGCGTCTGCAGATTGGTGGCGTACTCGAACACACGTCGGGGCTGGCCCAAGATCCCAATCAAGAACATGGGGAAGAACGTGAGGTTGAAGAAGATGAACATGGTCCAGAAGTGCAGTTTGCTCAGTTTTCGGTTCATCGTCTTGCCCGTGATCTTGGGGAACCAGTAGTAGAAGCCGGCGAATAAGGCGAAGATCAGGCCACCCATGATCGTGTAGTGGAAGTGGGCGAGGACGAAGAAACTGCCGTGCACGGTGACATTCACGGGGACATCAGAAAGGAAGACCCCGGTCACGCCTCCGATCAAGAAATTGAACAACATGGCGAGGCAGAACAACATCGGGGTGTCGAATCTGATCTTGGCCTTCCATAACGTGCCCAAGGTGACGAGAAACAAGAAGCCGGTTGGGATGGAGATGAGCTCCGTCGTGAGCATGAACAGAGGCCGCATGTCGGGGTTGATGCCGCTCTGGAACAGGTGGTGCTGCCAGACGAAGAACGACAGGAGCGCGACGCCCAGTATCCCTGCCGCCGCGACTCGGTAAGCGAAGAGCGGTTTGCGGGTGAAGACCGGCATGATTTCCATCACGATTCCGAATCCCGGCAGCGCCATGATGTAGACCTCGGGGTGGCCGAAGAACCAGAAGAGGTTCTGCCACAAGAAGTTGCTGCCACCGTGCTCGTTCACGAAGAACGCGGTCTCGGCGGTGCGGTCGAGGATCCCGACCAAGCAGGCCACCACGAGGGTTGGAGTGGCCAGCGTGAGGAGGGCGGTGGTGGCGAGAATGCCCCAGACGAAGATGGGCACGCGGCCCCAGGTCATGCCGGGCGCCCGATAGTTGATGATGGTGGCCGCGAGGTTGAAGCCGGCCAGGATCATGCCGATGCCGATCACGCCGAAGCCGACGAGATAGGAGTCCATGCCGCCCCCCGCCTGAGTCTGCAGCGGGGCGTAGCCCGTCCACCCGGTGGGGAACCCACCGAAGAGCAGCGCGCTCACGATCACCAGGTAACCGGCGGAGAAGATCCAGAAGGAGAAGGCCTCGACCCGCGGGTAAGCCATGCGCCGCGAGCCGATCATCAGCGGGACGAGCCAGTTGCCGAGCGGCCCCACGACGGCGGAGGACGCCATCATCATCATGATCGTGCCGTGCTCGCTCACAATGGCGATGTAGACACCGGGACCGAAGACATGGCTGGTCGGGCTCAACAGCTCCGTGCGGATGAGCATGGCCAGCAGCCCCCCAGTGAAGAGGAACAGCAGCACACCCACGGCGTACTGGTAACCCACCACCTTGTGGTCGTCGGTCATCCGGAAGTAGCGCACCCAGCTCTGCTCGGGCGGCGGCGGCATGGGCTCGTGGCCCACGATCTTGGCCAGCGGATAGGTGAGACCGCCGATGCCGGCCATCCAGCCGACCACCCCGAACACCAAGCCCAGCACGATGGCCACGTCGTTCTGCCCGGTGTCTTGGACCTGGGTATAGCCACTCGCGATGACATTGCCGAGCCAGTGGCCGATCAGGTAGCCGACGACGCCCCCGGCCATCGCCCACAACACGTGGGGGCGCAGCCAGGCCGAGCGGCGCCAAGACGGCGCGTGCGGTGGTCGATCGGAGATCTCCTCCTCGCCGGGATACTCGAACTCGTCGACCTGGGTGGTGTCAATCGCCATGCTTGGGCACCCTCGTCTCGGGGGGTTGGTGGTCTCGTTGTTCGCAGAAATCGGCGCTCATGTCAGCCGGCCCCGTGGTTCTGCGGAGCGCCGTACTGCTCCATCTTCGAGTAGGGGTCGACGTTGTCGGGGTAGTAGCCGCCGTCGGCACCGTTGGCATCTGGCGTGTAGGTCAGGCGATAAGGCGGCAGCAGGGCCGTGTTCTTGCGTAGCCGCAATTCCGTCAGGCTGGCCCAGGACTCGAACTGCTGCTTGGTCACGACGTTCCCGGAGTTGTACATCGCGCCGTGCCAGATGCCGCAGAGCTCGGCGCAGCGGACTGTGAAGGAGCCGAGCTGTTGGGTGGTCGCGTAGGCGACATTGTTGTAGTCCGGGTTTGCGTCGGCCTTCACGCCGAGCTGGTAGGCCCAGAAGCTGTGGATCACGTCGAGGGACGTGACGTTGAATTGAATCGTGGTGTTGTTGGGGACGACGAGCTCGTCGGTCTCGAAGCCCCCGAAGGTCGGGTAGCGATAGGTGAACTTCCACTGCTGTCCGATGACCTGAATCGGCAGGATCGTCTTCGAGACGGGGGTCCAGATGGGGCTCGCCCCTTCGCCGCCCCCAGCGCCTTCCGGTTGCACCAGCTCATAGGTGCCGAATCCGAACAAGAACATGACTAGGACCGTGCTGCTGACGATCCAGCCGACCTGAAGCGCGAGGTGTCCGCGCGCCTCCGGGCCGGCGACGGGCTCGGGGCCGCCCCGCGACGCCCGCCACGTGATGAGGGCGTAGACGAGGTAGATCCACACGGCCAGGACGACAGGAATGGCACACACCATCAACACGTTGAAGTCGAACTGCGCGCCTTGGGCGACGTCGGTCATGGTTCCAGGCGGCATGTGTGGTCCGGCCAGGTAGTAGAACAGCGGGTCCGCAATGGCTGAGAGCACGACCCAGATGGCGATCAGCCGCCACCAGTGGTGCGTGTCGTCGGGGGCGGCCGGCGATTGCGTCGTGGCGGGCGTCGGCGCGGCGCCCGCCGCCTGTGTGTCGCTCACGCCACCACCTTCATGAACCCGCCCATGTAGCCGAGTGTCGACATCGGGCCGCCGTTCCCGAAGAGGAATCCGAGGCCACACGGGACGAAGCACTGCCAGCGGTAGTCGCCGGGACCAGGGCTCGTGATCGAGAATCGAATGATCTTGTAGGGGGACTTCGTGTTGCAGGGCGCCGCTGCGCACAGGTTCGCATTGCTGTTGTTGCCGTAGAGCGGCACGCTGACGCCCAGGGACGGGATAGAGAACGTGTGCGCCACGCCGTTGCCGGCGTTCGAGTTGATAACCCGAAACGCCTTGCCGTTGAGGGTGGCGACGTTGCCATACGTGCCTGTGACCTGGCCGAGTTGCTGGTTACGAAGCGGGCTGCCCGAGTCGTAGTTGTAGATCGTGAAGTTGATACGGGTGTGCGCCGGGACCTGGAACACCGTGGTGTGGACCCACTGGCCCTGAGGCGAACGGACGAGGTAGGACACCCAGGTCGGGTGGGGTGCCGATCCATAGGACCCAACTGACTGGAGCGTGACGTTCACCGGCTGGCCGGGGGCCGAGGCGCTGTAGTCAACGACGGGGGGAGTGCCGAGCAGGGCGACAATGAGAATGACGGCCCCCACAGCGCAGACGGCGAACAAAACCACCGTCACGGTTACCTTCCAGGCCAGGCTCATGCTGCCCTCCCGAAGCCGCACGCCCCAACAGAGCCTCAACAACGGCTCTGACTGGACGTTACGGTTCTGTAACTGCGCCGTCAACCATTCCGCGTTCAAAGACGGAAATTTGCTGCGCCACGGGCTGCGACGACGAATCCGGTCTCACACCCTGCCGCCGACCGCCGCCTGATCAAAGTCCCGGCGGAACCGCTCTGCTCAGCTGGGGGGTACCCGCCCGGCGGGCGGACGGAAGACCTCCAGCGGGGGACCGGGGTCCCGGTGGAAGAAACGATCCACGCTCAACGAGAACCCCTCCTTGTCGTCGAGGGCGCGCCGGATGATGACGATAAGCGCCGGCAGGGCCCAGAAGTCCCCGCAGATCCACAAGATGGCGGCGCCGATCTGCTGATCGGCATAGGGCGAGAGGGTCACGCCGGGCACGTGGGCGTAGACCGAGTACCAGTTGTCCTGTGTGAACAGCGAGAGCGACATGGCCAGGATGAACATCACGACGTTGGTGGAGACGATGGCCCCGATCTGCCACAGCGGCGACGTCTTCGGCTTGAAGGGGTACGACGGGATGATCTGGAGCCAGAACAGGATCCCGGTGACGAAGAAACTGGCGTGCATCAACCAGATGTGGACGAGCTGATTCTCTTCTGCCGCGTTGAACAGTGCGGGTATGTGCCAGAACACCATGACTGCATTGAACGCGATGAGGGCGGTCCATGGGTTACCCACGAAGCGGCCAAACGAGCGCAACGCGGGGGAGGTTCGTCCGAGCATCACGGCGCGCAACAGACGACGGCGCAGGCCCACAGGCACGCTGTGCAGGAGCGGCAACCACGGTGCCCCGGCCACGATGAGGATGGGTGCGAAGAACATGATGAGGATGTGCTCGATCATGTGGACGAAGAAGTAATCGTCGGCCCAATAATCGATGGGCGAGACGACTGCGACGAGCAAGAGTGCCAGGCCTCCGTAGAAATACAACGAACGCAGGCGCCGTGAACGGGTCCGGTCGGGGATCGAACGCCGCCGGAGGTTGGCTAGGCCGAGTTCGTGCAGCACCACCACCACCGCCACGACGATGACGAAGGGATCGAAGCTCCAGTTGTCGACGACGTAGTTCACCTGATGCCTCCGTCAAGGGCACGGGTAGTGGTGGTCACGGTACCGCGTAGATGGTCCGTCGATGGCTGCCGATGCGACATCCCCGTCTCCCTCAAGAGGACGAGCCGTAGGGCAATGCCACCTCGAGAGTCTGAGCGCTGGACCAATTGCCACCCGCTGGTGTGAGAGCGAACACGTGGAGATCGGTCCCGCCCACCACGGTAAAGACGTCGAGGGTGGTTGCGCCGAAGCTGGTTGCGCCGGGAGTCACCCAAGCGAGTCCAACCGCACGCCGGGGTGGCGTCGGTAGGGTGACCCAACTCCCGCCCGGTGTGATCTCGTAAACCGACTCGGACTTCCTCGATCCAACGAGGACGCTCAGCGCTCCACCGAAATCGACCGCCGTCGCACGCACGGTCGACTGGGCGCCCAACGGCAGCGGCGCCGAGGCATGCCAGCCTCCCGAACCGGTCTGCGACAGGGCGAACAGGGCTTGGTGTTGGCCTTGGGTTGCCGTCGCCAGGGCCGTCGTCTGACTGGTGCCGGACTGCAGCCGCAGGATCGTCGTGCTGGCATCGCGCCAGTCATCCGGGAGGATCACGCCCTCGAATCGCCACTTGCCGGTCGAGGCGGCGAAGAGTCCGAGGTGACCGTGGCAGGCCGCGGCGACAAGTGGGGCGCCCGTCGAGGTCACCGAGACGGCGTCCAGAGTCGAGGCGGCGCACTGCGGCGCGAGCCCCTTTAGGGCGGCCAGCGTGACCAGACGGGACCAGGTCGCGCTGTTCGGGGCCTGGTGGAGCACCGCTGACCCGACGATGGCGAGAGTGCCGTTCGGTCCAGATGCGAGCGCGTCCGGGCGCGCGGCCAGGGCACCGGGGAGGAAGGCGGGGCTCCACGTGCGACCGGCGTCGGTCGTCACTGAGAGTGGGGAATAGCGCAGCAGCTGGCTCGGCAGGAAGCCAACAGTGATCGATGCCGTCGTGACGTTCGCTGCGGCCACGAGCCCCCCGTTGTCCGCCACCCCTTCCGGTGTCACCACCGACCAATGCGACGAGCCGGGCGTGGCGCGGAGGACCTGCCAGAACGTGTTGGTCAGACTCCCGATCTGACCCATCGGCAGGACCGTCCACGACTCTACGGGGGTCTCGATGGCGGCGGGCAACGGGAGATCGGTCGCCGCTGCCGAGCCGCTGGCCCCGGCTACTGCGGGCACGGCCAAGAGAGAAAAGACGAAAACGCCGACGCCGCCGACGCGCCTGGCCGCCGATCTCTTCCTGCGCTGCACCCTCACGTATTGAGGAGCTGATCGATCTGGCTCAGGAGAAGCGAGGAGAAGGACGAGGCGAAGACCTGGGTCGGCCCGGGATCCGTGATGAGTGCGTCTCGCTGACGGCCGTGGCTGTCGATCACGAACGCGATGTCGCTGTGCGCCACCATCGCCCCGTTTGCGACGGTGCTCACCTCCACGCCGTAGTCGTTCCAGACTCGTTCGAGGGCAGACAGCGACCCGGTGAGGTAATACCAGTTCTGAAGGTGCGTGAGTCCCTCCTGGTGGTCGAATGCGTTGGTGAACGACACGGAGCGGTAGATCGGATTGGCCACGATGGCAACGAAGTCGACCTGATGCGACTGGTCGCCGAGCTGTTGGTCGGTCTGGCGGAACTCCTGTGCGATAAGTGGGCAGTCGGAGGTACAGACCGGGTCGAGGAAGGTGAGGGCCACGACGTGCCCGCGCAGACGGCTCAGGCTGACCGACTGACCGTGCTGGTCGGTCAGCGTGAAGGAGGGTGCCGGCGTGTCGACCGCGTTCGGCGTGCCATCGAGCGCCTCGCTCAGGATGGGGTCGGCGTTGCGGTTTACCGAGGCCATGGCCATCGGTGCCGCGCCGACGAGCACGATGGCGAGTGCCGCTACTGCAGCCACCGAGCGGAGGAGATACGACAGCGTGACCCGGTCCCACCATCCTCCCGAGGTCCCTTCTTCGGACGCAGAGCCGATCGCGCCGTCGATCGCTGAGCCCGGACCGGCGTCCGGTTCGCCCTGCGTTGTTACGGCGGCTCCGTCGGGCGCCTCCTCTGCGACGGGCAGCGGAACCGGGAGGCGGACCATCGCCAGGTAGCCGGTGACGAGCACGAGGGCCATGGGGATCATCGAATTGGGGTCGGTGCCCACACCCCCGAGGAAGCCGAGGTCCTCGACCAGCACCCAGTCGGCGAGAGAGAGCACCACGAAGGCGACAAGGCCTCCGAGGACCAGCTCGCGCCTCTCACTCACAAAGAGCGCTCCGACGCCGGTCAGAGCGATGACCACGAACAGATTGACGCCCCAGCCATGGGCCTGGACGAGAGCGCCGAACGATCCCAGCCACGAAGAGAGCACATGGGGCTGGGACGTCTGTGCCATCTGCTGCACCATGGCGTTCAAGGTGCCGTTGCGACCCTGCCAGTAGCCGCGTCCCGGCCAGGCCTGGAGGATGGCCATGCCGAGGAGGAAGATCCCGCCCGCCCGCACGATGATCCGGCCGAGGCGGGCCGTGGAGAAGGCGTGTTCGGGTAAGGCCACGAGGACGCCCCCGACGCAGTAGAAGAGGACGGCGCCGGGTGCGCCGAACATCCAGGTGAGGCCGGGAGCGAAGATGCCTCCGAAGGCCTCGCCGAACACCCACACGACCAGCCCCCAGCCGACACTGGCCAAACCGGCCAGCCGCGACCAGCGGCCTCGCGGGGCGACAAGAAGCCATATTCCGATGCCGAGTTGGATCCACACCGCCGCCGCGGCGGCCTCCACCGGGTGGTTCGACCAGATGGTGACGCCGCTGTTGACGAGATGTTGTACCCATGGGGGGGACGTGGCCGCGGCGGGTTGGACGACTCCAGAGGTCAAGCCCAAGGGCATACCCGACTGGATCTGCAGCAGCCCGTCGAGGATCCACAGGGCGGCGAAGCCGATCCGTACCACGCGACGCGCCAGCGGTTCGGGCGTGCCAGGGCGCGCCGGTGTTGGGAATGAACGGAGCCCGTGCGCCTTGAGGCGTCGCCATTGGATGGTACGGACGACGTTGAATCCGATCGCACAGATGAGGGCAACCAGCAGGATGATCAACAACTGGTGCAGCAACGCGTTGTGAAAACTCGAGACGATTATCGAGTTGCCCGTCTGCAGCGTGCGACCCATTCCCGGCATCGGTCAGCAGCCTCTCTCATGCTGTGACACCGGCGATGCGGCCATGCTGGGGACCTTATCCCCGGGACTTGCTGGTCTTCGTCGCGGGGGACCCGCAGCCGCCGGCCGCACTCAGTCGGGAGCGGTCTGTCGGCAATGGCCGGCGGAGACACCGGCTGCGTACGGTGTGCGACGTGGCCTACGACGAAGACCTGGCGGCACGCATCCGCGAGCTCGTGGCGAAGGAGAAGGACCTGAGCGAGAAGAAGATGTTCGGCGGCCTCGCCTTCCTCGTTGGCGGCAACATGGCGATCGCAGCAAGCGGCCAGGGCGGCATCTTGGTTCGGGTGGATCCTGCACAGTCCGACAATCTCGTCGCCACCACCAAGGCGGCAGTGGCCGTCATGCGCGGACGGCCCATGGCGGGATGGCTGAGGGTCAACGGTGCCGATGTGCGCACCAGGCCGCAGCTGTCCGAGTGGGTGCGGCTGGGTACGAGCTTCGCCCGCTCGCTGCCGGCGAAGCGCTGAACCAGGCAAGGACCGCTTGCCCCCGCCGGGGCGCTCCGAGATGATGGCGGGAGGCCCATGACCCAGGTCGACACGCTCGAAGACGCCGAGGGAGCCTCCCGCGCCGGCCTTGTGGGGTGGCTCCGCGCGAAGGATCCGGACTTTCTGGTCGTAAAGCGTTCGGTTCGTGCGGCAATCGTGATTCCCGCCATCTTCGCCATCGCGCACACGTACTTCTCGAGTCCGCAGGTCGGTCTCTTTGCCGCGTTCGGATCCTTCTCCATGCTCTTGTTGGTCGAGTTCACCGGTCCGGTTCGGACGCGGGTCGTGTCATATCTCTCGATGTTCGCAGTCTGCGCCGCATTGATCGCCGTCGGGACCGCGGTGTCGACCAACAAGGTTGGGGCGGTCGTGGCCATGGGGGTGGTCGGCTTCCTGGTGCTGTTCGCGGGCATCGTGGCGCCGCGGGCCGCGACCGCCTCGACCGCGATTCTGCTGAACTTCGTCCTCCCGGTCGCGGTGGCACAGCCGGCGTCTGCGATCGGCGACCGCCTGCTGGGTTGGTCGCTGGCGGGAGCCGCATCGATCGGTGCGTGCCTCCTGCTGTGGCCGCCGCCGTGGCACGACAATCTTCGTCGTCGCCTCTCAGCCGCTGCGGACGCCATCGGCCGCCTCACCCGCGCGCAGGCACGTGGAGATGCGGACCCGTCCTTGCACACCGAGGTCAGGGACGAACTGGCACGACTCCGCACGCAGTTTTCGGCGACGGCCTACCCGCCGACCGGAGCCGCTTCCAGCGCCATCGCGCTGTCCAAGCTCGTCGGGCGTATCGAATGGGTGGGCAGCCTCAGTGCTCTCCTGAGCGACGACCATGTCCTCTCGGACCCTCGTTTTTCCGGGGAGCGCGCAGAGGCAAGGGCGGTGATCGAGGCGTCCGCCGAGACGCTCCGAGAAGCGGCTGGATTGATCTGCGACGGTGAGGCCCATCCGGTGGACGACCCGGCTCGCATAGCCGCCCTCCAAGAGGCCACCCGCCGGCTTGATGCGCTCATCGAGTTCGAGTTGAACGCGGACGTGGCGACCGTGGTGCAAGAGGAGTCGGCGCTCTTGAGCCCCGAGGAGGGCGGACAACCAGACGGCTCGTTCGCCGGAAGCTCGCTCGACCCCGGTCTTCACGCCCGTGGGCTCGGCGTCGCGGTGGGCATGGTGGCAGACGCCGCGCTGGAGTCGGCGGGTGCAGTGCCAGTGAGCGACCGTAGAAGGAGCATGCCCGGCGCGTGGTCCGCCCACCACGCCGGGCATCGACTCCTCTCGCACCTTTCTTTCCGCTCGGTTTGGTTCCGCAACTCGGTGCGGGGCGCGGCCGGTCTCGCCCTCGCCGTCGCCGTCGTCGAGATCACAAACGTGTCGCATGGCTTCTGGGTCGTCCTCGGGACGATGTCGGTGTTGCGCTCCAACGCTCTCGGCACGGGCGCGACGGCGCTGCGAGCCATCGGTGGTACCGCCATAGGCTTCGTGGTGGGTTCCGCGATCATGTTGGGGATCGCCGATCACACCGTCCTGCTCTGGGTCCTGCTGCCGTTGGCGGTACTGGTGGCGGGGATGGCCCCCTCGATGATCTCTTTTGTGGCGGGGCAGGCTGGCTTCACGCTGGTGGTGATCATCTTGTTCAACATCATCCAGCCTGCAGGCTGGAAGGTCGGCCTCACGCGTATCGAGGACGTGGCGATCGGCTGTGGCGTCAGCGTCGTGGTCGGGTTGCTCTTCTGGCCACGGGGCGCGACCGCCGCGCTGGGGCGGGCCCTGTCGGACTCCTTCGTAACCAGCTCGGCCTACCTGGCGGACGCCGTGAACCGGCTCACGATGACCTCGCGGTTCGTCGACGTCGGGCCCAACGAACGCGAGGCGTACCGCGCGTACCTGTTGCTGGACGACGCCACCCGGCAGTTCTTCGCCGAGCGGGGCGCCAAGGTGGTGTCGATCGAAACCGTCGCCAGGCTCTTCACGGGGTCGAACCGGTTACGGCTCGCCGCGTACACGCTTGGGACCCTTCGGGTGGAGCCGCCGGCGGACGGCCTCCCCGAGGTGGAGGCCATTGCCGTGGCGGAAGCGGTCTTGCGCGATTCCTACGCCGAGACGCACGACTGGTACCAGGAATTCGCCAACCTGCTGGCCGATCGCCGCAACGAACTGACGCTGCCTTCCCCCCAGACCGAGACGCTTCACCACGTCCTGCGCCGCGCCTTCGACGAGGTGCGGGCCCGTCAGCGCCCCGACCGCGTGCACACGGCGCTCCAGATGCTCTGGGTGGACGAGCTCCTGGAGGGCCAGTCCTCCATGCAGGCCGACCTTCTCGCATCCGCGGACCTCTTTCGGCGAAGGCGGCGCGCGCTGTTGATCTGACCTTCGCCGTCCCGCCCCCGCAGCCGGCGGCCGGCCACCGGCGGCCGGGCGGCGACGGCCCCCGTTACAGTTCCGGGCACGCTCTGGCGACTTCGGGGGCAAATTGAACTTCGGCTGGTGGTTTCGTTTCGGGCGCACGCGTCCACTACTTCTGGGTCGTAGGCGTCCCAAGCTCTCATTGGCCGCGGCCACGGTGGCGATCTCTTCGCTTCTGACGTCACTGCTGGGCTCGAGCGCGTTTGCGCAGTCGAGCCCATCGACCACGACGACGACCGCCCCTCAGCACGTGATCAACCAGCCCAACCTCAATGCGTTGAGCCCGCACCTCGAGACGCTGAGTGGTCCAGGTGTCCAGTACCAATACAGTTCGGGACCGCTTTCTTCCGGCGCGGGGCCCGGTGTCCCGACGTTCATGAGCTCGCCGGGTGGACCGTACATCTACGACTCGCACAACCGGGTCGTGATCCTCCACGGGGTAAACGTCGTCTACAAGTATGCGCCCTACATCGCTTATCCGGATGCGGGCACGCCATGGAACTTCGACAACACCGACGCGTCCCGCATCCAGAGCCTGGGGTTCAACATGGTGCGTCTCGGCATCGAGTGGCAGGCGCTCGAACCGGGGACCGGGGGGCCGAACCAGCCGAGCGTCTGCACGCCCGGCACCCCGGGCAATCCGCACGAGTTCAACAGGGCGGTCGCGCTGCGCTACCTGCGCCACGTCGCGGCAACCGTCAACCTCTTGGCGCGCCACGGGATCTACACGCTGCTCGATATGCACCAGGACGTCTACAACTCGAACTTCCGCGGCGAGGGTGCGCCCAACTGGGCGGTGTGCACCAACAATGTGCCGATCGTGCCCGTCGGCGGCCGCTGGTCGAACAACTACGGCAACCCGACGCTCGAGACCGCAGTCGCGCACTTCTGGAACAACGATGTGGTGGGCAATCTCCAGGGCCAGTACGACCGGGTATGGCAGACGGTCGCGAACTACTTCAAGAACAATCCGTGGGTCGTCGGCTACGACCCCTACAACGAGCCATTCGAGACCACCACGACCCTTGCCGACGGGTCCACGTTCACCAGCAACCTCCAGTGCTTCTATACGGGTCGAGCGCACCAAAGCTTGTTGGCCAACGGGACGACGCTACTGACCTGTCCGTCCGACGTGCCGGCCCAAGGGGTGATCCCGTCGATCCAGGCCGTCGACCACCGTCACTTGATCTTCTTGGAGCCAGACATCTACTGGGTGACCGGTGGGAACATCCCTTCGCAGCTCGGGCCGTTGCCCTTCCAGCGCATTGTTTTCAACTTCCACGACTATTGCGGCGATCGCAGCCCCGTGACCGGTGACCCGACCGACCTGCTGCGCTGTCTGCAGGCGGAAGAGACCATGGCGGCCGAGCAGGACGTGACGCGCCTCTCGATGAGCTCCGCGTCACAGTCCAATGGACCGGCGATCTTCATGAGCGAGTTCGGCGCCACAACGAGCGTCTCGATGGTCGGGTTCGACACGGAGTGGGCCGGGATCAACGAGGTCGGATGGGCCTATTGGGCGTGGAAGTACTACGACGATCCCACGGGTTCGTCCGCCGAAGGTCTGGTATTGCCCGACGGCACCTATTCGCCCATCGTCCAGGTCCTCTCGCGGACCTATCCCCAGGAGGTCGCCGGCAACCCCCAATCGTTCCTGTTCAACCCGTTCACGGGTGCGTTCAGCATGATCTACACGCCGAGCGTCGCCGCCCAAGGGTCTTCGACGGTGATCGACATTGCGGCCTCGCAGCACTACGCCTCGGGATGGTGTGCCGCAGTCAAGGGCGGAAAGATCACGTCGAGCCCCGGCGCGACGCATTTGACGCTCCAAACAGTGGGTCACCCTTTGGAGGTGGCGGTCTCGGTCACCGCAGGCGGGTGCCCCTAGGGCGCTCCCGCTGTGGTGAGGAGCGTCGCGCTCACGCGCCCACCTTCGACGGTGAGTGTGGCCACTGGGCTGGCAGCGTCGCCTCGGACCCGCACCTCGTAGGTCCCGTACGGGAGGCCCGAGAAGAGGGCGGCGTGCACGACGCCCTCTGCCACGTGCCGATCCCGGACGGCAACATGGATCCCGTCCCAGGAAGTGCCGCAGCGACGGATCTCTATTTCGGAACCGACGAGCGATGCCGGGGTGCTGACGATGGCGGCGCCGACGTCGCCGCCGATGTCGACCATGACGCTCCCCTTTTCGCTCGGCCCGGTGAGGTGGCGTGTGTCCACGGCGCGCTACGGGGCGACCGAGAGGGGTGTCACGGCCGGGTTCGAGTAGCCGCTGTACGGCGTGCCCAGGTACGGGAACGTGCTGAGGTACTTCTCGGCGCCCTTTGCCGAGAGGTCGCTACCTCCGGTCGTGAGCCCGAAGTCGACCGCTCCGGCGGCGGCGTCCGCAGTGAATGAGGGCACCACGAATCCGAGCGTCGCTCCCGCCACCGCCCGCAGCGCGATCGTGGCCACGTCGTCGAAGACCCTGCGACCGTTGGGATACCCGGCCACGTCGAGCCCGAGCAACCCCAGGCTGCTCGGGCTCGACGATGGGGGAATGGCCGTGTTCAGCCGCAGCATGTCCGCCTTGATACCGGTTCCGTTGTAGTTGGTGAAGGAAGGGGCGGGCGTGATGACCCCGGCCGGGATCCCCGTCAGGAAGATCGCCTCGATGTCGGGCCGGGTGTTCTGCGTGCCGCCGTTGTACGCAGCCAACTTGGGAAAGACATTCGGGTAGAGCGACGGCAGGAGTTGCGGCAGCAGGGGCTTGGAGAAGTACTTGAGGAACTGGTTGCCGTCGGCGATCGGCGGCAGCGCGTTCCATCGGTCCTTGTCGCCGATGCCGATGAGGAGTTCGTTCGTCAGCGGGTTTCCGAGGCGGGACACCTGTGTCCACGGCCCGTTGCAAAAGTCGTCTCCCTGTCCGTCTCCCCGCACGCGCACACGCTGGCGGCTCGCGCTGGTCCAGACGCCGATGACGGCGGCCGGGTCGCCCGGGCCCGAAGGCTTCGACCTCGTGAGTTGCTCGACCGGTATCTGCAACGCCAGCGTGTGGACGTTCACATCGGCCGTCGAGTTGACCCCGGGCATTCCGTTCATCAGGCCGGGGCCGCCTCCACCAGCGTGGTCACCCGCGAAACCGCGCAGATCACCGAGGTCAAACACCGCGCCCAGGTCGACATAGAAACCCTCGGCACGCTGTCCGGCGAACACCTTGGCCGAGAACGGCCCAGCCGCCACGGAGTGGATCGCCTCGTTCGCCAGGGTCGCGTAGTTCGGCGTGGAGAGTGGACCGATGTTGCACGGAGGGCACAGCAGGCCCGAGCCCAGCACGATCTCCCCCTGATTCCTCCATCGATTCCACGGCATGTCGACGCGTGTCACCGTGTACGTCTGCTGGCGGTTCCAATTCGACGTGGGGGACGGAGGCGTCAACGATGTGATCGGGCCGTCGTTGTAGAGGAAAGACGCCGGGATGTTGTTGACGGTCGAGAACTGGAACTGGTAGCAGATGTCGGGGAAGCCGTCACCCGTGTTGTCGATGTAGATCGAGTAGAGGACTTCGTCGGCGAATTCGTAGAAGTTGGGCCCACCGTCGGGAGCCTCGAGCGGGATGTAGTTCGCGATCAGTGTGACCGTTCCCGGTGCGTCGGGGCTCATGAACGCATAGAGATCGGTGCTGTCGGCGACGGGGTCCTTGGAGATCTCGGGTGCTTCTCGGTGTGACGACATGGGTTTCCTCCTGGATGGTTCGGTTTGATGGGGTTGGGCTAGGGGCGGGCGGCGGACATCAGGCTGCGAGCGAGTGCGGGAGAGTGGACGACGACCTCACGTTCTCCTTGGAAGAGGCTGATCTCGCCCGTGCCGGCGTCCTTTACCTGCGCGATCAATGGCTCGGTGAGGGGCCCGGCGTCATCGGCTGCGTCGCTCACCCCGGTGTCGACCGCGGGCGCGTCTGCGGTTGTGGTCGCGACCAGCGTCGACAGGCCCGGGACGCTGGTCGCTACGGCGACTGCCGCGGCAGTGAACGTGCTCCGGCGCAAGAAGTTCCGACGACTCAGCCCGGACCGCCAACCGTCGGGTTGCGGTGCGGTCTCTCCACCCTCATCTGGGCTCATGGATCTCCTCCGCTCCGTGCTCCACCCTTTATCCGGAGCACTTCAGGCGTACGGATTGCAGTGCGAAGGAAATGCACGAGAATGCCGTGAGCCGCAGAGTTCGAGCAGGTTCGGGCAGCGCTACCCCGGGCGAGCGCCGGTTTGCTGCTGTGCGTCAGTGCGCCGGAGCGCGGGCCGCGCTAGCGAGCAGAGAGTTGTGCGCCCTCTTCGTCGAACGTGATCGTCATGCCCTCCATCGCCAGGTTGACCTTGCCCTCGTCCATGGGCCAGCACTTGCGGGCCTCGAGGAGGACCAGCTCGAGCTCCTCGTCGGTGTGGTACGGGTCGTGGTGGAACAGCACCAGGTTCCGTACCCCCGCCTTTTCGGCGAAGACGATGGCATCGGCGACTCCGGAGTGTCCCCAACCGACATGGTCGTCGTACTCGTGGTCGCGGTACTGCGCGTCGTGGAGCAGGACATCGGCGTCGCGCGCGATGTCGTAACCGCTGATCCACTCCGACTCCTGGGCGCGCAACTCGGTCCCGAGCGACGGCTCGTGATCAGGCAAATAGACCAGCGAGTGTCCGTGCTCCTCGATCCGGTAGCCCACCGTTGGGCCCTGGTGTTTGACCAGTCCCGCCCGGATCGTGGCCGAACCGATGGCGATGGCGTCGTCCGGTGCGTCGTGAAACGTGAGCCTCGCCGGCACGTCGTTCAGGTGGACGGGAAACAGGGGAGGTGAGAGATACATCGCGATTCGTTCCGAGAGCGGCTGGACGGGAGACGGGGGACCCCACAGGTGGATCTCGAGGTTCGGATCGAAGAGGGGCCGGAAGAAACCGAGCCCCTGGAGATGGTCCAGGTGGAGGTGACTCAGCAAGATGTGCAATTCGGGGCACGGAGCGTTCTGCAGGGAAACGCCGAGAGGCCGGATGCCGGTGCCGGCGTCGAGAACCAGGATCTCACCACCGGAGAGCCGGACCTCGACGCACGACGTATTCCCGCCGTACTTCAGGGTGTCGGGGCCCGGCGCGGCGACGGAACCACGGCAGCCCCAGACGTGCGCGTGCATCAGAAACCGTCGCCCTGGTCAGAAACCTGCCAGAAGACGGACACGACTCCGTGCATGTCCCCCTTCGTGCCGAACAGCGGATACGCCGTCGCGTGCACGATCCGTTCCACACCGTCGTACGCCGTGGCAGCGAGCAGCGAGTGGGCAGGCCGCCGTTCGAAGAAGGCGATTCCTGCGGGCGTGTCGCGACGTCGGAGCGGTTCCCCGCCGGGCGTCTTCATGTGGAGCACCGCTCCGAACTCCTCTCCCGGGATCTCGCCCATCTCCGCGAAGGGCCTTCCGATCAAGAGGGCGGCGGCGTCGTTGTAGTACACCAACACCCCTCGCGCGTCGAGCAGAAACATCGGCGTCGCCAGGTTCGAAGCCAGCTCACGGGCCAAGATGAGCGGCAGCGGCTTCCCACCGCCAGTGCTTTGAGCAGGGACCACGACCGAGATAGTGGTCGCTGGCAGGCGCGGACGCAATCGGTGTGAGTGGGCCCCCGGTCGATCCCGTGCATCCGTGCCCGCCGCGGCTTTACTGCCGTGTAGTTCGGGTATCTTGCTCACCGAAGCCAACCGGCCTCCGGACGGAATGATTCTCGTCCGATCGGGCCAGCGAGCCCTTCCCTTCTTTTGGAAAGAAGTGCGCCAATGCGAAAATTGACCCTGAATTTCGCCGCGGCAAGCATCGCAACCGCTGCCGCTGTGGCCGGGTCGATCTTCGTGGTACCTGCCGCGGCGTCCACGTCCCCGGGGTCGAAATTGTCGGCCAGCGTGCTCGTTCCGGTATCCGCAGCCAAAGAGGCGGGATTCGCGACGGTCGTCGGCGCGCCCTCCACCTCGACGAACACCGGCGTCCAGGGCTGCCCCGATGGGGCCCGAGAGGAGTTCGCGAAGGCATCCGCAAATCTCGGGCTGGAGTCCGAGGTGCTCTACTGCGAATCAGCGGCAGACGCCGAGGCGCTCTTGAAGAGCCTTGCCTCCGGCGGTAAGGCGCAAGCGGGTATGAGCCCTCCGAAGAATCTCGGATCGACCGCCATCGAGCGATTGGGGTCGTCCTCGACCTACCTCATCGCCTGGCGCCGCGGCGCCGCATTCGAACTGACCGGCCTGTCCACGGACCTGTCCTCGAGCTCGGCAACTGGTACCACGGGGAGCTCGATTCCGCTTACCAGGGACGAGCAGCAGGTGCTGGCAAACGCAGCCACACAACAGGGTGCGAGATTCAAGGCGGTCACGGTTTCCTCGGGGAGCAACGTTTCGGCGAGTGATGCGAGGGCGCAAACAGCCGCGAACGCAGCCTCGGTGGCTGCCGGGTGTCCAAGGAATCCCGCGACGGTCCTTCACAAGTCAAAGTGGAGCAAGGCACCGGCCACGAGCATCGATGCCTCCAAGGCTTATTCCGCCACGGTCAAGACCGATGTGGGCACATTCGTCATCGCGCTCGATGCGAAGGATGCGCCCCAAACCGTCAACAACTTCGTCTTCTTGGCTCAGCACCACTTCTTCGACTGCGTGATCTTTCATCGGGTCATCCCGAGGTTCGTGGATCAAACGGGAGACCCGACCGGGACGGGGACCGGCGGCCCCGGGTACACCATCCCCGACGAGCTGCCCGCGAAGGCATCGAATTCAGCCAACCAGTACCCGCTCGGATCTGTGGCCATGGCCAACTCCGGTACACCTGATAGCGGCGGCAGCCAGTGGTTCATCGTCGCGGGCACACAGGGCGAATCGCTACCGAACTCGTACTCCCTGTTCGGTTCGGTTGCGTCGGGGATGAGCGTGGTCGAAAAGATCAACGCACAAGGAAGCGTCTCGGGAGTCCCTCCAGACGTCACCCACCGGATGCTGAAGGTCACGATCACCTCGTCGTAACCGTTGCCGCGGATCAGACGCCGGCGACACGGCAGATCAAGTAAGGCCGTGTTGCCGCAAAGGCCTGTTCACCAGATGGGGAAGATCTCCTAGCACCCCCAACCGGATTCGAACCGGTGCTGCCGCCGTGAAAGGGCGGTGTCCTAGGCCGCTAGACGATGGGGGCGAGACCGCGTCGCGACGCGGGAACCGACAAGCCTAATGGGCCGCACCGACGGGGACCCCCGTCGCCGGGCCCGGCGCGACCGACGGGGCGGCCACGACTTCGGGAGCGTGATACGTGCAGGCGAGAAATGTCTGTGTGGCTCCGATCACCAACGCAGTGGCGCCGAGAAGGTGCACCTCGACGAGCAACGCGGGCAGGTGGGTGAAGTATTGGGTGTAGCCCACCGCCGCCTGGGCCACCATGACGCCCATGAGCACGCGTGCCGCGCGCCGGACGCGCTCGGGGACGTCGACGATGTGCAGCGCCACGACGAGCCCGATGGTGACGCCGATCAGGAGGAGGGCGAGGCTCGAGTGGAGCTCGGCCATGTCGCGCAGGGCGATCGGGATGCGCTTGGCCACCTGCTGGCCGGAGCTGTCGCCCGCGTGCGGGCCGGCGCCCGAGGTGGCGGTGCCCGCTGCGATCACCACCGCCAGCAACGCGAGGAGGCCGTAGAAGAGACGGATCAGCGTCCGGGGGACGAGCAGGTGCGCCGACCCGGGGGAGTAGTCACGGGTCGAGCGGTGCACCAGCACCACCGCATCGACGAGCAGGAGCAAGGTCGCGAAGAAGTGCACCATCACGACGTAGGGGTTGAGCTTGGTGTACACGACGATCCCGCCGAGCACCGCCTGTGCGATCACCCCGGCCACCAGCCCGCCGCTCAGCCATACGAGGTCGCGCCGGCGCGGCGAGCGGAAGATCGTCCCGAGGAAGGCCGCCGCCACGGCGATGACGAGCACGACCGTCACGAGGCGGTTGCCGAACTCGACGAGGCTGTGGAACTGCAAGGGGGGGGTGAGGTGGCCGGCGGAGCACTCGGGCCAGTTGGAGCAGCCGAGACCCGACCCGGTCAGGCGCACGGCGCCCCCGGTGAGCACGATGAGCGCGGTCAGGACCAGGGCGGCCACGTTGAGCCGATAGCTCAGCGAGGGGGAGACGGTGGGGAGGCGGCGCCGCGACACGCTGGTCAAGCGTATCGGGGCCTCTTGCCTGGTCACGGGCGAGGCGCCGTGCGTAGAGTGACGAACGGATGTCCGTTCACGCCACCGCTCTCGAGACCCGCCCCGTGCGCCGGTCTTGGAAGACCGTGGGGGCCTATGTCGCCCTGACGAAGCCGCGCATCATCGAGCTTCTGCTGGTCACGACGCTGCCCACCATGATCGTGGCCCAGCGCGGCCTGCCACCGGTGTGGCTCATGGCCGCCACCCTGGCGGGCGGTGCGCTCGCAGCCGGGGGTGCGAACGCCATCAACATGTACGTCGACCGCGACATCGACCGGCTCATGAAGCGGACCAAGAACCGCCCGCTGGTGACCGGAGCGGTGACGCCGACGGCGGCGCTGGTGTTCGCCCTGGCGCTCGAGGTCGCCGCCTTCGTGGAGCTGTGGTTGGTGGTGAACCTGCTCTCCGCGGTCCTCGCGATCTCGGCGACGCTGTTCTACGTCTTCGTCTACACGCTGTGGCTCAAGCGCCGCTCCACCCAGAACATCGTCATCGGGGGCGCCGCCGGCGCGGTGCCCGTGCTGGTGGGGTGGGCGGCGGTGACCGACCGCCTGGCCTGGGCGCCGGTCGTGATGTTCGCCATCATCTTCATCTGGACGCCGCCGCACTTCTGGTCGCTGGCGGTGAAGTACAAGGACGACTATCGAGCGGCCGACGTGCCGATGTTGCCGGTGGTCGCGTCCATGAAGCGCACCACGACCGAGATCGTCTACTACACGGTCGCGCTGGTGGCGGTTTCGTTCCTTCTGGGGCCGGTGGCCCACATGGGATGGATCTACATGATCACCGCCGCGGTGGCGGGCGCCGGCTTCCTGTATCTGGTGACGCGCTTGTGGGGGCTGGCCCAGACGGGCTCGGTGACGGGCCGCGACGCCATGAAGGTCTTCGGCTACTCGATCACCTACCTGACGGTGCTCTTCGTGGCGATGGCGGGCGACATCTTGATCTCCAACCACGTGCACATCCACTGACCCACTGACGGACCGCAACACCATCGATGACTGACGCCCCGACGGGCGGCGCGGCGGGCGGGCCGCCCGAACCGCCCTCCTCACTTCAACCCCCGGTCGGACCCGAGGTGGCGCCGCGCAAGCCGCGCAAGATCTTCCTCGTCGTCGGGGTCGTGCTCGCCGTGGTGCTGGGCATCTTCCTGTTCACCGGGCTGGGTACGAGCCAGGGGACGCCGGGGTCGGGGTCGGCGCCTGGCGTGGGCGGGCCGGTTCCTTCGTTCTCAAGGGAGAACATCGGCCCACGGGGCGGGTCGACGGTCACCGTCTCCTCGGCGAAGGGTCCGGAGCCGACCGTCCTGCTCTTCTTCGGGAACTGGTGCCCGAGCTGCCATCAGGAGCTACCGCCACTTGCCGCGGCGGTGCGCGCCCAGGACAAAGCGGGCGGCGCGCTGTCCCATGTGCGGGTCGTCGGTGTCGACAGTCTGGACAAAGTCTCTGCCGCTGAGTCGTTCATTCGCAGCAAAGGGGTGACATTCCCGGTGGCCTATGACCCGGATGCCACCGTCACGAGTGGGCTCTTCTATTTCACCGGCGATCCCTACGCCGTCTTCGTCAAGGCGGACGGCACGATTGCGAAGATCGTGCCAGGGGACGTGCTGACGCCTTCGATGCTCACGGCCGACGAGCGCGCGCTGCTCATGGGGTCTGCTACTCCCAGCGGAACGTGAGCGCGGCGGCGACCGGCGCCGCCACCGCCCACACGGCCAGGACGATCCACGACTCGGCCGGGACGGTCGCGCCGCTGCCGAGGCTGGCGTGGAGCGCGGAGGAGAGGGCCGCGGCAGGGAGGAGTTTGGCGAAGTCGGCGAGACCGCCGCCGAGCTTGCCGAGCGGCACGATCATGCCGCCGAGGAGCAGCAGCACGAGATAGAGGCCGTTGGCCGCGGCGAGATTCACCTCGGCGCGCAGGGTCCCGGCCATGAAGAGCCCGATGCCCGCAAAGGCGGCCGAACCGAGGAGCAGCGCGCCGATCGCCCCCGCAACGGCGACGCCGGCGCCTCCGCCCGGGTTCCACCCGAGCGCGAGCCCGACGGGCAGCAGCACCGCAGCCTGCAGGAGCTCGACCGCGATGATGGTCACGATCTTGGCGCCCAGCAGGCGGGGCCTCCCGAGGGGGGTGGAGCCGAGCCGCTTGAGCACCCCGTAGCCGCGCTCGAAGCCGGTGGCGATGCCCAGCGACACCATGGCGGTCGACATCACCGCCAGCGCCAGGATGCCCGGCACGAAGAAGTCCGCGGCGTTGGGCGTCGGCGTGGAGACGACCGACACCTTCGAGAAGAAGACGAGGAAGATCACCGGGATGCCGAGAGTGAGCAGCAGCGTCTCGCCGCGGCGCAGTGTCATGTAGATCTCTGCGCCGGTCTGTGCGGAGAGGGGGCGCAGGGCCGGGACGCGGGTCGCGTGTGCGGGAGCGGATGCGCTCGCCTGGTTCATCGGCGGGACCTCCGGCGTCGTCGTGTCGGCCCGTCGGTCTCCGTCGCGTCGGACGCCGACGCCGACGGTGCCGCGGCGTCAGGCCCGACGGCGGCGAGGTAGACGTCCTCGAGGGTGCGGCCGACCACGAGGTCGGTCAACGCGGCGCCGCGCGCGGCCAGGTGTGCGGTCACCGCCGCGGCCACGGCGGGCCCGGGCAGGTCGTTCGTCTCGACGAGATAGCGGCCGGGCGCAGTGCCGGCCTCGGTGACACGGGTGCCCGCCCCGACGGCGGCCGCCAGCTCCGCCGTGTCGAGCCCCGGTGGCGCACCGAACGTGACGACGGTGGTGGCGGCGTTGTCGGCCGGTCCGGTCAGCTCGCCCGCGGTGCCCTCGCGGACGACGCGGCCCCCGGCGAGGATGACGATCCGGTGCGCCATGCGCTCAGCCTCGGCCAGCTCGTGCGTCGTCAGCACGACGGCGACGCCCCGCTCGGCCAGGCCGGCGACCACACCCCGGATCTCGATGCGGCCCTCGGGGTCGACACCACTGGTCGGCTCGTCGAGGAAGGCGACCTCGGGCCGCCCGATCAGCGCCAGCGCCAGGGAGAGGCGGCGTTGCTCGCCACCCGAGAGGTGGCGGAAGGGCGTGGCGGCCGCGCGGCGGAGCCCGACGAGGTCGAGCAGCTCGTCGGTGGCGATCGGTTCGGGGTAATAGGACGCGAAGAGGTCCAGCACGCGGCGTGGACCGAGCATGGGATACACACCACCGCTCTGCAGCATGACGCCCATGCGCCCGGTCAGCGCGGCGTGATCGACGGCGGGGTCGAGGCCGAGCACGCGGACTTCGCCCGAGGCGGGTCGGCGATACCCCTCGAGCGTCTCGACCGTCGAGGTCTTGCCGGCGCCGTTGGGGCCGAGCACGACGAGCACCTCCCCGGCGTCCGCCGTCAGGTCCACGTTGTCGACGGCGGGCGCCGTGCCGGGTGGCCCGTAGCGCACGGTGAGGCCCTTGACCCGGACGGCTGACACGGCGACGCAGGCTACCGTGAGCTGGAATGATCGATATCCGGGCGCTGCGTGACGATCCCGACGCGGTCAAGGCCGCACTGGCCCGGCGCGGGGTCGAAGCGTCAGAGGTGGACGCGGTGGTCGAGGCGGACGCGGCGTGGCGGGCCGAGGTGCAGCGCGCCGAGGATTTGCGCGCCGAGGTGAAGGAGCTGTCACGACAGGTCGGCCAGGCCAAGAAGGCCGGTGACGACGCGCAGGCCGACGAGCTCAGTGCGCGGAGCCGCGCCCGGGGAGAAGAGGAGCGGGCGGCCGCCGCCGACGCGGACGCGCTGGCGGCGAAGGTCCGCAACGGGCTCCTGTACCTCCCGAACCTCCCGGCCGAGGACGCGCCTGACGGCGCCGGCGAGGAGGACAACGTCGAGGTGCGCCGCTGGTGGCCGGGTCAGGACCTGGGGCGACCCGAGCCGGAGCCCCCCGAGCATCAGCGGGTGCCGCACTGGGAGATCGGCGAGGCCCTCCAGATCCTCGACATGGAGCGTGGCGCGCGGCTCGCCGGCTCGATGTTCCCGCTCTACCGCGGTCCCGGGGCGCGCCTCGTGCGCGCGTTGACCGCCTTCGCGCTCGATCGGCACGCGCCCGTCTACGAGGAGATCCTCCCGCCGACCGTCGTGCTGACCGACACGATGACCTCCACGGGCCATCTCCCCAAGTTCGCCGACGACGCCTACCACATGGAGCGCGACGACCTGTGGCTCATCCCCACGGCGGAGGTGCCGCTCACCTCCATGCACCGCGGCGAGATCCTGGAGGAATCGCAGCTCCCGCTCCGCTTCACCGCCGCAACGGCGTGTTACCGGCGTGAGGCGGGGTCGGCGGGGCGCGACACCCGCGGTCTGCTCCGGGTGCACGAGTTCTACAAGGTCGAGCTGTTCGCCTACGCCACACCCGACGGCGCGCTCGACGCGCAGGCCGACATCCTGGCGCGGGCCGAGTCGATGCTCCAGGAGCTCGAGCTGCCGTACCGGGTGCTCGACCTGTGCGCCGGCGACCTCGGCGGCTCGTCGGCGCGCACGTTCGACCTCGAGGCCTTTGCGCCGGGCGTCGACCGCTGGCTCGAGGTGTCGTCGGTCAGCTGGTTCCGCGACTATCAGGCCCGACGGGCCAACGTGCGCTACCGCCCCGCCGGCGGCGGACCACTGCAACTCGTGCACACGGTCAACGGCTCGGCGCTGGCGTGGCCGCGCATCTGGGCCGCACTGGTGGAGAACGGGCGCCAGGAGGACGGCACCGTGATGCTGCCCGAGGCGCTGGCGCCGTATCTCGGTGGCGAGCTGTTGATCAAGGCGCCGTGAACCCGCCCGGGGCTGCCGGCGCGTTCGGCTTCGACGATGCGATCGACGCGATCGGCGCCGAGAGCAGGCGGCTGTCCGACGCCGTCGCAGCGGCCGACCTCGATGCCCGCGTCCCCACCACACCCAAGTGGTCGGTGCGCGACCTCGCCCACCACATCGGCACCCTGCAGTGGTCCTGGTCGGAAAACGTCCGCGCCAAGAATCCCGCCCAGCGTTCCGAGGGCTCGCTGAGCACGCTGCCGCACGACAACGACCTGGTCGCCTGGCTCGGCTGGTGTACCTACTCGCTGCTCGGCGCGTTGCGCGACGCCGGTCCGGAGTCGCCGTGCTGGGCCTGGTGGGGCGATTCGACGCCGCACACGGCGGGGGCCGTTGCCCGGCACCAGGCCCAGGAGGTGGCGGTCCATCGTTGGGACGCCGAGCGTGCGGTCGGCTCGCCGGGGCCGTTGCCGCCCGAGCTGGCGACCGACGGCGTGCCGGAGTTCATCGAGGTCATGCTCGGATCCGACATCGCGGCCCTCCGGGGCGCGGTCGCGCTGCACGCCAGCGATACCGAGCGAATTTGGACGGTCGGGGCCGACTCGTCGGTCGCCGGTGCGGCGCCCACGCGCACCGCCGAACTCACGGCGACCGCCTCGGACCTCGTCTTGATGCTCTATCGCCGCCTTCCCGTTCCCGACGCCGACGTCGACGGAGACCCGATGCTCGTGGCGTCGCTCCTCGCCCTCGCCGACACGTCGTGACCGAGCTGACGTTCCTGGGCACGGGGAACTATCTGGCCCCACCGGGCCGTTACTGGAACAGCTTCGTCATGGACGGCAGCGTGTTGGTCGAGCCCAGCCCGACGTCGCTCCCGCACCTCCGCCGCTGCGGTTTCCGTCCCTCCGACGTACAGGTCGTGGTGATCTCGCACTTCCACGCCGACCACTGTTTCGGCTGGCCGTTCCTGCTGCAGGCGATGGCCGAGGTCGGGGGCGGCCGCACCCTGCACGTCGTGGGGCCCCCCGGAGTGGAGATGCACCTGGCGGACATGATGGAGGTCGGCGCGGTGCGGTCCGTCCTCGAGCTCGGCCACGAGCGCCTCGATCTCCGTTTCGTCGAGGTCGACGGCTCCTCGCAGGAAGCCGGCGGCCTTCGGTTCCGCGCGGTCGAGGTCGAGCACGTCCCCTACCTGCGGTGCTTCGGCTACCTCTTCGAGCGCGATGGTGGGACGCTCGGCTACAGCGGCGACGTGCGACCCTGCGCGGGATTGCACGAGCTGGCCACCGAGGCCGACGCACTCGTGCTCGAGTGCAACGGGCAACACGGTGGCCCCAAGAGCCACATGCACGAGGCCGATGTGCGCGACCTGCAGGCCGCACACCCCGAGACGCATTTCGTCCTGACCCACCTGGGCGAGCAGGTCGACGTCTCGTCCATGCCCGGCGTCACGATCCCCGACGACTTCGAGCGGCTGATCCTGTAGAAGTAACCGACGTGTACGCCGTCGTGTCCCGGCGCGTCGCCCATTCACAGGAGCCACTACGGCCGCGCTGCTGTCCCCCTGAGGCGGCACCCGCACCATGGGTGCACGAAAGGAGATGGACTCGGGGCAGGTGATCCCGGTCCAACTACGACGTGACCCTGTTCATCCTCTCCGTCCCGCTCATGGCCCTTGCGGTCGCCGCGGCCGTGATCCCATTGCTCGTCGTCTCGCATCGCGAGCACCGGAAGCACCGGGCCGAATTGGCGGTCGCGGACCCGAACGTCGCTCCCCGTGCGGGCACCACGCCCCGTGTCATCGGCGCGGTCGAGACGACGGACGCCCGGGAAGTGGCCAACCCGCTGGCCGCGTAGCCGCGCACGGGGCGGAGCCGCCGAGGCGGCCGGCGATGAGTCGTCTACGACGCGGCGGCGAAGCGGTAGCCGACCCCGCGCACGGTGGTGATGAGCACCGGTGTGGACGGATCGGCCTCGATGCGGGAGCGGAGTCGCTTGATGTGCACGTCCAGCGTCTTCGTGTCCCCGATGTAGTCCGTGCCCCAGACGCGGTCGATCAGGACGTCACGGGTCAGCACCCGGCCCGAATTCTCGACCAGCAGTCGCAACAGCTCGAATTCCTTGCGGCGTAGGTGGACCTCCTCGCCGCGGGCGAACACCCGGCGCTGGTCGAAATCGACCTTGATGCCGTTGGCCTCCCAGATGCCGTCGCTCCCGAACTCGATCCCGGCCGCATCGGTGGCCTCCGGGCCGCCCGGCGCGCGGCGCAGCACCGCGCGCATGCGGGCCACCAGCTCGCGCAGCCGATAGGGCTTGGTCACGTAGTCGTCGGCTCCCACCTCCAACGCGACGACCGTGTCGATCTCGGTCCCCTTGGCGGTGACCATGATCACGGGCACCTGCGAGCGGGAGCGGATGGTGCGGCACACGTCGATCCCGGACATCTTGGGCAGCATGAGGTCCAACAGGACGATGTCGGGCTCCGCTTCTTCGAAGAGCGACAGCGCCTCCATGCCGTCGCGCGCCACGGTCACCCTGAAGCCCTCGTTGTTCAGTCCGATCACCAGCGCCTCGATGAAGGATTCCTCGTCCTCGGCGAGCAGGACCGAGACCGGACCCTCAGCGGGCGCGGCTCGGCCTCCCTTCTTCTTCTCCTTCGCCTTGGTCACGAGGCGAGCTCTGATTGGATCGGTAGCACCAGCGTGAACGTCGAGCCCTCTCCTTCGCGTGACTCGACGTCGACCCAGCCCTGGTGGTTGTTGGCGACGTGGCGCACGATCGAGAGGCCGAGGCCGGTCCCACCGGTGTCGCGGCTGCGCCCGTGGTCGACGCGGTAGAAGCGCTCGAAGATGCGGTCGAGGTCGCGGGCGGGGATGCCGACGCCGTGGTCCTGCACCGAGAGCCGCACGTTGTCGCGCTCTTCGACGCGCCAACTCGGGGAACCGGCCGAGGTGGTCTCGAGTTGGCCCGTCCCGGCGGGGTCGACCTTCTCTGCTTCGACCGCTGGCGTCGTCGACAGGGTGGAGCCGGTCGCCGGGGTGGCGACGCCGGCGACCTCGTCGGGCGGGGTGTACGCCTCGAGGATCTCGGGCGTGAAGACGGGCTCGATCGGGTCGTCCTCTTCCTCGGATGCCGACGCCCGTGACTTCGTCGTCGGCGCCTTCGCCGAAGGCGTCTCGTCCGGACCCGGGCCGTCTCCGACGCCCGGAGTCGCCGCGGCCGCCATGGCTTCCGCCTGGCGGACGGCAGGATGCTCGAGGTTGGGGTTGCTGTGCAGGACGGTGCCCGTCACGACGACCTTGGAATTGTCGTAGGAGTACGTGATCGCGTTCTCCAGGAGTGCGTGCATGGCGGAGACGAGTTGGCGTCGGTCGCCCATGACGGCGACGGGCGGCGAGGGCTCGTGCAGGACGATCTCGATGCCCCGCTGGTCCGCGGTGGCCCGCACCCGCTCGATGGCGTCGGCCATGACGAGGTTGACCAGGACCGGCTCGCGCGGCGGCGCCTCTTCGGACTCGATGCGGGACAGGTCGAGCAGGTCGTCGATGATGCGGCTCACCCGGAACGCCTCGTTGTGGATGCGGCCGGCGAGGCGCTGCGCCACTTGCGGGTCGGGCTCCGACACGAGCGTCTCGGCCAGCAAACCCAGCGCACCCATTGGCGTCTTCAGTTCGTGGCTGACGTTGGCGACGAAGTCGCGGCGGATCTCCTCGAGGCGCCGGCGCTCGGAGATGTCCTCGATCAGCGCGATGACGCCGAGAGGGCGACGGCCGTCGTCGATCTGGCGGGCGCGTACCTGGAGCGTGCGGCGGGGCGGGCCGTAGAGGTCGAGCGTGCGCTCCGAGGAACCCTCGTGCCAGGCGTCCTCGAGAACGTCGGTCACCGCCTGTGCGGCGAGGGCATCACCGTGGCGGCTGACCATCAGGGCGTTGGCGCGGCCGTTGCGGTAGATCACCGTGCCGTTCTCGTCGCAGAGGACGACGCCCTGCGTGAGCGTGTCGAGGGAGCGTCGCAGGCGGATGGCGTCCGAGCTGGACTCCGTGACGGCCTGGGCGGCACCGCCGGTGACCGACTCGAGGTAGGCGAGCGAGGTCTCGATGTTGTTCTCGTCCTCGGGTGGGTCGAGGCCGAGGCGGGTGCCGAGGGCGGCGAGGCGCTGGCTGATGGCGCGACTCCGGGCGCGGCGCCCCAGGTAGGCGGCGAGCACGCCGACGAGGACGCACAGCGCCACCGCGGCTGCGACATAGATGATCGCCTGGGTCTGGCTCAGGTGTACTTCGGCCGGAGTCGTCATCGGGAACGCCCCCAATATGGCAGGCGAGCGCGACCGTGGCGAACACGCGGCTCAAACCGGCTGATCGGTCGCTCCGGAGCCTTGCGGGCGGGCTCGGCGAGCGTCTGTCCTGGTGATCTCGGGTGGCGCGGCCATGGTCGCACTGCGCGTCGCACCGGGCCGGCGCGGGGCTCTACCCCCGTGTGCCGCGCGGCCGTGCCGGCGATCGGTCATCGGGGGACGGCAGCACCGGGAAGATTCGCAACCGTTCTCCCGCCGAAGCGGTCCCGGATGGTCCGGGCCGGTCGGTGATCCGTCAGGGATCGAGATGCGGAGGGCACCAATGGTCGTGTGGCACCTGGCCGATGTGACGCTCAACCCGAGCGTGAACGCACTGCCCGGCGGGGGCACGTTGCAGGAGCTGACGAACGGCCTCGGCGCCTGGGCGCTCATCGCCGCGCTCGCCGGGCTCCTGATCGGCGCCGCCGCGTGGGCGCTGGGCGTCCACGCGCAGAACTTCCAGCAGACCATGGTGGGGCGCCGGGCCGTTCTCGTCTCGGGTCTGGCCGCCCTGCTCATCGGCGCTGCGCCGCCGATCATCAACTTCTTCTTCCACACCGGCACGGCCCTGCACTGATCCGCTCCGCCTCCGCCGCGCCCCCCTCTTCAGGAGCCGTCGCCATGCAAGCAGCCGGTTGCACCGGACTCGACGCCCTCAACCCGGTCTGCCAGATCGGCAGCCTCGGGGGCTCGCTCGCCACGTCTGGGTTCGAGTCCGTTCTCAACGGGATAAGTCAGTGGGTGGCGAGCGGGGCCGAGTACCTGCTCCGTCAGATCGGCACGGTTCTCGTCTCGACCACCACCGTGGACGTCGGGGCGACCTGGTTCCGCACCCACTACGGCCAGATGACGGCGCTGGCGGGCGTCGTGATCCTCCCGATGCTCCTGCTCTCCACCCTCCAGGCCGTGCTGCGCCAGAACCCGGGGCAGCTGGTGCGCACGTATCTCGTGCAGCTGCCCTTCGCGTTGTTGCTGGCGGCAGTGGCGATACAGGTCGTGGTCCTCAGCCTGTCGGTGACCGACGCCATGAGCGACGCCGTCGCAGGCGGCACGGGAGCCGACGTGACTTCGTTGCTCTCGACGGTGACCACGGGCCTGGTCGCGTCGTCGGCCGATCCGTCGATCGCGAGCTTCGTCCTGTTGCTGATCGCACTCCTGATCGCCGTTGCGGCCTTCGTCCTGTGGCTCGAGCTGCTCATCCGGGCCGCCGCCGTCTATGTCGCCGTCCTCTTCCTCCCGCTCGCGCTCGCCACGCTCGTGTGGCCCGCGGTGTCGCACTGGTGCCGGCGGCTGGTGGAGACGCTTGCCGCGCTGATCCTGTCCAAGTTCGTCATCGTCGCTGTATTGAGCCTGGCGGCGGGTGCCGTCGCGTCCGGAGTTTCGGGGTCGGCGAACAGCGGCGGGTTCAACGCCGTCCTGGCCGGCGGCGCGCTGTTGGTGATGGCGACGTTCGTCCCGTTCGCGATCTTGCGGCTGATCCCGGCGATCGAGGCCGGCGCCGTCGGGCATCTCGAGGGCCTGCGCCAACGAGGCACCGGAATATTGACGGGCCCGGCTCGCACGGCCGCGACCCATGCGCTGCACGAGGGACTGCAGACGGCCGGTGCCGCCCGGCTGATGCGGATGACGCCGGCGGCGGCCTCCCCCGATGGCGGCGGCGCGGACGGTGGTGCGGGAGCAGGGGCGGGAACGGAGCCCGAGCCGTCCGGTGCCGACAGCGGCGGCGTGTTCGCGACGCCGCACGAAATGCACGGCGAGCTGGTGGCGTGCGGGCGCATCGAGCCGCGGCCGAAGGGACCGAAGCCCATCGTCGGTTGGACCGAGACGGACGGGGACGGAGGGCCGGACGGCGGGGGTGGGGTTGGGGACGTGGGTGGGGCGACCGCGGAGCACATGGGCCACCCGTCGGCGGGGGATGCATGGAAGTACAAGGGCATGCCGGCGGGCACGGCGCCCTTGTATCCGGTCCGGCCCGGGGTCCACCGGTTCTACATCGACAACGACGAAAGAGGACTGCCGAAGATGTTTTCGCTCGATCCCGCTTGGCCGTCCGATGACGCGGACGAAGACGTATGAGCCCGTCCAACGGCGCGCGCTACCGCTTCGGCCCGCGAGAACGGGGTGGCTCGCTGGCGGGCTGGAGGCCGGGACAAATCCTCATGGTGGCCGTGGGCCTGGTGATCGGCGTCCTGGTGCTGCGCGGGGAGCCGAACGTCGCCGGGGTGGGAGCTGCAGTCGCGGTGCTCGTCCTCTACGGCGCCATGGCGACCGTCCCGGTGTCGGGCCGCACGGGCGACGAGTGGCTGCCCGTCGCCGTGTGCTGGGCGGCACGACGGAGTCGGGTACGGCGCGGCGGTCGGTCGATGGGCGCGCTGCGTGGGGTGCGCCTGTTACGCGCCGACTGGCAGGACATGGGCGTCGTGCACGACCGGGTGGGGAGGACGCTCACCGCGGCGCTGGCGCTGCGCGGCCGCAGCTTCGCCCTCCTGGGCCCCGACGAGCAGGACCGGCGAGTGGGATCGTGGTCCTCGGTCTTGGCGTCACTGGCCCGTGAGGGCTCGCCGGTACACCGGGTGCAGTGGGTGGCGGCGTCGTTCCCGGACGACGGACGCGGGGTGCACGCGTATCTGGCGGCCGAGGCCGTTGCCGACGTGGCGTCGGCCAGCGCAGCGTCGTACGAGGATCTGTTGGTCGACATGGACTCGCACGCGTGTGCGCACGACGTGGTCCTGGCCGTCCAGCTGCGGCTGACGAAGTCCGTGGAGGTGGGCTGCGCGGCCCTCGCCCGCGAGATGGGGTCCCTGGTGCGCCTCCTGGCCGACGCCGATGTGGAGGTGGAGTCGGTGCTCAGTGCCGTGGACCTCGCGCACCAGCTGCTCCGTACCTATGAAGCCGGTGCACAGGGTGCGCCGGTGGCGCCGACGACGGCGGAGGATCCATGGCCGATGGCGATGGAGGAGACCTGGTCGAGTGTGCGGGTCGACGGCATGGTGCACGCAACGTTCTGGGTCGCCGAATGGCCGCGCGTCGAGGTGCGGAGCGACTTCCTCGCCCCGCTCCTCCTGGGCTCGGCGCGTTCGACGTTCGCGGTGGTGATGGAGCCGCTCGGTTCGGACGCCGCGGTGCGCAAAGTGGAGGCCTCGCGCACGGCGGACCTCGCCGACTCCGAGCTCAGGCGGCGCGGCGGATTCGTGTCGACGGCGCGCCACGCCCGCGAGTCCGAGGTGCTGGCCCGTCGAGAGGCGGAGCTCGCCGAGGGCCACGCATCGTTCCGCTATGCGGGCTTCGTCACGATCTCGGCGGCGAACGATGAGGACCTTGCGACCGCGTGTGACGCCGTGCAGCACGCGGCGGGGCAGAGCCGGCTGGCCCTGCGTCGCCTCTACGGCGACCAGGCATCCGCCTACACCTGCACCTTGCCGCTGTGCCGGGGGTTGCGCTGATCGGGCGCACCTACCATGGCGGTCATGGGCGCTGCCGACGAGACACCCGCTCGGGGAGGCCCGGCGGCAGCGGGCGGCGGACCCAAGAACCTGGTCGTCCTGCTCCTCGACAGCCTGAACCGCCACATGTTGGGTTGCTACGGCGGCACCG
>DATHPK010000196.1:0-2411 GCA_035483935.1 Acidimicrobiales bacterium
CAATTTGAGCTGAATGAGCTTGTCGATGGTCTCTTCGTTGGTCACGACACCTCTCCTCGACGAGGTCCGCAGGGAGCGTCCTCTCTCTCGTCGACTTTACACACCATCCACTCGTACACACCCTGTCGAATCGACACGTCATCTTCGACGTGCGGCGACCCATCGTCGCTCCCGACAATGGCGACACATGCACACTGACTCGTGCAGGAATCATCGCCAACCTGGATAGGATCACCTCCTCGACCGTCTGCCGTGCGGTGCCCGATTCGCCTGACCACCCGCGGCCTCGACAGGAGCGCCTGCGCCCGCCCGATCAGCACGGACAGCGGCTCCGTCATCGTCCCCATCGCCGACGGCACCACGTTGTTCGCCACGTCCTGACTCACCCCATCCTGCCGCACCTCGTCCGTCCGACGACGATGGGTATCACCCTCACTCGCATCGGCCTTGGGCTCATGGATAATAGACTGTCGCTCTTCATCCAAATAACGCGCTTCGATCTCGTCCTCTTCGTTGCTCGACGTCACCTCACCTCGATCGAAATATTCCCCACCGCGGATATTCTCGTGCGCCACCGGCTTCGCCTCCACCTCCTCGACCAGAGCCACCTTCTCCAGGCCCTTCTTCAGGATCGCCTCCACGCTTCGCACCGTCGGGTTGCCGATCGCGAGCGCCCGACCGCACGCCGCCTCGAGCCGCTCCGCCCCGTACCGCTCGCCCATCCGCATCAGCTTCAGGCACGCCCGTCGACCCGACTCCGGGTGCGGCCCCCGCTCGAGGATCGCCGCCGCTACCTCCCCCGTCCTCGCCCCCTTCGTCTGCGCCCAGCCCAGCAGCCGCTCCGGCGGCCACTCCCCCCACTCGCGGTGCGCGCGAGGCCGGTGCTCCGGCTTCGTCACCGCCGTCCCCGGCGGCCCGTAGCTGCGCTCGTGCGACGTCACCCGCCGGTGGTCCCGCCACACCTCGAGCACCGTCGCCGTCGCACGCACGTCGACCTTGGCGTTGATCAGCACGCTCGGCACGCTGTAGTACCGGTGGTCGTACTCGAAGTGGTAGTCGACGTTGACGCCCACCCCGAGCTTCCAGGCGCCGACTTCGTACCGCTGCGCGGGCAGCGATCGCAGCGCCGGCCGGTCCAGCTTCTCGAAGGCCGACCGCCGGCACCCCTCGAGCTTCTGGAACGGCCTCGTGTTGAGCTTCTCCAGCAGCTCCCAGATCGCCGCGTTGAGCTCCTCCAGGGTGAAGAAGCGTCGGTTGCGCAAGCACGCCAGGATCCACCGCTGCGCGATCAGCACCCCGCCCTCCACCTTCGCCTTGTCCTTCGGCTTGCGCGGGCGCGCCGGCACGATCGCCGTGACGTAGTGTGCCCCCAGCTCCGCGTACGTCGCGTTGATCTCCGGCTCGTACCAGTCCGGCCTCGACACCGCCGACCGCAGCTGGTCCGGCACCAGCATCTCCGTCACTCCGCCGAAGTACTCCAGCCCCCGCACCGTCGCGCCCACGAAGTCCGGCAGCTTCTGCGTGAGCGTGGCCTCCGCGTACGTGTAGTTGCTCGCCCCGAGCACCATCACGAACAGCTCGACCTCGATCCTTGCGCCGGTCTCGCGATCGACAAGGTGCGGCCTCTTACCCGAGAAGTCGATGAACGCCTTCTCCCCCGCGTGGTGCGTCTGCCGCATCGCCGGCGAGACCTTCTTCGCGTAGGCCCGGTACAGCTCGCAGAACCGGCTGTACTGGTACGGCCGAAGACCCGATCCGCCGTCGGCCACCGCCTGCTGGTACTCGGCCCAGAGCAACTCCAGCGTCACCCCAGCGCGCCGCAGCTCCAGGTGCACGTGGCCCAGGTCGATCGGCGCCCGCGTCGCCGGCTCGTTGCGGCCCACCTGGATGAACAGGCGTGCCTCCACCTCCCCGTCGCTCAGCGGCTCGGCGTGCTCCCACCCAAGCCCTGCCTCCTCGGCGCGCGCGAGGTACGCGCCGACCGTCGTGTGGCCGATCCCCACCGCCCCCGCGATCTCCCGCTCCGATCGCCCGAGGCTGTCCAACCGAAGAACTTCTCGTACTTTCCGCATCGTATGGCGCTCCGACATGCGACCTCTCGCGCCCCAAGGGGGCGTCGAGAGGCTCCGCTTCGTCACGACCATCCGTGCGTCCCAGCTCCGACAGGCGCCCCGCAGGGCCAGCCCGCGACGCGTCCACCCTCGTGGCCAGCCCTTCGACCCCACCCCCGACGGCCCGTCAACCCGACCGCGTCGGCCGGTCCGGCCGGTGGCAGCCCCGTTGCCCGGGCGCCGTTGGAACGGCCGCCCGGGTCACCGGAATGGCTGCCCGGGTGCCGTCGGAACAGCTGCCCGAGTCACCAGAATGCCTGCCCGGGTGCTGTCGGAACGGCTGCCCGGGTCAGGTTGGAA
>DATHPK010000197.1:0-4188 GCA_035483935.1 Acidimicrobiales bacterium
CCGGGCGATGGGTCGCGAGCGACATGACAGTGAATCCCCCCATCGAATGCCCGGCAAGCACCACGTCGCGGACCCTGGTCGCGTCGAGCACGGCCGCAAGGTCGTGCGCCAACGTGTCGATGGCGAGCGGCGTGGTCCCCCTCGTGCTGAGGCCGTGGCCGCGCTGGTCGTAGAGCACGACCCGGTAGCCCTGTTCGCGAAGGCGTCGGGCGACGGGAAGCCAGATCTCGTGGCTACAGCCCCAACAGTGAGGGAGCACGACGACCGGGGCGTCCGCACCGTCTCCGGGCAGGTCCCAGACCGCGAGCTGCGCGCCGTCCGCCGTGTGTACGACCTGGTGGTCGGGCCTGGCAATCCCTTCGCCCCATCCGAGCGCGTGGCGTTCGTCTTCCGGCGCCTCGGAGTCCGGTCCTGTGAGTCGACGCCGGACCACACCTGCTGCTGTCGCGGCCGCCAGCAGGCTCCCCAACAGCAGCACTCGGCGCCCGCGTGGACGGCGTTTCTCGGGCCCGGCGGCTGAGTCGGGCAGGCGTTTGGTCATGACCGCCGAGCGTAGAGGTCGAACAAAGAGAAGGGTGACGTCCCGCCCCAGGGTGGACCCTGGGCGGAACGACGAGGTCGTCTGATCAGGATCCATCGATCCTGCTCCCGATACAATCGGAGGTCCCCATCTGTCCCGCCGAGGCGGCGCAAACGGGCAGCGAAGGAGTGAGGAACGCACATATGTCGGGTCATTCGAAGTGGGCGACCACCAAGTACCGCAAGGGCGCCCAGGACAAGGCCCGCGCCAAGATCTTTGCCAAGTGCATCCGGGCCATCGAGGTGGCGGCCCGGGAAAGCGGGGGCGACCTCGATGCGAACGCGACGCTGCGGACGGCGTTCCAGAAGGCCCGTGCTGCGTCGGTGCCGCTCGACACGATCGAGAAGGCGATCAAGCGGGGATCGGGCGACCTCGAAGGCGTGCGCTACGAGTCCATCAACTACGAGGGGTACGGCCCCGGCGGCGTCGCCGTGATGGTCGAGGCACTGACGGACAACCGCAATCGCACGGGGGCAGAGATGCGGAATTTGTTCTCTCGGAACGGCGGCAACATGGCCGAGCCGGGGGCGGTGTCGTGGCAGTTCGAGCGCAAGGGGATCGTGACGGTGCCCTTGAGCAACGACGAGGACAAGGTCATGGAGATCGCCATGGAGGGTGGCGCCGAAGACCTGTCGTCGAACGGCGCGGCGTGGGTGGTCACGACGGCGCCGGGCGACCTGGAGTCGGTGCGGGCGGCGCTGGACGATGCGGGGATCGCGCCCGAGTCGGTGGATCTGAGCCTGGAGCCGACGTCGACGGTGCCCGTTCCAGAGGAGGCCGAGGCCAAGAAGGTGCTGCGGCTGCTGGAGGCGATCGACGACCACGACGATGTCCAGGCCGTGCACTCGAATGCCGATATCTCGGACGAGGTCCTCGCGACGTTCGAGGGGTAGCCCCGGCCGCAGGCGGGGGCCTTGTCGGTGGGCGCCGGCGTGGTGCGGCGCATCCGCGCCCGGTGGTTTTGGGGCCACTAGCCTACGAACGCATGTTCGTATTGGGGATCGACCCGGGGCTGTCACGCTGTGGCTACGGCCTGGTCACCCGGGGCGGGGACTCGTCGCTGGAGGCCCATGCCGCAGGGGTGCTGGAAACCGATCCCCATGAGGAACTGCCGCAACGACTGCTGATCCTGCAGACCGAGCTGCGCGGCCTGATCGAGGAGTTGAAGCCCGACGCCGTGGCTGTCGAGCGGGTCTTCTTCCAAGTGAACGCGAAGACGGCGATGTCTGTTGGCCAGGCAAGCGGTTTGGCGTTGGTCGTTGCCGCGGCGGCCGGCTGTGAGGTCGTGCAGTACACCTCGAACGAGGTGAAGCAGGCCTTGGTGGGCTACGGGGCGGCAACGAAGGAGCAGATCCAGCGGATGGTCGCCCAGGTGCTCGGCTTGCGATCGATCGACGGCCCTCCCGACGTCGCCGACGCGTTGGCCCTGGCGGTCTGCCACCTGACGACGGTGCCCCTGCGCCGTGCCGTGGATGCCGCGCTGACACACCCCAGTGGATCGGCGCGGCGGGCGATCGGCGGTCCAGTGAAGGAGGAGTTCAGCAACGTGAGGAGCCTGAGGTGATCGGACTGCTTCGAGGACGGGTGGTACTTCGCACGGCCGAGTGCGAGGTGATCGTCGACGTGGCGGGCGTTGGTTATCGGGTGACCGTCACGCCGTCGACGGCGGCTGCGCTGATAGGGGGCGGCACCGAGAAGGAAGCGACCCTGTACGTCCATACCCACGTGCGCGAGGACGCGATCGACCTCTACGGCTTCGTGCACGACGACGAGCGGCGCTGCTTCGAGGTGCTGCTTGGGTCCCACGGTGTGGGGCCGGCGCTGGCGCTGGCGATCATGGCGATGCTGTCTCCGGCCGCGCTTTCAACGGCTGTGCTGGAAGACGATCTCGACACGCTGTGCACGGTCCCGGGGGTGGGTCGCAAGACCGCGGCCCGGCTGTTGATAGAGCTGAAGAGCCGGCTGGACCTGCCCGACCTCTCATTGGACTCCGGTTCGAGCGGCCTGGCGGGCGCTGACCCGATGCAGCGGGCGAGCCGGACGTCGAGGTCAGAGGCGCGGGCGGCTCTGAGCGAGCTCGGGTACGGGCCCGACGAGATCCGCGGTGCACTCGACGGCCTACGCGACGATGTCGGCGTGGAAGAGATGCTCCGCCTCGCGCTGCGCGAGCTCGCGTCACGGTGAGCCCGAAGGGTCGCCGGGAGGTCCTGGCCGTCGCCGCCGAGGACGGCGTCGAGCAGGAGAGTGCCGGGGAATTCGAAGACGGCCGGGCCGACCCCCGGGTCGTCGATCCCGCTGCCTCTTCGTCGGTCGAGGAGCTCGAGGAGGTCGGTCTGCGGCCGAGGACGTTGGCCGAGTTCGTCGGTCAGTCCGAGCTGGTCGAGCACCTCAGCATCGTGCTGCAGGCGGCCCGGCAGCGGCGCCAACCGGTTGACCACCTGCTCTTCGCCGGCCCACCGGGCTTGGGCAAGACGTCCCTCGCCGGGATCGTCGCCACCGAGATGGGTGCCGGATTCCGCATCACCGCCGGCCCGGTACTCACCAGGGCGGGCGACCTCGCCGCATTGTTGACCGACCTCCAGGACGGCGACGTGCTGTTCATCGACGAGATCCACCGGTTGCACCGCGCGGTGGAGGAGATGCTCTATTCGGCAATGGAGGATGGCCGGCTCGACATCCTGATCGGCAAGGGTCCGACGGCCCGCTCGATCCGTCTCGATCTGCCTCGATTCACCCTGGTCGGCGCCACGACCAGGACGGGACTCGTGTCCGGCCCCCTGCGCGACCGTTTCGGGTTCGTGGGCCGGCTGGACCTGTACGCACCCGCTGACCTGCGGGCGATCGTGGAGCGGTCGGCTCGGATCTTGAAGGTCGAGATCGACCGGGAGGGCGCGATCCGGATCTCGGAGCGTTCCCGAGGCACGCCGCGGGTGGCCAACCGGCTGCTCCGGCGGGTGCGGGACTTCGCCGAAGTGCGCGGCGAGGGCTATATCGACGGCGCCACCGCCAGCGAGGGCCTCGAGCTGTTCGGAGTTGACGAATTGGGCCTCGACAAGGTCGACCGCTCGATCCTCGTCACCTTGTGCGACCGGTTCGGCGGTCAGCCGGTCGGGCTGACGACGCTGGCTCAGTGCGTGGGGGAAGAGACGGACACGATCGAAGACGCGTACGAGCCGTTCCTGCTGCAGAGCGGGTTGATCCAACGCACGTCGCGTGGGCGCGTCGCGACCAGCCGGGCGTGGGCGCATCTGGGTCTTGTCCGGCCCGCCGCGGCGCCGGACGCAACGAATACGCAGCCGCTCTTCTGACCTGACCGGCGCGGTGCAGCCCGTACGCCATGTGCTCCGCGGGTTCTTTGCATCTTCCGTGCTTGTCGTACTCCGATGCGCTACCTTTCACGTTGCACCACAAGACGGGAAGCGAGGTGACCCGATGGCAGGAAACGTGACGACTCTGTCGCCGATCGTGCGCGCCACCGCGGACCTGCTGCCCGGTTTTGAGGTGTTCGGAGGGAAGGTCCGCATGGTCGGGCCGGATCTCTGCCCTACTGGCCACTGACGCCGGCCAGTCCACTCTCGGGGGGCTGATCGCCCAGGCGGAGCTCGGTG
>DATHPK010000198.1:0-3041 GCA_035483935.1 Acidimicrobiales bacterium
AGTTGGCCAGGTTGCCCGTCGAGGCGCAGGCGGCCACCTTGAAGCCGAGCTGGCGCGCCTTGGTCAGCGCGACCGAGACCACCCGGTCCTTGAAGGAGCCCGTGGGGTTGGCCGTGTCGTCCTTTATCCACAGCTCGCCCAGCCCGAGCTCGGCGGCCAGGCGGTCGGCCCGGATGAGCGGAGTGAAGCCCGCACCCAGGTCCACCGGCGAGGCGTCGTCGACGGGGAGCAGGTCGCGGTAGCGCCAGATGGAGCGGGGACCGGCCGCAATGCGCTCCCGGCTGACCGAGGCGGCGATCCGCTCGTAGTCGTAGGCGACCTCGAGCGGCCCGAAGCAGTAGTCGCAGACATGCAGTGCTTCTGCGGGAAAGGCGCGCTGACATTCACGACAGCGAAGCCCAGTGACGAAATCGACCATAGGTCCTCCTCATCGATCGGGCATTGGCACCAGGTGCTTCGCACTGGTTGCCGCGACGTCAACGGGCCCGTCCCTCAGTCGCTCTGGATGATGCCCGCCATGGTACTCCCTTACGGCCGGTCACCTCAACGCATCCCGACTGCTTGAATCGGGGGCGTGGCACGCAGCTTCCACCACCGGGACTTCCCGTCGGACCTGGTCCTCGAGGCCAAGGCCCGCACGGGCCGCACCGTGTCGGTCTGCATCCCCGCCCGGGACGAGGGCTCGACCGTCGGCTCGGTGGTCCGGGCGGTGGTCCAGCCCTTCCTGGCCGACCACGGGGGCAACGGGCTCGTCGACGAGGTCATCGTGCTCGACGACGGCTCCACCGACGACACGGCCGTCCGGGCCGGCGAGGCCGGGGCCCGGGTCGTCAGCGGTCCCGGGGGCGCAGGGGGCAAGGGCCAGGCCATGGCCGCCGCGCTGGCGGCGGCGGCCGGCGACGTCGTGGCCTATCTCGACGCGGACGTCGCCAACACCACGCCCGCATTCGTCACCGGCCTGCTCGGACCCCTCCTCACGACCGACGACGTGGCACTCGTCAAGGGCTTCTACACGCGACCGCTGCACGACGACCCGACCGGGGGCGGGCGGGTGACGGAGCTGGTGGCGCGCCCGGTGCTCGAGCTCCTCTTCCCCGAGCTGTCCGACGTACGCCAGCCGCTGGCCGGCGAGACCGCCGCCCATCGCTGGGTCTTCGAGAAGGTCGGTTTCGCCGACGGCTACGGCGTGGAGCTCGGCCTCCTGATCGACGTGGGCCAGGCACTCGGGTCGGATCGCCTGGCTCAGGTCGACCTCGGCGAGCGCATCCACCGCAACCGTCCGCTGCACGAGCTGCGGCCCCAGGCGGCCGACGTCCTCCGTGCCGCACTGGAACGGACGCCGGCCTCCGCACTCTCCTCGCTGCCGCGCCGCGCGTGAGCCGCACCATCGTCGTCTCCAACCGCGGCCCCCTGACGTTTCGCACCGGGCCGGCCGACGGCCTCTCGCCGGTGCCGGCAGCCGGCGGGCTGGCGTCGTCGGTGCACCGGCTCCTCGCGGGCAGCGGCACGACGTGGGCCTCGGTGACGATGGGGGCGGCGGACCGCGAGGCCGTAGCCAAGGGGCTCATGCACGTCGACGGGCTCGACCTCGTGCCCGTCGTGGTCGACGACGAGACGTACCGGCAGGCCTACGACGTGGTCGCCAACACGACGCTGTGGTACGTCCACCACCACCTGTTCGACCTGCCGAACCGGCCCCGCTTCGACCGGCACTGGCGGCAGGCGTGGGAGGGGTATCGGGCGTACAACCGGGCGATGGCGGAGGCGGTATCCGAGCGGGCGGGCGACGGTGACACCGTGCTGGTGCAGGACTACCACTTCTCGCTACTGGGCCGGATGCTGGCGGAGCGGCGGCCGGACCTGCGGACCGCGCACTTCTTGCACTCGCCGTTCGCCGAGCCTTCGATGCTGGCCGTGCTGCCCGACGAGGTCGCGGCAGAGCTCTTGGACGGCATGGCGGGTTACGGGGCGTGCGGCTTCCACTGCCACAAATGGGAGGACGCGTTTCGGAGTTGCTACGCGGCGGCGGGGCGGACGGCGCCTCGGACGTTCGTGGCGCCGCTCGGTCTCGACGTCGACGGGGTGACCGGCGAGGCGGCGGCGGACGACGTGGTGGCGGCGGCGGCGGCGTTGCGTGACGAGGTCGGGGGGCGACGGGTCGTGGGGCGGGCGGATCGCATGGAGCCGTCGAAGAACATCGTGCGGGGGATGTTGGCCTTCGAGGAGTTGCTGGTCGTGCAGCCGTCGTGGCGCGGACAGGTCGTGCATGTGGTGTGCGCGTATCCGTCGCGGCAGGGGCTGGCCGAGTATCTCGCGTATGCGGCGGACGTCGAGCACACGGCCGAGCGGATCAACCATGCGTACGGCGCTGGTGGCGGTGGCGGTGGCGGTGGCGGTTGGTCGCCGATCGTCCTGTCGGTCTCGGACAATTACGCCCGCTCGCTGGCGACGCTGACCTTGTCAGACGTGCTGCTGATCAATCCGGTACGCGACGGGATGAACCTGGTGGCCAAGGAGGGCCCGCTCGTCAATACGGAGGACGGGGTGTTGGTCCTGTCCCGTGAGGCAGGGGCGTGGGAGGAGCTCGAGTTGGGCGGCGACGGCGCGTTGGGTGTGAATCCCTTCGACGTGGCGGGCACGGCCGACGCGCTGCATGCGGCGCTGTCCATGGCGCCGTCGGAGCGTGCGGCCCGCGCGACTGCTCTGCGTTCCGCGGTGCGGCGGCGGACATCGGCGGACTGGTGGGCGGACCAGCTGGCGGCGGCTCAGGACTGAGCTGTCGAGGATGATCCCGCGCCGCGGGCCGCGTCCTTCAAGGCGTGGAGGAGTGCGACCGCTCCGGCGGCACCGGCGACGGTGAGGTCTGCGGCGTCTGCGACGCGCTGCGGGCTCTCGGTGTCCACGGCGGCGACCCGAACCGTGTAGAGCGGCGACCCGCTCGGGGTCGTGAGCCCGGCGAGCGCCTCGAACGCGGGCAGGTCGCCGATGTCGTCGCCGAATGCGGCGGCATTATCGAGGTGGCCGGCATGTTCGGCGGCGAG
>DATHPK010000199.1:0-3076 GCA_035483935.1 Acidimicrobiales bacterium
GCCCTCTCGCTGCGCTCGGTGGCCCGGGACCTCGAGCTGGCTCCGTCAGCCCTGTATCGCTACTTCGACGGGCGCGACGCCCTGCTCAGCGCTCTCATCATGGCTGCGTACGAGTCGCTCGCCGCCGAGGCCGAGCGGGCGGCCGACGAGGCCAGCCGCCCGGGGAGCACCGACACCGAACGCTGGCTCGAAGTCCCGCGCGCGGTCCGGCGGTGGGCGCTCGGGCGCCCACACGAATGGGGGCTCATCTTCGGCACCCCGGTGCCCGGCTACGAGGCACCCGAGGACACGGTCGAGCCCTATGCCCGCGCCGCCGCCGCACTGGCTCGCCCCGTGGTCGAGGCGAAGAGGGCGGGCCGTTTGCACGTGGGCGCTGACGCGCCGAACGACGTCGGGACCGAGAAACTCCGAGAGGCGGTGGCGCCCGTCGCCGAAGGGCTCTCCCTCGACCTCCCCGTGCC
Organism: Acidimicrobiales bacterium; assembly: GCA_035483935.1. Classification (GTDB taxonomy): domain Bacteria; phylum Actinomycetota; class Acidimicrobiia; order Acidimicrobiales; family RAAP-2; genus Bog-473. Next base: position 462 of record DATHPK010000199.1, read on the forward strand.
GATGGTGGCGCGGCTCGTGCAGGCCTGGGCGACGCTCGTCGGCCTCGTCAGCCTCGAGATCTTCGGGCACTGGCGCAACACGATCCTCGATCCCGAGGCCTTCTTCGAGGCAACGGTCCGAAGTCTCGCCGAGGGAATCGGGTTGGCGTAAACGCCACCCCCCGGGCCGGCGCCCCCTCAGCGCAGACGTGCCCGCAGTGAGTCGGCCCGGTTCCGCAACGGTGTCAGCCGCTCCTCGCCGACGACATCGGACAACGCGTCGAGCAGGTCACCCGACAGGCCGGCCAGCTCGGCGAGCTCGGGGCTCGCCTCTTGCAGCCTGATCTGTGAGAAAGGCCACGCGATCGTCGCACGCGTCGTTGCGTTGTGCACCCCCGGCGACGGGTCCGGTGCCGGGGCCGCGCCGGTCGCGCCGGCCGCATCAATGGCCTCCGCCGATGCCGGCTCGAGGGCCGAACGGCGAGTTTCGAGCGAATCTCCCAGGAGCTGATCCCCACTCCGGGAATCGGGTGCGCCCCACACATCCGACCGACGGATTGCGACAACCGTCGTGCCGGCCGCCGGCCCGCACGGGTCTGGGACGCCGACGCGTTACCCCAGGACGGGCAACTTCAGCTGGATCCCGGCACTCGAGAGGAACGCGATCTTGTGCTCGAGAGCGTTCTGCCAATCGACCATGTCCTTGTCGAACTGCATGCGGTCGCCTTCCTCACATGCGTGCTCGAGCTCGTCGAACGCCAGGTCTTCGGCGTCCAGCAGGGCCCGGTACTTCGAAAGGAAGTGGTCGTCGATCGGCTGATGCACGTCGTCCCTCCTACCGCGGCCCGACCTTCGCGAGCCGGTTCCAAAACGATACTTCCGTCACGCTTTGTTCGCTCAGGAGTTTCTCGGGATTGGGTGTCTTTTGACACTCAACTGCAGTGTCCGAGGAGGAGAACCGGCGACGCCGGCACCGGGCCGCACGGGGTCACCCCGGGCCCTCCTCGCCCGGGGTTCACCAGAAGCGACGCAATCGGAGATAGGTCCGGGGCATCACCGAGCGGAACACCATGGCTGCGTCGATCAGCCCCGACACGCTGATCTCCAGCGAGGGGCCACCGGCCTGCGCCAAGATCCGGCGCGAGACCCCCGGCACGCTGCGGCGGGTCAGTCGGGGCGGCTTCCGGAGGCCCCGCCCGAGAGCGCCGAGGCCCAGCTCGGTCGCCATGAAGGCGGGATAGACCACGTGCATCCGGACGCCCTTGGGGCCGAGGCGGAAGGAGGTCGACTCGGTGAAGGCCGACAGCGCCGCCTTCGAGGAGGGGTAGGCCCCCGGGCCCGGTGACGGGAGGCGCCCGCCGTCGGAGGACACGTTGATCACGATCCCGGCGCCGCGCTCCACCATCGAAGGCGTCACGGCGAGGGTCGCCGCGACCGGGGCGAAGAAGTTGACGTCGAAGGTGTGGCGGTAGTCGTCCTCGCCGATGTCGACGAGGCGGATGCCGGGGTCCTGCGCCGCATTGTTGATCAGGATGTCGATCGCGCCGTGCGTCTCGGCCACATGGTCCAGCACCTTGCGCAGGTGGTCCGTGTCCCTGACGTCGCAGGTGATCGTCTCCGACGACGGTGCGTGCCGCCCCATCTCGGCCGCGAGTGCATCGAGCCGCGCCGTGTTGCGCGCCAACCCGACGACCGTCGCGCCGGCACGAGCGAGGTCGCGGCAGAGCTGCGCGCCGAGGCCGGCCGAGGCACCGGTGACGACGACCACCTTGCCGACGTAGCGGTCGCCGAACGAGGGTGGTCGTGCGGCGGCCGAGAAACGACGAACGACCACCGGCGCCACGCTCAGGCTTGCGAACGGTCGTCTATGGGATCGGTCAGGTCGTCGAGCGCCGATCCCAGGAGTCCCGCCGCCACCGCCAAGATCTCCTGGCCCGCGACCAGCGCGGCCAGGTCCCCGCGGACGCGCACCCGACCCGCCGCGAGCGCGTCCGCTGGATCCAATCGTCCGAGCGCCAGGGCCAGGGCGTCGGCATAGTCCAGGGCGATCGTGGCCGTTGTGGGCCCCGACGCACCGTCGGCGTCCAGGGCCATGTGCGCATGGCCCTCCGCCACCGAGAGCACGACCCGCATCTCCGGGCCTGCCGCCGAGCCGCCGGCGAGCTCGGTGGGGACCCCGCTCACCACCTGGGCCACGCTGAAGGCGCCGTCCGCCGCCGCCAACGAGCCCGAGGCCGCAGCCGCGATGGCGTCCGAGAGGTCCAGCGCGCTCAAGGCGGCGTCGAACGCCTCGACCCACTCGACCGAGAGATAACGCGCCACGGCGAAGGAACGTAACAGCCGGCAGCGCGAGGCAGAACCGGCGTCCCCGTGGACCTCAGTCCTCCGACGCGGTCTCCGCTTCGACGGCGGACTTCTTCGATCGGCCGAGGATCTTGCGCCCGAGCCACGCCACAGGGTCGTAGCGGGCGTCCACCACGCGCTCTTTCATCGGGATGATGCCGTTGTCCGTGATCTTGATGTGCTCGGGGCACACCTCGGTACAGCACTTGGTGATGTTGCACATGCCCAACCCGAGATCGTGCGACAGCTCGCGGCGGTCGTTCACGTCCAAGGGGTGCATCTCGAGCTCGGCG
>DATHPK010000200.1:0-2359 GCA_035483935.1 Acidimicrobiales bacterium
GACTTCCCGCGCTGGTACCAAGAGGTCATCGCCCGCGCCGAGATGGCGGACAACGGCCCCGCCCGCGGCACCATGGTCATCCGCCCCTGGGGCTACGGCATCTGGGAGCTGATGCAGGCCGAGCTCGATCGCCGCATCAAAGAGGCGGGCGCCGAAAACGCGTACTTCCCGCTGTTCATCCCCGAGTCGTTCCTCAAGCTCGAGGCCGAGCATGTCGAGGGCTTCGCGCCCGAGCTCGCCGTCGTCACGCACGGCGGCGGCAAGGAGCTCGAGGAGGCGCTCGTCGTGCGCCCCACGAGCGAGACGGTCATCAACAGCTTCTTCTCCAAGTGGATCCAGAGCCACCGCGACCTGCCGCTGCGCATCAACCAGTGGGCTAACGTCGTCCGCTGGGAGATGCGCCCCCGCTTGTTCCTGCGCTCCCGCGAGTTCCTGTGGCAAGAAGGCCACACCGCGCACGCCACCGAGGACGACGCTCGCGCCTACGCGTTGGAGATCCTCGACGACGTGTACCGCTCGACGATGGTCGACGTCCTTCGCGTCCCCGTGCTCACCGGGCACAAGACAGCACGCGAGCGCTTCGCCGGTGCCAACAAGACCTGGACGTGCGAGGGGATGATGGGCGACGGCAAGGCGTTGCAGATGGGCACGAGCCACGAGCTCGGCCAGAACTTCTCCCGCCCCTTCGACATCACGTACTCGAACGCGTCGGGATCGCTCGAGTACGTGTGGCAGACGTCGTGGGGCGTCTCCACGCGCCTCGTCGGCGCGCTGGTCATGGCACACGGCGACGACTTCGGCCTGCGCCTCCCGCCCGCCGTCGCCCCCGCCCAGGTGGTGGTGATGATCGTCAAGGACGACGCCGCCGTGGCCGAGGCCGCCGCCCGCTTCTGCGCCGAACTGGTTGCGGCGGGCCACCGGGTCCGGCTCGACGACCGGACCGACACCAGCTTCGGCCGCCGCAGCGTGGACTGGGAGCTCAAGGGTGTCCCCGTCCGCGTCGAGGTCGGTCCCCGCGACCTGGCCGAGGGCAACGTCACCGTCGTCGTGCGCCACACCCGGGAGAAGCGCACCGTCGCCGCCGGCGGGGTCGCGGGGGAGGTCGCCGCGGCGCTGGCGTCGGCGGACCGGGACCTGCTGGCCGAGGCGACGGCCTTCCGGGAGGCCCGTACAGCGGACGCCGCCACGCTCGAGGAGGCCATCGAGGCCGGGTCGGCAGGCTTCGCCAGGGTTCCCGTGGCCGCCCTCGGGCCCGATGGCGAGGACCGCCTGGCGCAGCATGCGCTCACCGTCCGGTGCCTGCAACGGCCCGACGGCTCGCTCGCCGGTCACAAGGACCCCGAGGACCAGCTCGTCGCCGTCGTCGGCCGCTCCTACTGACGATGGGATTGCTATAATTCCTGAGCTGTCCATTAAGAATCAGACCTCGTTGAAGCGTGGGCTGCGGCCCACGCTTTCGCTTTGCGAGGGCCAGTTTCGACGACCAGACCAGGAAGTTCACGAGTGCCAACGAAGGAGGTGACAAGGATGACCGACACGACGGACCTGGCCGGCGCCTTGTCGCCGGTCGTGGGGGCACGGGGACTGGAGCTCGTCGATGTGGAGATCCACGGGGCGCAGCTCACCGTCTTCGTCGACCGCGAAGGCGGGGTCGGCCTGGACGATCTGAGCGAGGCCACCAAGGACGTCTCGGCCGCGCTCGACCGGATCGACCCCATTCCGGGTCGCTACACGCTGACCGTCTCGAGCCCCGGCCTCGAGCGACGCCTGCGCACCCCGGCCCATTTCGCCCGGGCGGTCGGCGAGACCGTCACGCTGCGGGTGGACGCCGGCACCGCTGAGGTCCGGCGCCTGACCGGGACGCTGGAGTCGGCGGACGACACGGGCTGCACCCTGGCCGGGCCGGACGTGCCCGGCGGCGAGGTGCGGATCAGCTACGACCAGATCGAGAGGGCGCGCACGGTGTTCGAGTGGGGACCGGCGCCGCGGCGCGCGAAGACTGAGAGGGTGAAGCGGCCATGAGCAAGACCAACTTCGAATTCCTCGACGCGCTGGGCCAGATCGCGCGTGACAAGGGAATTTCGGTCGACACCCTGCTCGACGCCCTGGCGAACGCGCTGGTCGCCGCGTACAAGCGCCGACCCGACGCGGCCGAGGAAGCCGTCGTCACCATCGACCCGGACTCGGGGGAGATCCGTGTCTACGGCCAGGAGCTCAACGAGGATGGCGAGGTCATCCGGGAGTGGGACGACACCCCCGACGACTTCGGGCGCATCGCCGCGCAGACGGCGAAGCAGGTGATCCTGCAGCGCATCCGCGAGGTCGAGCGCGACATGAAGTACGAGGAGTACGCGGGCCG
>DATHPK010000201.1:0-3131 GCA_035483935.1 Acidimicrobiales bacterium
GGCAAGACCAACCGCAACGGCATGCGCAGGACGCTCGAGGCCGTCCGTCAGGACGCCGAGGCCGGTTCGGCCGCGGCGTAGCGGCAAGGCCGGCGAGCGACGCGAAGACGACCACCAACAGGCGGTAGGGACACCGTCAGCGAGGAGCCCGCGGCATCCCGAGTCCGATCATGGCGACGATGTCGCGCTGGATCTCGTTGGTGCCACCCCCGAAGGTGAAGATGGTCTGGCTCCGCGCTTGTTGTTCGAGGCGGCCGCGCAGGACGGCCCCAGGGGAGCCGTCGACCAGGTAGCCCGCCTGTCCCACCACTTCGAGGAGCGCCCGGTAGACCTCGAGGGAGAGCTCGGTCCCGTACACCTTGGTGGCCGACGCGTCGGCGGGGTTCAACCCCTTGCCGGAGGCCCACGCCACCTTCCAGTTAAAGAGCTTGAGCACCTCGATCTTCGCGTGCACCTTGGCCAGGATGATCTGGACCCACTCGTGCTCGATGACGGCGCGGCCGTCCCGGAGCCGGTGTTCGTGGGCCCAGCGGCGGACGTCGGACAGGGACCGCGCCAATCCGGAGCTCGGACAGATCGCGACCCGCTCGTGGTTGAGCTGGTTCGTGATGAGCTTCCAGCCCTCGTTCTCGGTACCCACCAGATTCTCGGCCGGGACCCTGACGTCCTCGTAGAACGTCGAGCTCGTGAACTCGCCCGCGATCGTCGCCAGCGGCACCCACGAGAACCCCGGGGTGTCCACGGGCACGATGAAGACGGACAGGCCCTTGTGCTTCGGAGCATCCTGGTCGGTGCGCGCGGCCAGCCACACGTAGTCCGCGTACTGGATGGCGCTGGTGAAGATCTTCTGGCCGTTGATGACGTACTCGTCCCCGTCGCGCACGGCCCGCGTCTTGAGCGAGGCCAGGTCCGTTCCCGCCGAAGGCTCGCTGTAGCCGATCGAGAAATGGACCTCGCCACGCAGGATCCCCGGCAGGATCCGCTGCTTCTGTTCGGCACTGCCGAGGGCCATGAGGGTGGGGCCGACGCTGTTGAGGGTCAGGAGGGGCAACGGAACGCCCGCCCAGTGCGACTCCTCGACGAAGATCATCTGGTCGATCGGGCCACGCGCCTGGCCCCCGTACTCGACCGGCCACCCGAGGCCGAGCCAGCCGTCCTCCCCCATCCGGCGGACGTAGCGGGTATAGGCGGGCTCCTCGAGACCCGAGCCCTCGACCTCGGCGACCAACGCCGCGAAGTAGCCCCGGAGCTCGCGTTGGAGGCTCAGTTGTTCTTCGGTGAATTCCAGGTGCATCGTCGCCTCCGGTGCGGGCGCTCGCGTCGCTTCGGGTGAGAAGTCCCGGGCGATTCTCTACCTCAGGTGACGTCCCGTGGCACGGATTCGGGCCGGCGCGGGCTAGTCGGGGGCGTCGACGAACCGCTTCAACGCACCGAGGTAGGCGCCGGTTCCGCTGCGCTGCATCCCTCGCCCGATCGGGCCCGAGAGGCGTACGAGCAGGTCACCGGGGCGCGAGAAGGCGTCGATCTCGAAGTGGACGGTGCCGTCCCCCGACATGGAGACCGCGAAGGACTCCTCGCCCTGTTCGGGATGGCCCGGCAGCGTGCCGTACGCGAAGCCCCAGCGGGTCTGCCCGTCGACGACGCCCACGATCCGGCACGGAGCCGCGATCGACGCAATCGGGGTCCCCAGGGTCACGACGACCGTCGCACCGCTGCGGATCTCGAGGTTCTCGGGGAAGACCCGCATGCCCGGCAGGCGATGCGCCTTCCAGGCCTTGAGCCCCACGACTCCTCTTCGGAACACGTCGGGTCCCTCACCGAGCACCGCCTCGAAGCGGTCGTGGTTGAATCCTTCCGGCCGCTTGCCGGCGAGCGTGGACCCGATGTCGCTGTACGTCGGCTCGGACCTCCGGAGGTCCTCCACCAGTCGTGCCATGGCGGCCGAGTCGGACGGGCGGACGAACCTCATGGTCCCCGTTGCTAGCAGGTCAGGCGGCGACGCCGACGCCTCGGCCACGAGGCGTGCCCTCGGCGCAGGCTCGCCCGTGCCCTGATGGCGTCACGACCCTCCCGTGCGGCCGCCCCACCGTGTGCGCAGGGCACCCGGACTCCCTATGGTTGCCCGCGTGTCATCGGCCCTGATGTCGGCGGCCGTCTATGTGGGGGACGGGAAGATCGAAGTCGAGGAGGTGCCGCGTCCCGAACCGGGACCCGACGAGGTGCTCGTCGAGGTGGCCGAGTGCGGCATCTGCGGCTCCGACCTGCACATGGTGTTCGATCGCTACGCCAAGCCGGGTGCCATCCTCGGGCACGAGTGGTCGGGCATCGTGGCCTCCGCCCCCACCGGCTCGGGATGGAGCAACGGCGACCGGGTCGTCGGGAACGCCACCCCGGGATGCGGACACTGCCGACCGTGCCGGCGTGGTCGCCCCGCCGTGTGCCTCAACCGACCGACGCCCGACCATCTCGGCTATCGCGGTGCCTTCTGTCAGTACAAGACCGCTGCGGCCGACAACCTGGTCCGCATCCCCGACTCCGTCCCGACCCGGGTGGCCGCACTGGCCGAGCCGCTCGCCATCACGCTGCATGCGGTGCGGCTCTCAGGTGTCGAACGCGGCGATCGCGTGCTCGTCACCGGAGCGGGGCCCGTCGGCCTCCTGCTCGTCGCGGTGCTGCGCGCTCGAGGGATCTCCGATGTCACCGTCAGCGAGCCCTCGGCCGTCCGGCGTCGGCAGGCCCTCGCGGTGGGGGCCACGCAGGTCGTCACGCCGGACGCACTCCTCTCGCCGCCCATGGCGCTTCCGGTCGCCGAGCCGTACTCCGTCGTGTTCGAGTGCTCGGGCCACGCGAACGCTCTCGAGGCCGCGTTGGGCCAGCTCGACTATGCCGGCACGCTCGTCGTCGTCGGTACGGGATTCGAACCCCCAAGGATCAACCAGAACCGCATGATCATCTTCGAACTCGAGGTCATCGGGGCGTACAACTACGACGATGAAGGGTTCCAGCCGGCGGTCGACCTCCTCGACGCTGGTCAGTTGCCCTTCGACACGCTGATCGAACCCGAGAACATTCCGTTGACGGACGTGATGGTCTCGATGGAGCGACTCGCCCGTGGTGAGATCGCGAGCAAG
>DATHPK010000202.1:0-8113 GCA_035483935.1 Acidimicrobiales bacterium
CTCGAGTCGTCACGGACGATCAGTTCGCGACCGTCGCGTTCCGCACTGGCAACGCCCGCTTCCCGGCAGACGAGAAGCCCGGCCAGGTAGTCCCATCCGAAGAGGGTGCTGCGCCCCACGGTCAGGTACGCGTCGAGGACGCCTTCCGCCACAGCGCAACACTCGAGGGATGCGGCACCGAGGGCCCGGAATTGAGCCCAGCCCGGGTGGTGGCCGGGAAAGCCCGAGATGCCGACGATCGCCCCACCGAGCGCCTCGCAGCCCGACGGTTTGATCGCGAGGCCGTCACGCTGAGCCCCACCGCCGCGCGCGGCGGCGTACCGGGTGCCGGTGTCCTGGTTCACCACCAGGCCGACGAGCGGTCCGTCGGCGTCGAGCACGCAGATGCTCGTCGAAAAGAACGGCACGCCCCGGTGCGCGTTCGTCGAACCGTCGACCGGGTCGATCACGGCGAGGAGCCCCGAAGGCCCGTCGCCGGTCAGGCCCGACTCCTCGGAGAGCACCGAAAGTCCGGCGGCGTGCAGGATCGGGAGCGCAGCATCGTCGGCGGCTACGTCGAGGCGGTATTGGCCCGGTCTCGTACCTGAGGGGCCCCAGTCCTCGAGCACGTCGAGCGCAGCCCGCACGGCGACGACCGCTTCGTCCAGCACTTCGAACAGTCGGACCTCGTCCATTCGCTCACCATAGAAGAGGCACAGCGTGGCCGGCCCGCCCCCAGTCGGTGACCCGATGTGTGTCTCCGGGCGTGTGTGGGTGACTGCCCCGGCGCCCTAGGCTCGTCACGCTGTGGCTGCCATCGACGTCGCCGGCTACGTGGCCGACCTGAAGGATCACTCGGTCGACCACGGGTTTCACGTGCACGACGAGCGGCATTTCGTCGAGACGTACTCGCTGCGTCAGGTCTGGGAGGTCGATCTGCACCCCGAGGAGGGGTGCGGCGGACCGCTCGACCTCCATCTCGCCCTCGACGTCGACCCGCGCGTGCTCCTCTCCTTCGAGGACGCCGTGGTGCTCCTCTCCGACGAGGAGGAGCCGCCCGACGAATTCCACTTCCCGCTGACCTTCACGTGGGCGCTCCCACCCCTGCCGAGCGGCCCGGACCTCCTGCGCCTGGCCATTGACCTGGCCGGCGTCGGGGGGATCGAGCTGCCACTGGAAGTCTCGGCGATCGACTCCTTCGCGAACGCCACCGACGGCTCCGAACGGCGCCTTAGCATCGTGGCCCGCCACCCGGTGTCGTTGGCCCGCGTCCTGAGCGGCGAGGAGCTCCTCTGCGACGTATTCGACCGCGCCCTTGCCGTGAGCCGCTTCCTCCTCGAGTCCGCCGAAGGCTGGCTGTCCTGACGTGACATCGGCCCGCCCCCGTAGGGTCTGGGCCGCAGCGGTGCTGCTCGTTGGTGTCCCGGTCGTCCTGGCGGCCTGCTCGTCGACGCAGGACGGGCAGGCATTGGCGCAGCAGGCATGTGTCCACGTCAACCGATCAGTGACCGAGTGGGTGGACTCCCAGCGCGCCGGCACCGCGGCCGCGACGGTGGGCGCCCTGCAACAACGAGCCGAACAGCAGCTCCGTCTGGCGCTCCCACTGGCCGCCGCAGCGAACTCCGACGACGGCACCTGGAATTCGCTCATGACGACCATCTCGGAGATCGAGACGGTCGACGAGGGCCACCTCGTCCCTGCGCTCCGGGCGCAGTGCGTCCTGGCCGACTCCAACCAGAACGTCAACGTCAACCCACAGAACCCGAACGGCAACAGCGGCGGGAGCAGAAACGGCAACACTCCGCCCACTGCGAACGTGAACCCGAAGCCCGCCTCGGGATAGTCGGTCGCTCAGCTACCCGTCGCTGCCACTTGAGCCTGTCCCGCCGCAACGATCGGCGGCATGATCAGGGGTGCCAGGTATGCCCCGCCTGCCGCCGTGAAGTGCACCCCGTCGCTCCACCGGATCTGGACCCCATGGATCGTGCTTCTGTACGTGTTGCCGGGACACGCTGCGGCATAGAGGTCCACGACCGAGTCCGTCGCGGGGTGCTCGGCGGCGACTTGACGCACCAGCCGGTTGTAGATTGCGAGGCGGTGCAAGCTGTCCTCGGGCCAAGGTGCGCCGTCGGGCTGTTCCCCTTCGTCGTTGCACGCGGCCGTGAGGAACACCATGCGCGCCCCGGTTTTCGTGACGAGCTCGGAAGCCTTGTTCAGCTGCTCCTTCACATACGACGCGAACACCGGGTTCAAGATGTTCGTCCACTGCCCCTCATATTCACGGTCCGCCACCTCCCAGCGGCCGGCGAGGAGCACGACGACGTTCGGTTTCACCTCGTGCATCGTCGACTGCCACTGGTAGGGCCATGGCTGGTCGGCCGCGGCCTCACCCGGCGTGAGGGGCGAGCCGTTGCACGCTGAGGGCGTCGCGTCGTCGGCACCCAGCGATTCGACCTCGGGCCCGTCGACGACGCCACAGCCGAGAATGCCCTCGTCGGAGATCACATAGCCGTACCTGTTCTGATCGGCCGTGTTGGCCAGCCCGATACCCAGGGTCAGCGCCACCGAGTCGCCGAGCAGCAGGACACGGACCGGTGGTGCGAACGTCGGTGCCCCGGGCGTTGTGGTGCCGACGCCGATCGTCCGGATGCCGGCCGTGGCGGGCGTTGTCGTGGTCGCCGCGAGGAGGGCGACGATGACGGCGCCGACACCGACGGGCACGACGAGCCAGGCTCGCCACCGGCTGACGAAGGTCCCCATCCGGATGGGTCGTTCCACCAAGTGGAAAGAGACGACCGACACGACGAAGGTCGCGGCGACCCGCACCGCGAAGAGTTGCCACCCGGTCAGGCCGGTGCGCGCGTTGTTCAGCCAGATGAAGATCGGCCAGTGCCAGATGTAGAGGCCGTAGGAGATACGTCCGATGTAGCGGATCGGAGCGAGTGCGAGAAAGCGGGGCACGATGCTGCGCGGCGCGGCGACCACGGCGACGATGACGGCGGCGACAGAGAGGCCGAGGAGGAAGAACCCGCCCGAATAAGGGAACGATGACAGCGACGTCGTCAGCAAGAAGATGCAGACTGCGCCGCCTGCGCCGGCGATCCCGAGCACGCCACAGGCCGCCAGGCCGCCAGGGGTGGTGGGGCGCCACAACTCCCCCTTCGCCAACCGGCCCTGCTCGTTGCTGCGCTGAGCGAGGAGCACGAGGCCGACCGCGAGGGTGCAGCCGATGAACAGGCATTGCGACCGTGTGTCGGTGCCCAGATAGGCCCGGTTCGTGTTGAGGCCGCCGTCGTAGACGCTGTACATCCAGATCGCAGAGCCGATTGCCGCCGCCACACACAGTCCGAAGAGGACCTTCAGGTTGCGCGTGACGTGCATCACTCCCAGCACGACCAGAGGCCAGATCAGGTAGAACTGCTCCTCCACTGCCAGGGACCACGTGTGCAGAAGCGGCGAAGCGGTCGCACTGTTCTCGCCGAAATAGTTCGAATTGATCAAGATGAAGTGCCAGTTGCTCACGTAGAGCAGCGTGGAGAGTGCGTCGAGGCGCAGGGCACCGTAGGTCCCTTTCGGCACGATCACCGCGGCGAAGAAGGCGACGAAGAGCAACATCATCAGCAGTGCGGGCAGAAGGCGGCGCGCCCGCCGGGCCCAGAACGCGCCGAGCTTGATCGTGAGGGTCTGGCGCCACTCGCCGATGAGCAGCGACGTGATCAGGAAGCCGGAGAGGACGAAGAAGGCGTCGACCCCCATGAAGCCGCCGTCCATGTGGGGAATGCCGCCGTGGAACATCATCACGGCGAGGACGGCGAACGCACGCACCCCGTCCAGCGCCGGTAGATAGGCGAGACGGGTGTGCGAGACGGCGCTTTCGTCGTCCTGCATCCGGCCCTTCCCCTCCCGGTTCGGTCAACGTGGGCTCCACCGTCCGGGCGCCCGAGAAGCGCCATTGTCGCAGACTCAGAAGAGAGCCTTTAGGCGCCACCGCTTCCCATGCGAGCGTCGCTACCCTGAGGCACCCTGACTCCGACCAGGCCACTGGCTGCCCCCCTGCCCCGCCGGAAACCGCCGGCCCGACGCGGTCGCTTGATCGCGTTCGTCCTGGTGATAACCCTCGTCGGCGCCGGTGCCGCCGTGGCCTACCACCACTTCGACCGATCGAACCTGAGTCCGCTGCGTGCAAGCATCGTGTCGATCGCCCAGGGTCAGGTCGGTTACGCGACAGACCCCTCCAACACCTACTGCAACAAGTTCAGCGCGTATTGGAACGCAGGAATCGACGACTGCGGCGGTAACGGCAACCTGGACGAGGAGTGGTGTTCCGACTTCGCCGCTTGGGTGTGGAAGCAAGCCGGCGCGGTCGTCGCGTACCAGTTGGCACCGGGGTTCCTCAACGGGAACTCGGCCAGCTTCTACGTGTGGGGTACGAATCACGGCACGTGGCATCCGGTCGGGTCGGGATACGTGCCCCAACCGGGTGATGTGGCCGTCTATGGGCTCGACTCCAGCGCGGTCACGGCCGTCCATGTGGCGATCGTGATCGGCACCACGGGCGACAACGCGGCACCCGATGTCATCAACGGTGACGGCGACCGCACCGGCTACAGCGTCGTCGAGGTCGGGAACAGCCAGGCCTACGCCGACGTGAAAGGGAAGGGTGCACCCCTGTCGGGCTATGTCTCACCCTCGTCGCCGGCGCCTTCCGGCAACTCGGCGTCGTCCTGACGGCTCGGCGCATCGGCGGCGGCGTAGGCGGCCTCCTCGGCCTGGTTGGCAGCCATCGCGGTCACGACCGCCTCGAACACCTTCGCCGTGTCCGTCTCGATATGCCGGCGCGCCAGCAGCAGGAACGCAGCCCCGACGAATGCGATCGGCATGACGATCAGGAACGCCGTGCGGTAGTCGTTCTCGAATTGCGCGGCCACCGCGGCGGTGACCAACGGGGCGGCCGCCGCACCGAACACGACCGAGGCGAGGTTGAACGCGGCGAAGCCGGCGCCGCGCACCTGGGCCGGCGACACGTCCGACAACCCGGCCCGCAACGCCGGCACCGACGCGGTGGCCGCCAGGAGGCCGAGCAGCTGCAAGAGGAAGACGAGACCGTGTGGGATACGTGCGAACGAAAGCACGATGAAGGTCGCGCTGACCAGCATGCAGACGGCAGGGATGACGACGCGTGCGCCGAGCACACGGTTGACCCAGCGGTCCGCGATCCGGCCGCCCCAGATCGTGCCCGGGATCCCACCGACAACGAGCAACAGCCCGAAGAGGGCGGTCGAGTTGCCCTGGCTCAAGCCGAGCTGATTCTGGTAGAAGGTCGGCATCCAGGTTCCGACGGCGGTCACGACGAAGCCGACCGTCGATACGCCGACCAGCGCGTAACGCAGCGTCGGGATGTTCATGATGACGCGCATGTCGCGGTTGAGACCCGAGACCATCTCCTTGGTGAAGACCTTCACCCCGTGAGGGAACAAGGGCTCGAGTTGTTGATCCGAGAGCTCCATCTCGCCGCTCTGCGTCACGTGGGCCCGGTCGGCCGTGCCGCGGCGCGGCTCGGGCAGGCGCCAGCACATCCAGGCGACGAGCAGGCCGGGAATGAAGGAGACGAAGAAGGCAACCCGCCAACCCTGTCCGTGGAAGAGCGGTCCCAGAGCGCCACCGATCACGAGCCCGACACCGAGGCCGACGTAGTTGAGGCATTGCTGGATGGAGAACGCCTTGCCTCGCTTCTCGATCCCGTAGAAGTCGGCGATGACGCTGCTTCCCGAGGGATCGGTGATGGCCTGTCCGAACCCGAGCGTGCCACGGATGATGACGAGCAGCACGAACGCAGAGGTCGGGACCAGCCCACCCATGGCGCTGATGACCGACCAAGCGACGATCGTCACCGCCATGGCCTTGGTGCGGTTCCACCGGTCGGCCAGGTAGCCGGAAGGGAGCGTCGCGACACCGTTCACCAGGATGAAGGCCGAAAAGAGGACCGCGATCTCCACGTCACCCACGTGGAAGGCGGCCTTCAACTGCTTGGTGTCGCCCCGGGGGATGTACTGGTCAAGGCCGTCGACGAAGAGTGTGAGCCCGACGACCCACATCGGCCAGTCGGTGACGCGGATGGTCCGGGGCGCGCGTCGGGGCTCGCCGTTCACTCCCCCGCCCCCGCCGGGCTCATGTACGTCGTCGTCCGCCTGTCTTCCGCCCGAGCGGTGGTTAGGACCCCGTTCCCGGCGTGTAGTCCGCGGGCAGGCCGATGGACTTCTTCTCCAGGAAGCTTTCGAGGCCCTCGGGCCCGAACTCGCGGCCGACGCCCGACTCCTTGAAGCCGCCGAAAGGCGTCGCGAAGTCAATCGGGGCGAACGTGTTGAGCATGTACGTGCCCGTGCGCACCTGGCGGGCGATGCCGAGACCGCGGTCGTTGTCGTTCGTCCAGACCGATCCGCAAAGGCCGTAGTTCGAGTCGTTGGCGATCTCGACCGCGTTGTCGTCGCCGTCGTAGGGGATCACGACCAGCACCGGCCCAAAGATCTCCTCCTGGGCGATCTTCATCTTGTTGTCGACGTCGGAGAAGACGGTCGGCTCGACGTACCACCCCTTCGCGAAGTCGCTGCCGCCAGGGCGGCCGCCGCCGAGCGCCACCGTCGCGCCCTCCTCGCGTCCGCTCTCGAGATAGCCCTCGATCCGCGTCCGCTGCCGCTCGGCCACGACGGGCCCGACCTCGGTCGCGGGGTCCATGGGGTCGCCGACCTTCATGGCTGACACGCCCGAGACCACCGCGTCGACCACCTCGGCGTAGCGGGCACGCGGCGCGAGGATGCGCGTCTGTGCGATGCAGGCCTGCCCGTTGTTCATGATCGCGTTGGGCAGCAGCGTCGGGATCGTGGTGGCCAGATCGGCGTCGTCGAGGATGATGGCCGCCGACTTGCCGCCGAGCTCGAGGGTGCAGCGCTTGAGTCGCTCGCCACAGAGGCCACCGATGCGCTTGCCGCCGACACCGGAACCGGTGAAGCTGACCTTGTCCACGCCCGGGTGCGTCACCAGGTGCTCGGAGACCTCGCGGCCCGCCGGGACCACCGAGAGCACCCCCTTGGGCAACCCGCACTCTTCGAAGATCTCGGCCAGGCGGAAGGAGTCGAGCGGCGTCTCGGGCGCCGGCTTGTAGACGACCGTGCAGCCGGCGGCCAGCGACGGCGCCAGCTTGGCTGCGGCGATGAAGAGCGGCACGTTCCAGGGGGCAATGGCTCCGACCACGCCGACCGGCTCCTTGGTGACCAAGACCTTCGGGTTCAACAGCCCGTCGCGCACCTCGTCGAAGGCGAAGGTCCCCGCCAGATCGGCGTAGTAGTTGAAGATCATCATCGGCGCCAACACCTGTCCGAGGTTGGAGAAGGTGATCGGCGCACCCATTTCCCGCGTGATGATCTCGGCCAGGTCGGCGGTCTCCGCCAAGATTTGTGCAGCCGCCTTGCGCAGGATCTCGCCCCGGTCCGCCGGGGCCATGCGGGGCCAGGGCCCACGGTCGAACGCGATCCTCGCCGCTGCGACCGCCTTGTCGATGTCTGCCTCGGTACCGTCGGGCACGCGTGCAATGACCTCTTCGCTGACCGGCGAGATCACGCCGATCGTGTCGGTCCCCTCCGGAGCCACCCAGTCGCCGCCGATGTACAAGCGGTCGTAGTCCCGAATCGCCATGCGTCCCTCCCGATCTAAGGGGGCCTGCACCCCCGCCGCCGGACTCACCGCACGGCGCATTAAGGGTAGCGGCGCCTCCCCGAGGCGGGACAGTCCGTGTGGCGGCTCACCCGGACTCGTCTCGGCGCTCGATGTGGGCGACGATCCCGCCATCGGCCTCGATCCAGCCCCTCCCGGCGGCGTACTCGCACATACCGGCAAACCCGTCTTCCCACCCACCGGTCGCGGCTGGCCCCGCCAATGCCCTCAGGGCCACCGGGTCGACGACCACGTGTTCGCCGTCGTCCTTCAGCCGCCCCAAGCCCGACTGGCGCATCACCTCGGCCAGGTCGCCGTCGCCCTCCGTGGCCACCGAGAACCGGGTGAAGTCGGCAGGATCCTGGAGCAACACCCGCGACTCGGACAGATCGATCACGATGATCATCGCCGGGCGACGCTACCCATG
>DATHPK010000203.1:0-1926 GCA_035483935.1 Acidimicrobiales bacterium
CGGCATCGACCGCGCCGGCGCCGTCGTGAGCCGGGGCGTCCTCCTCGATGTCGCCCGCGCCCTCGGCCGCGACGTCCTCGAACCGGGTCACCCGATCAGCCCCGCTGACCTCGACGCCGCCTGCGAGCTCGCGGGCGTCACCCCCGAGCGCGGCGACATCTTGCTGGTCCGCACCGGCCAGATGGTCCACCTCGAGCCGGATAGGCGCGACCTCGTCGCCTATACCTGGCCGTCACCGGGCCTCACGATCGAGACGGCGACATGGTTCCACGCGCACGACGTGGCCGCGGTGGCCACGGACACCTTCGTGTTCGAGGTCTATCCGTGTCAGTACGAGGACGCGTACCTTCCCGTGCATGTCCTGCATCTGGTTGAGATGGGACTGACCCAAGGCCAGAACTGGGTGCTCGACCCGTTGTCCGACGCTTGCGCGGCGGACGGCCGCTTCACCTTCCTGCTCGACGCCACCCCGCTTCCGTTGGTCGACGGCCTGGGGTCGCCGCTGCAACCGGTTGCCCTCAGGTAAGCACGGACCGCCCTCAGCCCGCTCCCGCTGCCAGAGCCGGCACCAACCGCCGGCGCCCCTAGGGCGCGGTGGTCCCGCTCCGGCGCCGCGCCGTCGCCCCCCCGAGCACCGGCCCGGTGCGCGGCCGTGAGGCCTCGCGCGACGACGGAGCCTCCGCCGGCGGCGCCTCTCGTCCCGTGACGGCCCAATGCAGCATCCGGGCTTGCGTGTCGATGAGGTGGCCGGTGCGGATGCCCCAGAATTCGAAGCCGTAGCGGTGGGCCGACACGCTGGCGAACATCGCAACAAGCGTTCCCGCCACCGCCATGGGGTCGGCGCCGGCCGGTGAGCTCGTCGTGGTCCCCGGCGTCCCGCCCCCGGACGGCGATGCCGCGACGATCACCTGCGCGAGCGCCACGGTCACCGCGTTCAACGCGCGCACCCGTATCCCGCGGAGCTCGGCGTCGCCCTCCTCTGTGGCGAGGTCGACGACGCGAAAGACAGCGCGGTTGTCCTCCCAATAGGAAAGGAAGCCCTCGGTCACCGCGCGCGCCGTGTCCCAGCTCGCCTCCTCGGACCAGTCGCCGCCCGCGAGTTCGGCGAGCTGCGCGGCCTGGTCCACCATGCCTTCGGCGAGCACGCAGATGGCCTGCTCCACGTTGGGGAAGTACTGGTAGAAGGTGGCCGGCGACGTCTGCGCCTGCCGGGCGATGTCGGTGACCTTCACCGACCGCCACGACGTCGTCGTGAGGAGCTCGACCGTGGCGTCGAGGAGACGCTGGCGTGTCAGGCGGCCCCGTTCTCCGGGCACCCGGCCGTCGGTGGTCGCCACGGCCTCGGCCACGCGGCCGACGTAGTCGTCCAAGCCGACGATGGCTGCGTCGCGGGCCGGCCGCGGTGCGGGCATGGCAGGCCAGCGTAGTGGGCGCCTCTCAGAGGCCCAGATGAAGCCGCGGATATTCTGTCGGAATGGAGCAGACGGTCGACCGCCCGCTCACCCGCGCCCAACAGGCCCGGCGCCAGCGCGTCATCGACGCCGCGATGGCGCTCGGGCTCGAGGGGGGCTACGAGGCGGTGCAGATGCGGGACGTGGCGGCCCGCGCCGACGTCGCCATGGGCACCGTCTACCGCTACTTCACGAGCAAGGACCATCTGCTCGCCGCAACGCTCGTGCACTGGGTCGAACTGCTCGATACCCGCATCGGCCAGCATCCGCCCCGGGGCGACCACCCGGCCGACCGCGTCCTCGATGTGCTCGACCGCGCGCTCCGGGCCATGGGCCGCCAACCGAAGTTGGTGACGGCAGTGTTCACCTCGCTGTCCTCGCCGGACCCGGCCGCGGTGGGGTGCCAACAGCAGATCACCCTGTTGATGGAAGGCATAATTTCTCGTGCCATAGGAGAGAGTGATGTCCCCGACTT
>DATHPK010000204.1:0-2113 GCA_035483935.1 Acidimicrobiales bacterium
ATGCCGAGGGCCGCCGCGCCGATGGAAGCGTCGCCCCGCTCGGTGATCTCCAAGTCCAAGATCTTGCCGAGGAAGGTCTTGTTGGACGCGGAGAGAAGGAGCGGGAACCCGAGCGAGGCCAGGTGCCGCGAGGCACGCAGCAGGGTGAGGGACTGCTCGGCCGTCTTGCCGAGGTCGAGGCCGGCATCGAGCACGATGCGCTCGGCAGGGACGCCGGCGGCGCGAGCTTGGCCGGCGCGCTCGGTGAGGAACGAGGCCACGTCGGCAACGACGTCGTCGTAGTGCGGGTCGGGGTCGGCGACGCAGGGCGCCAGGCGGATGTGGGTGATGACGACCGCCGCATCGTGCGAGGCCGCGGCCGGCGCGTAGTCGGGGTCGGCGAGTCCGCTGATGTCGTTGCCCATGACCGCGCCCTCGGCGTAGGAGGCCCGGGCGACCGAGGCGCGCCAGGTGTCGACCGAGACCGGCGCGTCGAAGCGGGCGACGAGGCCGGCGACGACGGGGACGACGCGTTCGAGCTCCTCGGGCTCGGTCACCTCGGGGCCCGGTCCCGCCTTGACCCCACCGATATCGAGGATGTCGGCGCCCTCGGCGACCAGCTGCTCGGCCCGCGCCCAGAGCTTGTCGAGCTCGAAGGTGGCGCCCTTGTCGTAGAAGGAGTCGGGCGTGCGGTTGAGGATGCCCATGACGAGGGCGCGGTGGGTGAGGTCGTAGACGCGGCCGCCGAGATCGAGCGCGCGGGCGCTCGGGAGGAACGGGGTGCGGGCTGCGGCGGGGTCGGGCTGGGCGCCGGTTTCGGTGCCCGCGCCCGCAGCCCGTAGGGCCATCAGAACAGTCGCGCCGCCAACGCGCGCCGGTATTCGTTCGTGCGCGGATCGGACGGCCCGAGCGCCTCGAGCAGATCGACGAACTCCTGACGCGCCGCATCGTCGTCGCGCACCTTCTCGAGGAGGCCGTCGAGCTTGCCGGCGATCTCGTCGCGGCCGGTGTCCGAGACGTCGACCCCCGCCTCGAGGAGCCGGGCGTCGGCGGCGAGGAGCCGGGTGGCGTCGGTCTCGGGGATGCGCCCGAGGATGGCGAGCGCCTCGGCGGCGTCGCCGCGATCGATGAGCAGGCGGGCTAGGGCCTCGATCCCTCCGGCGTGGTCGGGCGCCAGCTCGAGCGCCTTGCGCAGCGACGCCTCGTCGCCGGCGGCCACCAGCAGGTCGGCCTCGCTCGGGGCGGGCGCGAGCCGTTCGATGAACGCCGTCACCTGTGCCTCGGGAACGGCGCCGATGAACTGGTCCACCACCTGGGCGTTGCGGATGGCGAACACGGCGGGGATGGACTGCACTTGGAACGACTGGGCGACACGGGGGTTCTCGTCGACGTTGACCTTGGCCAGCGCGACGGCGCCGTCGGTGTCGGCGACCGCCTTCTCGAGCATCGGCCCGAGCGTCTTGCACGGACCGCACCAGGGTGCCCACAGGTCGACGACGACGGGCACGGTGGCGCTGCGGGTCAAGACCTCTTCCTGGAATGTCTCGTCGGTCACGTCCATTTCGCTTCGCAGGGTACCGGTTGTGCCCGCCTCGTCCCGCCGGCCGGGGTCGTGCCGGAGGCATACCCGAGGCGTGCCCGAGGCGTGCCGGAGGCGTCCGAAGCCGCCCGTGATCACCGATTAGCGTCGTGACCCGTGTCAGGGGCACCCGAAGGCATCAACGAGCAGCAGGTCACCGCATGGATGTCGGCCCTGTTGCCCGAACTCCGACCCCCGCTGACCTTCACCCTCGTCGCCGGCGGCCGCTCCAATCTGACCTTCCGTGTCGAGGACTCCGACGGGCGGGCCTGGGCCCTGCGCCGACCCCCGCTCCACCACGTCCTGCCTACCGCCCACGACATGACCCGTGAGTACCGGCTCATCCACTCGCTCGGCCCGGCCGGCATCCCGGTCCCGGTGGCCCACGGGCTGTGCACCGACGAGGCGGTCAACGAGCGGCCCTTCTACGTGATGGAGTTCGTCGACGGGCACATCTTGCGCAGCGCGTCGCAGGCCGAAGAGGCCTTCGACGAGTCGACGCGGCGCGCCGTGGGCGACCACATGGCCGACACGCTCGCCGCGCTGCACGACGTC
>DATHPK010000205.1:0-12846 GCA_035483935.1 Acidimicrobiales bacterium
GTACTCGTAGACGAACGCGAGCAGCGCCCCCACAGCCAGGCCGCCGAGGTGGGCCCGCCAGTCGATCGAACCGCTGAAGCCGATCAGCAGGTTCAAGACCAGTAGCGCGACGACCGAAGCGATCGGCAAACGGCGGCGGAGCCCGATGACGATGTAGGCCCCGAGCAGGCCCATGATCGCCCCGGAGGCACCGAGCCCGTAGATGCTGGCCGGGCTCAGCAGGTACGACGCCACGCTCCCGGCGAGGCCGGCGAGGAGGTACAGCACGAGGAACCGGGCCCTGCCCAGCAGCACCTCGACCGCCGGCCCGACGATGAGCAGGGCGATCATGTTGAACAAGATGTGCTGGAAGTTCGCGTGCAGGAACATCGCCGTGAAGGCCCGGTAGTACTGGTGCTGGTAGTGCATCCGGATCGGCTGCAGCGCGTACTTCTCAATGACGGCGGTGTCGTTGCCGAAGCGCTCCAGGAAGAAGACGACGACGTTGATCCCGATGATCGTGAGCACGAGCGGCGTCGGGTTGGTCGACCCGACCACGCCGGTCCGCCCCCGGCTCGTATGCGTGAAGGCGGGGACCTGGCGCGATTTCTTCGCGCCCGCCGAGGCGCACTCCGGGCACTGCCAGCCGACGGCCGCCGACACCATGCAGTCGGTGCAGATCGGGCGGTCGCAGCGCGCACAGACCACCGAGGCCGCCTGTTGGGGGTGGCGGTAACAGGGTGGCGGCGGGGCCGGCTCGGGCGTCGGGCTGCTCACCGGATCCCCGCGAGCAACTCGGACCGGACGAGCAGCGACACCTGCTCGGGGTCGTTGAGGTCCCAGCGCCCGGGCGACGCGATGTAGGAGAGCACCATGCGGGCGAGGAAGTCCGCCGCCACGTCGAGTTCGGCGCCCTCGGACATCCCGTGCCGCACCAGATAGGGCGCCAAGAAGGCGGCGACCATGGCCTGCGTCTGGTCCGCCTCCGTCGTCATGCGCGGCAAGAGGATGTCGGGCTCGGTGACCAGGATGCGCTGGAGCACCCCGTGCTCGAGCACCGCGCGGTGCGCGAACATCAGGCCCCGCTCCATGACCTCCTCGAGCGTCTCGGCGTCGGAGACTTCCTCATAGAGGCGCAGGAAGAAGCGAGCGAACTCCCACCCGACGACGGCCGAGATCAGCTCGTCACGCCCGCCCGGGAAGTAGCGGTACACCGTCGCCCGCGACACGCCCGCCTCGCGGGCGGCGTCCTCGACGGTCGTCTTGTCCAGGCCCCAGCGCGCGACGCAGTCGTAGGTCGAGCGGAGGAGCCGCTCGCGGACCTCGGGGTTCACAGCCCCAGCAGCGGCTCGAGGCCCACCGTCATGCCGGTTCGCCCCCCGACCGCGCGCACGGCGAGCAGCACGCCCGGCATGAAGGAGGTGCGGTCGTAGGAGTCGTGGCGGATGCTCAGGCTCTGGCCGGCCGCGCCGAAGACGACCTCCTCGTGCGCCACCAGCCCGGGCAGGCGCACGGAGTGGACGTGGACGCCGCCGGTCGCTTCCGCGCCACGGGCGCCCGGCAGCACGAAGTCCGTCGTCGGGTCCGGGCCCAGAGGGCCGCTCCCCGCCTCCCCGCGGGCCTCGGCGATCAGCGCGGCGGTGCGCAGCGCCGTGCCCGACGGCGCGTCGCGCTTGGCATCGTGGTGCAGCTCGATCACCTCCACGCCGTCCATGTGGGGCGCGATGACGCGGGAGCAGTGCATGAGCAGCACCGCTCCGATGGCGAAGTTGGCGGCCACCACGACGTTGCGACCGCTGTCGCCGAAGGCCTTGCGGATCTGGTCCAGATCGGCGTCACTCAGGCCGCTCGTGCCGATCACGGCGTGCACGCGTTGGAGCGCGTAGTGGGCCACGTTGTGGCGGACCGCTTCGGCGATGGTGAAGTCCACGACCACCTCGACGCCGAAGTCGGCCAGCGCCTTGGTCTCGCCGACGATCGTGCGTCCGGCGGCGTCCTCGCCCACGTGGGCCGGGTCGATCACCGCGACCAGTTCCATGTCGTCCGCACCGTGGACGGCCCGGGCGACCTCCTGGCCCATGCGGCCGCCGGCGCCGACGACACCGACCTTGATCATGGAACGAGGCTACCGGGCGGCCAACGCGGGCAGGTGGGACTCGAAGACCTCTGCGTCGAACGGCCCCACCGCGCTCATCGTGCGCGGTGCCTGCACCAGCTCCGCGGCGACGTCGAGCACCTGGGTCCGGTCCACCGCGTCGATGCGGGCGAGCAGCTCGTCGACCGTCACCACTTCGCCGTGCAACAGCATCGATGCGCCGATGCGGCTCATGCGCGCCCCGGAGTCCTCGCCCGACAGGAGCGTCTCGGCCCGCAGGCTGCCCTTGGCGACCGCCAGCTCGCGTTCGGTGACTCCCTCGGTGGCCAGCAGCTCGAGCTCGTCCTCGACGATGCGCAGCACCTCGTCGACATGGTCGGGCGCGGTGCCGACCACGACGGCCAGCGAGCCGGTGTCGGCATAGGCCGCGCGTTCGGACCACACCGAGTAGGCCAGGCCGCGCTCTTCGCGCACCTTCTGGAACAGCCGGCTCGACAGGCCGCCGCCCAACACGTGGTTGAGCACCGAGAGCGCCCAACGACGCTCGTCGAAGCGCGACACCGAGCGGGCGCCGTAGACGAGGTGTGCCTGTTCTGTTTGCCGCCGGAGGACGTCGAGCGGCACGACGTCGGGACCGGGGGCGGCGCGCTCGGGGACCTCGCCGCCGCGCACACCTGCAAAGCGGCGCTCGAGGTCGGCCGCCACCGCCTCGTGGGTGCAGTTGCCTGCCACCGAGACGACCATGTTTGAGGGCCGGTAGTGCCGGGCCCGGAAGGCGTCGATGTCGTCGCGGGTGATCTGGCGCACCGAGGAAGCCGTGCCGAGCGTGTCGCGGCCGAGGGCGTGCCCGGGGAACATCGAGGCCTGCCAGCGTTCGGCGGCCAGGTCGGCCGGCTCGTCGGCGTGCATCAGGATCTCGTCGAGGATGACGGTCCGCTCGGCGTCGATGTCCGAGGGCCGCAGCGCCGGCTCCCAGATGATGTCGCTCAGGATGTCGAGCCCGAGCCCGAGATGCTCCGACAGGAGCCGGACGTAGAACGTCGTGTACTCCTTCGTCGTGAACGCGTTGCAGTCGCCGCCGACCTCGTCGAGCGCCTCGGCGATGGCCGCGGCCGAGCGGTGCTCGGTCCCTTTGAAGAGGAGGTGCTCGAGGAAGTGCGACGCGCCGGCGAGCTCGCCGGGCTCGTCACGCGAGCCGGTGCCGACCCAGTAGGCGACCGCGACCGAGTGGACGTCCGCCATGGTCTCGGTGACCAGACGAAGGCCGCACGGCAGGACGGAGGTCTCGATCAACGACGACGGGAACGGCCCCGCGACCGGTTGCGGTCGCCGCCGCGGTCGCCCCGGTCGCCGCGGTCGTTGCCGCGGCCCCCGCCTTCACCCGCGGCCGCTCCCGGCCCCAGGTCGCCGAGGTCGGCCTTCAGCTCGGCCTCGAACGCGTCCTCGAACGAGAGCCCCGACGACGCATCGCCGCCCGAGCCCGAAGCCGGAGCGCTGTCGCCGTTGTCGGCGCCACCGCGGGCCCCGGAGTCGCGGCCCGCCGGCGCCTCGGGCGCGGAGGCGAGCGACAGGGACACCTTGCCCTGCGGGTCGATGTCGTCCACGCGCACCTCGACCGGCTGGCCCAGGGTGAGCACGTCCTCGACGTTGTTGATGCGCTTGCCGCCGGCGAGCGACGACAGCTTCGAGATGTGCAACAACCCGTCACGCCCGGGCAGCACGTTCACGAAGGCGCCGAACTTGGTGATGTTGACGACCTTGCCGTCGTAGACGGCGCCGACGTCGGCTGTCGGCGGGTCGAGGATCAGCGAGATCCGCCGCTTCGCCTCGGCCACGGCGTTGCCGTCCTTGGCACCGATCGTCACCGTGCCGACGACGCCGTCGTCGTCGACCGCGATGTCGGCCCCGGTCTCCTGCTGCAGCGTGTTGATGACCTTGCCCTTGGGCCCGATGACCTCGCCGATCTTGTCGATCGGGATCTCCATCGACACGATCTTCGGCGCGCTCGACGCGACCTCGCTGCGCGGCTCGGCGATGGCACCGGCCATGACGCCGAGAATGGTGAGCCGGGCCTCCTTGGCCTGGAGCAGCGCCTTGGCCAGGACGTCGGCCGGCAAGCCGTCGATCTTCGTGTCGAGCTGCAGCGCTGTCACGGCGTCGGCCGTGCCGGCCACCTTGAAGTCCATGTCACCGAACGCGTCCTCCGAACCGAGGATGTCAGTCAGGGTGACGTACGCGCCGCCGTCGAAGACGAGGCCCATGGCGATGCCCGCCACCGGCGCCTTGATCGGCACGCCCGCCGCCATGAGCGACAGCGTCGAGCCGCACACCGAGGCCATGGACGTCGAGCCGTTCGAGGAGAGCACGTCGGACACGACGCGGATGGCGTAGGGGAACTCTTCCTCGCTGGGCACCACCGGCAGCAGGGCCCGCTCGGCCAGCAGGCCGTGGCCGATCTCGCGGCGCTTGGGGCCGCGCATGAAGCCGGTCTCACCGGTCGAGAATGGCGGGAAGTTGTAGTGGTGCATGTAGCGCTTGAACTCGACCGGGGTGATCGTGTCGAGCAGCTGGTTCATGCGCGGCATGCCGAGCGTCGTCACGTTGAGAACCTGGGTCTCGCCGCGTTGGAAGAGCGCCGAGCCGTGGGCCGTCGGCAGGAGGTCGATCTCGGCCGACAACGGCCGGATGTCCGCGATGCCCCGGCCGTCGACGCGCACGCCGTCGTCGACGATCCTCTTGCGCACCAGCTTCTTGGTCAACCCACGGATGGCCGCCTTGACCTCGCCGGGGCGGTCGGCGAACTCGTCGCCCAGCGCGGCGCGGATCTCCTCGCCGGCGGCGTCGAGTGCGGCGTTCCGCTCCGCCTTCGACGTGACGAGGTTGGCCTTGGAGATGGCGTCGGTGCCGACCGCCTGCACGCGCTCCCACACGTCGGGCTCGTAGTCGGTGAACGTCGAGTACGGGATGGTCTCGATCGGGCCGCGCACTGCGACGTACGCCGCCATGAGCTCGCGCTGGAGGTTGATCGACTCGCGGATCCAGGTCTTGGACGCCTCGAGCCCCTGGGCGAGCACCTCCTCGGTGACCTTCGGGGCGCCGTCCGCGTAGTAGTCCCACGACTTCTCGGTCCCGCCGGCCTCGACCATCATGATGGCGATCTCGCTGTCGACGTCCTCGCTCAGGGCCCGCCCGGCAACGACCAGTTCGAACGTGCCCTCCTCGCCCTCTTCGAAGGTCGGGTGCGGGATCCACGTCCCCTCGGTCGTGTACGCGACGCGCACGGCGCCGATCGGGCCGTCGAAGGGGATGCCCGAGATCATCAGTGCGGCGGACGCCGCGTTGATCGCCAGGACGTCGTGCGGGTTGATCTGGTCGGCGCCGACGACCGTCCCCACGATGTGGACCTCGTTGCGGAAGCCTTCGGGGAAGGACGGACGCAGCGGCCGGTCGATGAGCCGGTCGGTCAGGATCGCCTGGTCCGAGGCCTTGCCCTCCCGGCGGAAGAACGAGCCCGGGATCTTGCCGGCGGCGTAGGTCCGCTCCTCGATGTCGACGGTGAGCGGGAAGAAGTCGGTACCCTCGCGTACCGAACGGGCCGCCGTCGCGGTGGTCAGGATGACGGTGTCACCGAGACGGGCCAGGACGGCGCCGTCGGCGAGCTGGGCGAGCTTGCCCGCGTCGAAGGACAGGGTGCGATCGGTCCCGCTGATCGGGGCCGAGACGGAAATGGCATCAGACATGATGCTCCTCGTATGTCGGGGGCATCTTCTCGTCTGGTTCCCAGTGGTCGACCACCTCGATCTTCGAAGTGACCGGCAACTGGCAGCCAGCTACTGGAGACGCCCGTGTGTGTGGGTGCCGCCGCTACCGTCGAATGCCGAGACGGCCGATGATGGAGCGGTAGCGCTCGACGTCGTTCTTGCGGACGTAGTCGAGCAGCCGGCGGCGCTGACCGATGAGCTTCATCAGGCCGCGCCGGGTGTGGTGGTCCCCTTTGTGCTCCTTCAGGTGCTCCGTCAAGTGGTTGATCCGTCCGGACAGCAGGGCAATCTGCACCTCGGGCGAGCCGGTGTCCGTGTCATGGAGCCGGTACTCGGCGATGGTGGCCTGCGTGTCGGGCATAGAGGAACCTCAGGAGAAGCGTCGTCGGAGTCGGCGAGGAACCTGTCCCCGGCCGGCTTCCATGCTAGCAGCCGGCCGCTGATCAGGGAAGATCGGCCCCGGCGAGCACCCGCTCGGTCTCGGCCACATCCAGGTGCATCTGGGCGATCAGGTCCTCGACCGAGTCGAACCGCTGCTCGTCCCGCAGGCGGTGGGCAAAGGACACCCGGGACGGCTCCCCGTAGAGGTCGCCGTCGAAATGCAGGAGGTACGCCTCGACCAGCACCGGGGCCGTGCCCGGCTCGTAGAACGTCGGCCGCCGCCCGACGTTGATGGCGGCCCGGTGGACCGAGCCGTCGGCGCGGCGGAAGTGGCCGGCGTAGACCCCGTCCGCCGGCAGGGCGATGTCCTCGGGGATCTCGAGGTTGGCCGTCGGGAACCCCAGCTCGGGCCCGCCGCGGCCGTCCCCGCGCACCACGGGGCCCCGCACCTCGTGCGGCCGGCCCAGGAGCTCTGCCGCCCGTTCCACGTCGCCGGACGCCAGCAGGGCACGGATCCGTGTCGAGGAGACGGGCTCGCTCCCGTCGTCGGTGAGCCCGACGCCCACGACCTCGAAGCCCCACCGGGCGCCCAGCTCGCGCAGCAACGCGACGTTGCCCTTGCGCCCGTGCCCGAAGTGGAAGTCCTCCCCCACCACCACCAGCCGGGCCGCCAACTGGTCGACGAGGATCTCCTTCACGAAGTCCTCGGCCGTCTCGTTCGCCCGCTCCTCGTCGAAGGGCACCACGAGCGTGCGGTCGACGCCGCAGTCGGCCAACAGCTCGAGCTTCTGCTCGAGGCTCGTCAGCTGACGGGGCGCCGACTCGGGCCGCACGACGTAGGCGGGGTGGCGGTCGAACGTCACCACCACCGAGGACAGACCCGCAGCAGCCGCCCGGTTGCACAGGTCGCCCAAAAGGGCGCGGTGGCCGAGATGGACCCCGTCGTAGGCGCCGATGGTGACGGCTGTTCCTGGTCCGGGCGTCGGGGGCATCGCGCCCTGAGGGTAGTCGGGCAGCCGTCAGTCCCCGGCCACGACGACGACCGGGCGGATGCGGTCGGTACCCGTCGCCTCGTAGACGGCCAACAGCGTGCCGGCGCCGTCGAGCATCGCCCAGGGTCCGTCGCCCACGGCCCCGAGCGGTACCCGGTCGAGGGCGAGCCCCGTACTGATCGACGCCGCCACGTCGTCGTCGACGACCACGGGCTCGAGGTCACGCATCGCCTCCGCGGGCGACAGAACCGCGTCGGGCCCCATCGACTCGATCGACTCGAGCCCTCGCATGTCGGCCTCGCCGAACGAGCCGATGCGCGTGCGGCGCAGGTTGTCCAGGTGCGCGCCGCCGCCGAGCGCCCGCCCCAGGTCGTCGGCGAGGACCCGCACGTAGGTGCCCGACGAGCACTCGACGACCGCCCGGTACACGCCCGGGCGTGCCGGGTCGGGCCCGGTGTCGAAGCGGTAGACCCTCACCGGCCGCGGCTTGCGCTCCACCTCGACCCCCTCACGGGCCAGCTCGTGCAGGCGACGCCCCCCCACCTTGACGGCCGAGACCATCGGCGGCACCTGTTCGATGTCACCGGTCAGCGCGTCAGCGGCGGCCTGCACCTCGGCGGGGCCGACGCCGCGCATGTCGAAGGTCCCCGTCACTTCGCCGGACGCATCGAGCGTCGACGTCGAGGTTCCGAGAAGGATGTCCGTCGTATAGGTCTTCGGCAGCACCGTCAGGAACCGCATCAGGCGCGTGGCGCGGCCGAGACCCACCAACAACACGCCCGTGGCATCGGGGTCGAGGGTTCCGGCATGGCCGACGCGGCGCTGCCCGAAGATGCCGCGGCAACGCGCCACGACGTCGTGCGAGGTCCAGCCGGCCGCCTTGTCGACGACCACCACGCCGTTGATGCTCACGTTGCCGGCGGCTCGTCCCCGTGGTGCAGCCCGCGCAGGAGCTCCTCGACCCGCGTCCCCGCCGCGATCGCCGGGTCGGCCTGGAAGCGCAGCTTCGGTGTCCGTTTGATCGTCATCTGCGTTCCGATGAGACGCTGCAGGTGCGTTCGCTGCTCTTCCAACACCTCGGCCGCCGCGTCGTCCAGCGACGCGAGATACACCACCGCCGTCCGCATGTCGGGCGCCACCTCGACCGAGGTCACGGTCAGCATGGGCAGCTCGTCGGCATCGGCCAGCCGTTCGAGCTCCTCCGCCACGACCTCTCGCAACACCTGGTTGACCCGAAGCGACCGGGGGTAGGTCGCCGTACGCTTTCTCACGCTCACCGTGTCAGCTCCTCCGCTCGAACACGTGCCCACACCAACCCCGAACCTCGAACCTCGAACCTCAATAACAGCCCGCGCCGGCCCCGAAAAGAAGGCCGGCTCAGGTTCGGGCGATCTCGCGCTCCTCGTAGGTCTCGATCAGGTCCCCTTCCTTCAGGTCCTGGAAGTCGGTCAAGCCGATTCCGCACTCGAAGCCCGACGCAACTTCACGCACATCATCCTTGAAGCGACGCAGCGAGTTGATGGCACCCTTCCAGATGACCGTGCCCTCGCGCAGGAAGCGCACCTTCGAACCACGGGTGATCTTGCCCTCACGCACGTAGCACCCGGCGATGGCGCCGATCCGGGGCACCCGGAAGATCTGACGAACCTCGGCCTCGCCGGTGACGATCTCCTCGAAGACCGGGGCCAGCATCCCGACCATCGCCGCTTCCAAGTCCTCCAGGAGCTTGTAGATGATCTCGTACGTCCGGATCTGGACGTCGGCCTGCTCGGCCTGCTCGCGCGAGCGCCGGTCCGGCCGCACGTTGAAGCCGATGATCGTCGCGTTGGATGCCGCCGCCAGCTGCACGTCGTTCTCCGTGATGCCGCCGATGCCCCGCAGCACGAACGACAGCTTCACGTCGTCGCGCTCCAGGCGCTTCAGCGATTCGGTGACGGCCTCCAACGAGCCCTGCACGTCGGCCTTCAACACGAGGTTCAGCGTCGCCGTCTCGCCGCGGGAGATCTGCTCGAAGAGGTCCTCCAGGCGGGCACCCGTCGCCGCCGCCACCGGCTTGTGCCCCGACAGGCGGAAGCGCTGCGCCCGCGCCTCGCCCAGCGTCCGGGCCCGCGCCAGGTCCTTGGCGGCGCGCATCTCGTCGCCTGCGTTCGGCGGTTCGGAGAACCCCAACACCTGCACCGGCGTCGACGGCAGCGCCTCCTTGATGTGGTCGCCCTGGTCGTCCACCAGCGCCTTGACCTTGCCCCAGGCGGCGCCCGCGACGACGGGGTCGCCCACCTGCAGGGTGCCCTGCTGCACGATCAACGTCGCCACCGGTCCGCGCCCGGCCTCGAGGTTCGCTTCCAGCACGACACCGCGCGCCTCGCCCTCGACCCGCGCCGTGAGCTCCTCGACCTCGGCGACCAGGACGATCTGCTCGAGCAACGCCTCGATCCCTGTCCCCTGCAGCGCCGAGACCTCGACGAAGATCGTGTCGCCGCCCCAGGCCTCGGGCACCAGCCCGCGCTCGGAGAGCTGCTGCATGACGCGTTGGGGGTCGGCCTGCTCCCGGTCGATCTTGTTGACGGCGACGATGATCGGCACGTCGGCCGCCTTGGCGTGGTCGATGGCCTCGATCGTCTGGGGCATCACACCGTCGTCGGCCGCCACGACCAGGATCACTATGTCCGTCACCTGCGCGCCCCGGGCGCGCATCGCCGTGAACGCGGCGTGGCCCGGCGTGTCGATGAACGTGATGGGGTGACCCTGCCAGTCCACCTGATAGGCGCCGATGTGCTGGGTGATGCCGCCGGCCTCGCCGGCCACGACGTTGGCCGAACGGATCTTGTCGAGCAGCAGCGTCTTGCCGTGGTCGACGTGCCCCATGACGGTCACGACCGGCGGGCGCGGCCGCTGGTCGGCCTCGTCCTCCTCGTCCTCGTCCTCGAAGTACCGAGCCAAGAGCTCGGCTTCCTGCTCCTCGCCCGGGTCCACCAGGCGCACGTCGGCGCCGATCTCGGCGGCGAACAGCTCGATCATGTCGTCGCTCAGCGACTGGGTGGCCATGACCATCTCGCCCTGCAGCAGCAGGAAACGCACGATGTCGCCGGCGCTCCGGTTGAACTTGGGCCCGAGGTCGCGCGCCGTCGAGCCGCGCTCGATGATGATCTCGCCCTCGGGCACCGGCGCCGTCGACGGCTGGTACGTCGTGAGCTGCGTCGGCTCGAGCTCTTCGAGGTTGCGCCGCCTGCGCCGCGCCCTCCGTTGTGGAGGCCGCCGACCCGGCATGCCGCCACGTCCCCCCT
This sequence comes from Acidimicrobiales bacterium, assembly GCA_035483935.1. Taxonomy (GTDB): domain Bacteria; phylum Actinomycetota; class Acidimicrobiia; order Acidimicrobiales; family RAAP-2; genus Bog-473. The sequence goes on from DATHPK010000205.1 coordinate 10,493, forward strand.
GCGGCGGGGCGCCGGCCGGTGCGCCCGCGCCGGAACGACCGCCGAAGCCGCCACCCGGGCGGCCGCCGAAGCCGCCACCACCACCGGCACCACCACCGGGGCGACCGCCGCCGCCCGCGGGCCGACCGCCGGTGCGCTGGGGGTAGGAGCCTCCGCCGCCGGGGCGGGGACCAGAGGGTGCATTCGACGTCGGGCGACGCCCGCCCATGCCGGGCGGGGGTGGAATGGGCCGCCCGCTCGGACCGAGCGGTGGCCGCTGCCCGGGGGGAGGCGGCACGGGCTTGCCCGAAGGGCTCAAAGGAGGTCGGGCCCGACGCTGGTCGGGCGGCGCCGCCGTTTCCGGCGCGTGGGCGGCCGGCGAGTGTGCCGCGGCCGGCGCCTGGGCCGGCGAGGTAGAGGGGCGCTCTCCCGCGGGCGGCGCGGCCGGCGGACGCTCGGTCGGCCGGCTGCTGATCAGTCGTGACGAGCGGACCGGCGCCTCAGCACCTGCCCCGGCACCGGCACCGGCACCGGTAGCAGCAGCGCCGTCGGGACCACCCGCCGACGCCGCCGCGGGCGCAGGCACCTCCGCCGGCGGAGCAGCCACGGTGCGGGCCGGGGCCTTCTTGGCCGGGGCGATGGTCGCCCCCGCACTCGATGCCGCCACGGCCTTCCGAGGCGCGGGCGCCTCGGCGGGTGCGCTCGCTGCCGCACCTTCCGCGGCAGCCGGAACGGGCGCAGCCTCGGCCGTCGTCGCGGCCTTCTTGGCCGGGGCCGCCTTCTTGGTCGACTTGGCCGCCTTCTTGGCCGGTGCAGGCTCCTCGGGCTGGACTGGGCGTCGCAACCCCTCCGCGTCGGCCTTGCGGCGGACGCGGTCCGCCTGCGCGTCCTCGATGGAGGACGAGTGGCTCTTGACCCCGATCCCCAGGGAAAGGGCCAGTTCCAGCCCCTCTTTGTTGGTGAGGCCTAGCTCTTTGGCCAGCTCATAGACGCGAATCTTCTTCGGCAAGTGGGTCTCTTCGTCCTTGTCTCTTTGCGGGGCCCGGGGTCAACCCAGCCCCTCATCCTCGCACATCAGGTGCCACGCTCCCCCACGCCGCACCCATTTGCACACACAACTGCTCCAGCTCATCGGCCCCGACCGGCGCACGAAACGCCCGCTCGAAGCGGCGCTGGCGCATGGCCCGTTCCAGGCAATCCGGCGACTCCCGGCACAGCCACGCCCCCCGCCCGGCGCCATGGCGGTCGGCCACCAGGGCCCCGTCCGGCCTCCGCACGATCCGGACCAGACGGTCCGCCGGCAGGGCTCGCCGGCAACCCACACAGGTCCGGGTCGGCGTTATGCCTCGGCCTCCTCCGTGACCCCAGACGCCTCGGCCGCCGCGGGCTCGGCCGCTGCAGGCTCCGCTGCTGCAGGCTCCGCCTCGGCCGACGCCTCGGCGGCCTCTGCCGATTCGCCGCCGGGCGCGACGTCCGCTTCCGCCGCCGCATCGGTGCTCTTTGCACCTTCGGCCGCGTCCTCTGCCGCGTGCGACCACTCGGCCGCCGACATGGCCTCTCCGCCCTCGGCCGGCTTCCACACGAGGTCGCCGTTCTCGTCCTCGACCCACTCGCCCTCGGCCCATTCCTGGTCGGCGTAGCCCGCCTCCTCCTCGGCCAGCTGGGTCTCGCTCTTGATGTCGATGCGCCATCCGGTCAGCCGCGCCGCCAACCGGGCGTTCTGACCCTCCTTGCCGATGGCAAGTGACAGCTGGAAATCGCTGACGATCACGGTGGCCGTTCCGGTCTCCTCGTCGAGGCGCACCTCGCGCACGCGGGCGGGTGCCAGCGCGTTCTGGATCAGCTCGACCGCGTCGTCGGAAAAGGGCACGACGTCGACGCGCTCGCCGCGCAGCTCGTTCGTGACCATTCGCACCCGGGAGCCCCGCGCACCGACACACGCGCCGACCGGGTCGACGTTGGGGTCGTTGGACCACACGGCGATCTTCGTGCGGTGTCCCGGCTCCCGGGCGGCCGCCTTGATCTCGACGACGCCGGAGCCGATCTCGGGCACCTCGAGCTCGAACAGCCGCTTGATCAAGCCGGGGTGGGTGCGGCTGACGACGATCTGAGGGCCCTTGGTCGTCTTGCGGACCTCGACGATGTAGGCCTTGAGGCGCGCCCCGTGTTCGTAGCGCTCGTAGGACACCTGCTCGGCCTGGGGCAGCAGCGCCTCCACCTTGCCCAGGTCGAGGAGCGTGTAGCGGTTGTCCGTCTGCTGGACGATGCCGGTGACGATGTCGCCCTCACGGCCCGCGTACTCCTCGTACTTCATGTCGCGCTCGACCTCGCGGATGCGCTGCAGGATCACCTGCTTCGCCGTCTGCGCGGCGATG
>DATHPK010000206.1:0-6008 GCA_035483935.1 Acidimicrobiales bacterium
GGCCTCGGTCCTTGGTCTCATCGGCGGCGCGGTAGGGGTCGTGGCCGGCCTCGTCGGTGTCAAGTACCTCCCCGGGCTCATCGGCGATCCCATCTCGACCAGCCCGACCGCGGCCGTGGGTGCTCTGGCTATCGCCCTGGCCATCGGCGTCCTCTTCGGCGTCTACCCGGCCAGTCGTGCCGCTTCGCTCGCTCCAATCGACGCATTGCGCACCGAGTAGCTCAAAACACAGTCCTTCCCAACCACAGCATCCAGTTATGAAAGAGGCAATAGCAATCATGGAAACACCGACCGACCGCCGCACTTACCCCAGGGGTTGGATGCCCATCATCGGGAGCACGGCGGCTGCCCTGTTGGCCGCCGGGTTCGTGGGGTCGGCTGCGACCGCCGGCGCCGCGACGTCGAACGCACCGATCGGCGCCACGGGGAGCATCGCCGCGCTCAGCGCATCGAGCATGGAGGTCCAAAATCCGAGCAACGGCCAGACCACAGTGAACTGGACGTCGACAACGACGTTCTCGAAGAGCGTCACCGAAACGGTGAGCTCGGTGACCGTCGGTGACTGCATAACCGCCACCGGGTCGGCGTCGAAGAAGTCCAAGACCACGATCGCGGCGAACAACATCACGCTGACGATGCCGAACAGCAGCGGAAGCTGTGGTGCAACCGGCGGCCCGGGCAACTTCCGCGTCGGCAGCGGGTCGGGGGGTCCGCCTGCAGGCGGGTTCCGTTTCCGGACGGGCCCCGAGGGCGGCGGCGGCCCGCAGACGTTCACTCCGGGGAGCTCGAAAAACTTCCCCGGCGGCGGGTCGGGTGGGAACTTTCGTAGGCAGTTCGCCAACTTGAGCATCGCGTCAGGCAAGGTGACGGCCGTCAACGGTTCGACGTTCACCGTCTCGGGGATCTCGATCTCGCCCGGCAGCTTCTCGACGAGGAACAGGACGAAGCACCCCACGAGGCCCAAGACCGAGACGCTCAAGGTCACGACGTCGAGCTCGACGCCAGTGAACACGACGCAATCGGTGACCTCCGGTGACCTCGCTGTCGGAGACTGCGTCTCCGCCTTCGGTCCCGCTGCCACCAATGGATCGGTCACGGCCTCGACGGTTCGCATCACCTCTACCGGCGGTGGCACCTGCACCGTTGGCTTCCCCGGAGGTGGCGGGAGATTCTTTGGCGGCGCCCCCGGCGGTGGCGGTGCCTAAGACGTCTCGCTCCGGGTGGAGTCGGGCCGGGCACCGTCGGGCCGTCCTGATCGGCGCGCTCGCCTTCGCGATCGTGATCGGTGGCGGGGTGGCGGCCTGGGCCGAGGTCTCGGGGAGCTCGGCGGGCTACCGCATGGTCACCGTGACGCGGGCCGACATTGCCACCGCGCTGACCGTGGTGGGCAGCGTCGCTCCCGTCAACGAAGCCGCCTCGGCGTTCCAGGTCGGTGGCAAAGTGACATCGGTCTCCGTCACACCCGGTTCCCAGGTGACCGCGGGCGAGACGCTGGGCACCCTCGACACGACGGCGCTCAGCGAGAGCGTTGCTTCCGACGAGTCCGCGCTCAATGCCGACGAGGCCAAGCTCGCCGAGGACGAAGCGAACCAGTCGGGCACCGCGTCTTCAGCGACCGGCTCGAACCCCTCGTCTGGTGCAACCAGCACGACGACGACGACCTCACCGGGTCATGGCGGCACCGGGACACCGACCAACGGCGGCTCGGGTTCGGGGGGACAGGGAAGCACGACCAACCCCACCGTCACGAAGGACCAAACCACCCTGACCCAGGACGAAGCGGCCCTTTCGAAAGCACAACAGCAGGAGGCTGCCGACCTGGCTCAGGCGCAGACCGACTGCACCGGTGCGAACACCAGCACTCCGAGTGGCCAAGCGACGTGCGAGGGCGCGCTCGAGACGGTCTCCACGGACGAGCACACGGTCTCCACCGACCAGTCGACGGTGTCCAAGGACGAAACGGCCTTGGCCCAGGCCCTCGCAAGTGAATCGTCGGGCGGTTCGGCCCCTGGCGGTTCCCCGACCGGCGATTCGGGCGCCACCTCCCACGCGACGGGGGGGACGTTTGCCGGCAACACGGGCAACACTGGCAACAGGGGGAACACCGGCTCGGGGAGTTCGCCCGGGACCGGTGGCAGCGGCTCGAACAATGGCGGCGGGTCTTCGAACACTGGCGGGGGGTCCTCGGCCAATACCGACACGCCCCAGCAGATCGCGTCCGACCAGGCCGCCATCGACACCGCGCAGGCCAATCTCACCGAAGCGCAGCAGTCCCTCAAGGAGGCCACCCTGACGAGCCCGATCAGCGGGACGGTGGTTTCGGTGGCGATCAACTCCGGCGACACGGTCAGCGCCGGTTCGAGCACCGAGATCATCACGATCCTCGGGACGAACTCCTACGAGCTCGAGGCGACTCTCGACAGCTCACAGATCCCCTCGGTCAAGGTCGGGCAGCCAGCGAGCGTCGAGGTAGATGGTGTCGACGGGACCATCGACGGCACCGTGTCGCAGGTGGGCCCCGTGCAGTCCGGCAGCTCGGGGTACAGCTACCCGGTCATCGTGGCGCTGCCGGCGTCCACGTCGTCCGCCATGCATTCCGGCTCGACAGGCAACGTCACGATCACGACGGGCACGGAGTCCGACGTGGTCGCGGTGCCCACGTCTGCCGTGCAATCGTTCGGAACGTCCTCGTACGTCGTGGAACTCTCGAAGGGCGAGCTCACCCGCAAGGTGATCAAGGTCGGGATGGTCGGTGACACCTACACCCAGGTCGACTCGGGCCTGTCCCCCGGCCAGAGCGTCGTCCTCGTCGACTACGCCGAAGCGGTGCCTTCGTCCAACACCAACACCAGTCTCGGGAACGTCCTCGGCGGTGGTGGTGGCGGCGGGTTCTTCCCAGGCGGCTTCTTAGGCGGGGGCAACGGGAGCTTTCCGGTCCGACGCATCGGCACGGGAGGTGGCGGATTCGTGGGCGGCTGAACAGCCACCGCGCCACCCAAACAGCGTTCGTCCGCCCTGGTAGCGTCCGCGATCTGTGTCGCTGTCGGTGAGCAATCCCGCCCAGCTGGTCGACCTCGAGCGCTACCCGCTGTTGCGCCCGGAATCGGACACGTACCGCACTGTCGTTGCCCAGGCCCGTCAGCAGCTCAGTGAAAAGGGTGCCGCGGAGATCGAGGGCTTCGTCTCCCCCACCGGCGTGGCCGACCTGACGCGCGACGCCGACGAGCTGGCCGCACGGGCCCACTCGTCCGGCGGGCAGGGTACGGCCTACCTCGAGTTCCCCGACTTCTCGCTGCCACCCGACCATCCGCGGCTGCACTTCGCCGACTACGCGGTGCGGGCGGTGGCGTACGACATCACGCCCCTCGACTCGCCACTTCGCCTCCTCTACGAGTGGGACCCCATGAAGGATCTCATCGAGGCGGTTCTCGACCGCGGTCCGATCTATCGCTACGCCGACCCCTTCGGTGCGCTGAACCTCGCGGTCATGGGCGAGGGTGACCTGCTGCAGTGGCACTTCGACCAGACCGACTTTGTCGTGTCCCTGGCGATCCAGTCGGCCGAGTCCGGAGGCGACTTCGAGGTCGTGCCGCGTATCCGGGACGCACAGGACGAACGCTACGAGGACGTCGGCGCGGTGTTGTCGGGCGACCGCAGCCGCGTGGAGACGCTCCCGATGCGACCAGGCACGCTGCTCGTCTTCGAGGGCCGTCATTCGCTGCACCGGGTCTCCCCCATCGCCGGCCACCGTTGGCGCCATGTCGGCCTGCTCCCCTACGACACGAAGCCGGGCACGCTGGGGAGCGATCTGCTGCGGGCCGATCGCTACGGGCGCACCGAGCCGTTCGCCACGCCGCCGCAGACCTGGCCCCCCGCCGCGTGAAGACCCAGTTCGGCGAGTCCTTCGTCGGTGAGGGCGCCGACGCCGCTCACGTGAACACCGTGCTCGGCGAGTCCGGTGGGCCTGTCGAGACGGCGTGGGTGACGGCGCTGGCCACGCCGCGCGCCGGCCATGTCCCGTTTGTCGCCACCGTCACGCCGGGGACGGCCGTGCGCCCCTTCACCCTGTTCGTCAACAAGGCGACGATCGAGAGCGACCGTCACGCCGAGCTCACCTGGGGCGCCGCGCACGCCGGGGTGGCGGTCGGGGTGATGGAGGCGGTGGCCCAGGGCGTCGTCGTCGCGTCGGCCGTGACGAAGCTGCTGCTGATCGCGGCGGTGTGGGTGAATCCCCGAGCCGACGACGAAGGCTTGGTGTTCGAGAACAACAAGCGGGCGACCCTCGATGCGCTGCGATCCGGCAAGGAGGGTCGACCCTCCGTCGGCGAAGCCCTTTCGGCTCGGCACGCGCCGTCCAACGCCTACTTCTCGGCGACCTGAGCGGTACGGTTGCCCCGTGGAGCGGATCATGAGCCAGATCGGTCCGGCAAGCCCCAGGAGAGAGTCGTCACGGGCATGAGCGGGAACGACGTGGCGATCGACGTGGTGATCGAGATCCCGACGGGTAGCCGCAACAAGTACGAGTACGACCACGAAACGCACATGATCCGCCTGGATCGCCGCCTCTTCACGGCCACTACCTACCCCGCGGACTACGGCTTCGTGCCCGACACCCTTGCCGGCGACGGCGACCCGCTCGACGTGCTCGTCCTGGTGGCGGACCCGACGTTCCCGGGCTGCATGGTACGCGTGCGGATCCTGGGCATGTTCTCCATGCGCGACGAGAAGGGGGTCGACGCCAAGTTGATCTCCGTGCTGGAGCACGATCCCCAGTGGGACGACGCTACGGACATCGAGGACGTGCCGCTGCACCTCCGCAACGAGATCGCACACTTCTTCAGCATTTACAAGGACCTCGAGCCGGAGAAGTCCACCGAGGTGGAGGGTTTTACCGGGCGCGAGGACGCCTTGGCGGAACTGGAGGCGGCACGGCGTGCCTACCGGGCGACCGAGGCCTGATCGAACGCCAACGAGTCAGCACCCCCGAGCACCAGCAACCCAGAGAGGACAGCAAGGACATGGCATACCCCCGCGAAGAGGTCAGCGCGACGATCGAGCGGTACCACGATCTCCGTCGGCGTATCGATGAGGGTCTCGAGCCCGACGCCTTCGGCGCACTGGCCGACTTCTATACCGACGACGCCGTCTACGTGGACGGGGCGTGGGGCCGGATCGAGGGCAAGGAGACCATCGCGCGCTGGCTTGTGGAATCGATGCTGGGCATGGAGGACTGGAAGTTCCCGATCGAGTTCACGGCGATCGAGGGCAACGACGTCGTGGTGAAATGGACGCAGATCCTTCCCCGCGCCAAGGCCGACGGGACGCCGTACCGCCAGTCCGCCTACTCCCGGTTGGTCTACGCCGGCGACGGCAAGTTCTCCTACGAGGAGGACAACTACAACATGGCCCATGTGCTCGAGGACATCGAGGCCAGCGGCTGGCAGCCCCGGGGAGGGAAGATGAACTTCCCCCCGGCCCATCCGGACCGCAACTTCGACGTCCCGGGCGCTCCGCCGCTCTGGTAGTTAAGGCGTCGCTCCGGTCGATCCGGAGTTCCCGAATCCGGGGAACCCTCCCCCGCCGAAGGGGTTCGTGCTCCCGCTGCCGCCTGAGCCCGACGAGCCGGAGTTGGACTGCTGTTGCTGGGCCTGCGCCTGGTTCCCAAGCGTTGCCGTGGTGGTCCGTTTGCTGTCGCCGACGTAGTACGTGATGGAGATCGACTGCCCGGGCTTGTCCGCCTGCACCACCTTCTGCAGGTCGTCCGAGGTCGCGATCGCCTTCCCGTCGATGCTCACGATGACATCGCCCTGGACGAGCCCTGCCTTCGCTGCCGGCGACCCGGAGACGACCGTCAGAATCACGGCGCCCGAGGTGGGCGTGAAGCCGTACTGCTGGCGCAAGGCCGGCGTCAGGGTCGTGATGTCCACGCCGAGGTAGCCACCGCCGTTCCCGTTCTGACCACCCTTCTGCAGCTGCGGGAGCAGGGACTCGATCTGCGCGACCGGGAT
>DATHPK010000207.1:0-20481 GCA_035483935.1 Acidimicrobiales bacterium
CCGGCCGGCGTCGAACAACGAGAAGTACCCCGCGCTGCTGCGCATCGACTCGATCTCGGGCCTCGACCCCGAGGCGGCGAAGAACCGTCCCCGCTTCGAGGACCTGACGCCGCTGTTCCCCGACTCCCGACTCAACCTCGAGATGCCCGGGGACAAGGACAACCTGACGGCGCGCATCGTCGACCTGATCTCGCCGATCGGCAAGGGGCAGCGCGGCATGATCGTCTCGCCGCCCAAGGCCGGCAAGACCACGGTCATGAAGCAGATCGCCCACTCCATCGAGGCGAACAACCCCGACGTGCACCTCATGGTGCTGCTGGTGGACGAGCGGCCCGAAGAGGTCACCGACATGCGCCGCACCGTCAAGGGCGAGGTCATCGCGTCGACCTTCGACCGGCCTTCCGAAGAGCACACGCAGGTGGCCGAGCTGGCGATCGAGCGGGCCAAGCGCCTGGTGGAGATGGGGCGCGACGTCGTGATCATCCTCGACGGCATCACCCGCCTCGCCCGCGCCTACAACCTGGCTGCGCCGGCCACGGGCCGGATCATGTCCGGTGGTGTCGACTCCGGTGCGCTGTACCCGCCCAAGAAGTTCTTCGGCGCCGCCCGGAACATCGAGGAGGGCGGGTCGCTGACCATCCTGGCCTCGGCGCTGGTCGAGACCGGCTCCAAGATGGACGAAGTCATCTTCGAGGAGTTCAAGGGCACCGGCAACATGGAACTGCGGCTGGACCGGCGCCTCTCGGAGCGTCGCCTCTACCCGGCCATCGACGTCAACGCCTCGTCGACCCGCCACGAGGAGCTCCTCTTCGAGCGGGGGCAGCTCCAACAGGTCTGGAAGCTGCGTCGGGTCCTCAACGCCCTGGCCTCCGACGGCAAGGACGCCGCCGGTCTGGAGCTCTTGATGGACAAGATCAAGACGACGGGCAGCAACGACGAGTTCCTGGCCGAGATCGCCAAGGGGCCGGGCACCTAGGCCCCTGTCCAACGCGATTTGGGCACCGGGCATAATCCCGACCCGATCGGCGTTTGTGGTTGTACTGCTGGGCAGAGGGCTACGGCACCACGCCGTAGACTGGTCCGGCCCACGAGTTTGGAGACACCAATGAAGTCCGACATCCATCCCGCCTACGTCGAGGCCACGGTCAAGTGCTCGTGCGGCAACACGTTCACGACACACTCCACGAAGGCCGATCTCCACGTCGAGCTGTGCAACGAGTGCCACCCCTTCTTCACGGGCAAGCAGAAGCTGGTCGACTCCGGTGGACGGGTCGAGCGCTTCCAGCGCCGCTACGGCGAGCGCAAGGGACGGGCCAAGGCGAAGCCTGTCTCACCGGAATCGGAATAGCTCCCGGCGCGGCCGGCCCCCCGGTCGCGCCCGCTGCGAGCTCTGGCCCTAGCCTCCAGTCATGATCGACGACCGGATGGCCGCGCTCGAAGAGGAGTTCTCCTCGGTGGAGGCGGAGCTCGCCGATCCGACCACCCTGTCGGACGCGGACAAGCTGCGCGTCCTGTCGCGCCGCCACAAGGAGCTCGCCGAGGTCGTCAAGACCTGGCACGACCTGACGTCGGCGCGATCGGACGTCGCGACCGCCCGCGAGATGCTGACCGAAGCCTCGGGGGACGATCGCGAGCTCATGCGCGAGGAGCTCGAGTCGTCCGAGTCCCGGGTCGGTTCGCTCGAGGAGCGGATGGAGACCCTGCTGTTGCCGAAGGACCCCAACGAGGGCCGCAACGTGATCATCGAGATCCGAGGCGCCGTCGGCGGTGACGAGGCCAACCTGTTCGCACGTGACCTTTACGACATGTACCTGCGTTACGCGGCGGCGAACAAGTGGAAGACCGAGGTGTTGTCCGAGTCCGAGTCCGACAAGGACGGGATCAACGAGGCGGTCTTCCTCGTCAAGGGGCCCGACGCCTACATCCGCCTGGAGCACGAGGGGGGCACCCACCGCGTCCAGCGCGTGCCCGTCACGGAGGCCAAGGGACGGGTGCACACGTCGACGGCGACGGTCACCGTGCTTCCCGAGGCGGAGGAGGTCGAGGTCGAGATCGACCCGAACGACCTCAAGATCGACGTCTACCGCTCGACCGGCCCGGGCGGGCAGTCGGTGAACACGACCGACTCGGCCGTGCGGATCACGCACATCCCGACGGGCACGGTCGTGGCCATGCAGGACGAGAAGTCCCAGATCCAGAACCGGGCCAAGGCGATGGTCGTGTTGCGGGCGCGTCTGTTGAAGGCGGAGCAGGACCGGCAGGCGGCCGAGATGTCGGCCCAACGTCGCGGCCAGGTGGGCGCCGGGAGCCGCACCGACAAGATCCGCACCTACAACTACAAGGAGAATCGGGTCACCGACCACCGGATCAACCTCACTCTCTACAAGCTCGACCAGGTGCTGGCCGGCGACCTCGCCGAGCTCACCGACGCGCTGATGGCGGACAAGCGGGCGCGGCAGCTGGCGGGCGAGGACGCCGAGGGCGCGTGACGAGGGTGGACGGTGCCAGCGCCGGCGCGGTTGTCGCGCCGCTGGTCGTGGCGAGCACTCCGACGCGGGGCGAGCTCGTCGCCGAGCTCACCGCCGTGGTCGGCGCGCCGCACGAGGCGCGCTTCATTGTCGACGAGGCGCTCGGGCTCGGATTGACGCTCGGGCACCCGAATCCACCGACGACGCCGTTGGACGACGCCGTCGTCTCGGCGGCACGTGCCATGGCGTCACGGCGCGCGGCGGGAGAGCCCCTGCAGTACGTGTTCGGGCATTGGCCCTTTCGCCGCCTGAACCTCTTCGTGGATCCCCGGGTGTTGATCCCGCGGCCCGAGACCGAACAGGTGGTCGAGGTCGCGCTGGCCGAGGCGCGGTTGCTGGCGGCGTCGGCTGCGGATGCGGGTGACCGGGTTGGTCGAGGCCCAAAGCTCGTGGTCGTCGATGCCGGTACCGGTTCGGGCGCCATCGCTCTGTCCCTGGCCACCGAGCTCGGCGGCGGGTTGGTGGCCGAGGTGTGGGCGACGGACGCCAGCACCGACGCGTTGGCGGTAGCGGAGTCCAACCTCGAGGTCGTCCGACGCTCGCTTCCGGCGGCTGCGGCCGGGCTCCCACCGACGACGCTGGCGCACGGCAACTGGCTGGAGCCGCTGCCCGCACGCCTGCGGGGCGGAGTCGATGTTGTGGTCTCGAACCCTCCCTACGTCGCCGAGGCGGAATACGAGGAGCTGTCCGACGAGGTCAGGCTCGAGCCCCGGGGCGCCCTGGTGGCCGGCGCGGCGAGTGACGGCACGGCGGGGCCGGCCGATGTCGAGACGGTGTTGCGTGAGGCCCCTCCCTGGTTGCGCGATCCCGGTGCGGTCGTGATCGAGATCGCACCGCACCAGGCGGAGGCGGCGGCGGCGCTGGCGTCGGAGCTCGGCTACGCCGAAACCAGGGTGGATCAGGACCTGGCCGGCCGTCCGCGCGCGCTGGTCGCCCGCAGCGGAGACTAGGGACGAGATATGGGGGAGCCAGGAACGGATGACGAGGCGGTCAGGCCGCCGGTCGTCGACGCCGCCGACACGCACATCGGCACCGCGTTGGCTGAAGGGGCGGTGGTCGCCGTCCCCGGCGTCGGCGGATACTGCCTGGCGGTGCACGTCGGGAGTCCCGGTGCCGAGGCCCGTCTCGTGGCGATGGCGGCCGACCCCGACGGGCCGCACTACGCAGTCGGCCACCGGGACGACGTGCGCGCGTTGACCTCGGGCTGGACCGAGGAGATCGAGCGCCTGCTCGACCGGGTCTGGCCCGGCCCGGTGGACGTCTTCCTGCCTCGTGCGGCCGACCCCGCACGGACAGGCCAGGTTCCGGTCGTGAACCCGGACGGCGCCGCGGACGCGACCGCGCCTGACGAACCGGATGACGAGGAGCCTCTTCGCACGGGTGAAGTGCGCGTCGTGCCCGAGGACGCGGACGCCGGCGGATGGGCTGTCACGGTGGGGATGCCCGACGGGCGAGCGCTCCGGAGGCTGTGCAAGGAGCACGGACCCTGGCGCACCATCCCGCTCAACTACAACGAGCCCACCGAAGTGGCCGGTGCGTTCGACGTGACCGATGTGGCACTCGTCGTCGATGGCGGCCGTCGTGACGGCGAGCCGCCCACGCTGGTTGACGCCACCGTCTCGCCCGTGCGCGTGCTCCGTGAGGGCGCGCTGCCTTCCAATTTCATCGACGCCACGATGTCCATGGGCGAGCGGAAACGCTGGTTCGGCCGGTCAAGATCCAAAGCGGACTGACAGTCGCAGACAGCCCGGCACCCGCCGCCCCTCGTCATGCCGACCATGCCGGGCTTGCCAAATGCGAGTTCTCCGGAAGCGCCGACGCTCCGGCGTGAGCTACGACCCGGCGGACGCCCGCTCGACGGCGGGCAGCGAGCTGACGGAGCGCTTCGCCTCCCAGTGGCTGCGGCCCAGCGCCGCGAAGTAGGGCGGCCGCTCGGTCAACGCGTAGGTGGCCAACCAGAGCCGCTTGAGGTGGCGCTTGTAGCCGTGGTCCACGTCGTCCTCGTAGGCCGTGCGGCCGTGGAGCACGTGGTAGTTGTTGATGAACTGCATCTCGCCGGGTTGCAGGTCCATGTACACGTTGTAGTCGGGGTCGTTCGCCAGCTCCGACGCCTTGGCGATGGCGGCGCGGGCTTCGTCGCTCAACCGGGGCGCATCGGGGTGTCGTTGCGAGGCGAGGATGTACTGGGGGATGAAGCGCACGAACAACCGGTCGCCGTGCTCGGTGAAGGCGGGGATGGAGTAGAAGGCGCTGGTGCCGTTGGCCTGCTCGCCGCGGGCGTCGTAGGGCATCGGCTCGTACAAGGCCGCGGCAAGCTCGGGGCACGAGCGGACCATCTCGTTGTGGATCGCCACGGCGTTGGCCACGCAGGAGAGGCCCCCCGTGCGGGCGGTGCGCAGGCACAGGAGCCCGACGAGGTCCGAACCGTCCGTGTGGTAGTCGAGCGCGATGCCGCCGAGCTCGTTGCCGCGGACCGTCGGGTCGTCGATCGTCTTGCCCTGATCGGTCACGTCCCCCAGCACGTGGCCGTGCTTGTTCTGCGCCCAGGGCGCGCCGAGATGCAGCCCGATGCCCCAGTACAACAGCGTGAGGTCTTCGTCGGAGTAGCGCTCCGCGTCCAGCGTCGCGATACGGCAGAAGCCCCGACCGTTGAGCAGGACGTCGACGACGCCGTCCAACTTCTCCGCCAGCCCGTCGAGCGGGAAGTCTTCGCGCCCGAGGTCCAACGGGTCGGTGCTCTTCGCCTTGGCCTTCTGCAGTGCGGCATCGAGCTCGGCCTGATCCTCGGCGTCCAGACGCAACGTCCACGCCTCGGGGTCGGCGATGTCCGCCGCCCTCCACTCGGCCGCCGGCTCGAGCTGGTGCAACTTTTTCGTCGTCATCGCGCTCCCTCCGATTCCGATCGTTCGGACCAGCTCAGGCCGCTGCCGTGTCGCGCCCGCCCCGCACGAGCCGACCCGGCAGCGCGCCGGTGTGCTCGCCGTCTCGATACGTCACCTGCCCATGCACGATCGTCGCCCGGTATCCCTGCGACCGTTGCAGCAGCCGCTTGCCACCCGCCGGCAAGTCGTAAGCCATCACCGGGAACTCGCAGCGCAGGTGGTCGAAGTCGATGACATTGAGGTCCGCCTTCATCCCCTCCGCCACGACGCCACGGTCGGCGAGGCCTACCGCCAGTGCGTTGTTCGACGTCAGCCGTTGCACCACCTGGCCCACCGGTATGCGGTCGTGCGAGCGGTCCCGCGCCCAGTGCGAAAGGAAGTACGTCGGGAACGAAGCGTCGGCGATGATCCCGACGTGTGCGCCCCCGTCGCCCAGGCCGAACAGGGTGTCCGGATGCGTGAGCATCTCCCCGCACGCATCGAGGTTGCCGTCGGCGTAGTTGGAGAAGGGCGTGTAGAGGAAGTTCCTTCCGCCGTTCTCGGCCAGCAGGTCGAGTGCCAGCGCCGCCGGGTCGACGCCCCGCGCCGCAGCGATGCCCGCCACGCTCGCCTCCGGCGGCGGCTCGTAATCGGGGGCCTCGTGCAAGACGTACAGCCTCGAGAAGTCGACGGGCAGGCGCCGACCTTGGCGACCGCGGCCCGGCCCATCGTCCGCAGACACCTCGGCCAGCAGCCGCTCGCGGAACGACGGGTCGTGCAACGCGCGGACCTGCTTGTCCAGCGGCAACCCGGCGACCTCCCGCCAGGCGGGGAACATGAGGAACGGGTGGTACGACGACTGCAGCCCTACGACCAAGCCGATGGGCCGTGGCGCCACCTGCCCGCGGATCGGCAGCCCTTCGGCCACCGATCCCTCGATACGTCCCAACAAGTCCCGCCACGCCTCCGGCTGCCGGTGGTTCTGCGCCAGCGACAGCGACAGCGGCCGCCCCGAAGCCTCGACCATCGACCGCACCAGTTCGAACTCGCTGTCGGCGTCGGGATAGAAGTCCGAGATCAGTTCGATCACGCCGTGCCCGGCGTCCGCCACGCCCGAGGCGATGGCCACCAGCTCGTCCACCCGCGCCCGCAGCGACGGCGTCGGGTCGCCGCTCGCGGTCCGGTGGTTCAGCGTCCTCGACGTCGAGAATCCGACCGCGCCATCACGCATCGCCTGGGCCGCGATCTGGCGCATGGCCGCCGCGTCTTCCTCCGTTGCATCCTCCAGGCGGGCGGCCCGGTCCCCCATGACGTAGAGGCGGAGCGCGCCATGGGGGAGTTGCGCGCAGACGTCGATGTCGTGCGGCCGGCGCTCGACCGCGTCGAGATACTCACCGAAGGTCTCCCACGTCCAGTCGATGCCCTCGTGCAACACGGCGCCGGGGATGTCCTCGACCCCTCCATCAATGAGATCAATACGTCGTGTGCGTCCGGCCGGACGGGGGCGAAGCCGACGCCGCAGTTGCCCATGACGACCGTGGTAACACCGTGCCAACTCGACGGCGTGATGCACGAGTCCCAGGTGGCCTGGCCGTCGTAGTGCGTGTGGATGTCGACGAACCCCGGCGTGACGAGCAGCCCGTCCGCGTCGATCTCCTCGCGCCCCCTTCCAGGGACGGTCCCCACCGCCGTGATGGTGGCGCCCTCGATCGCCACGTCCGCAGGCACCGGTTCGCCGCCCCGTCCGTCGGCCAGGTGCCCGCCCCGGATCACAAGGTCGTGTGCGATGCCAGCCATGCCACCCCCTTCGCTCCCCTTCACCATACGTCCACTGGTCGGTTCTTCCCTCCGCCGGTCGGGCATAGCCCCTCTTCGTGGGGGGTGGTAAGGACTCCTCACTGTCGTTGGGCCTGGTCGAGGACGTCGGCGCTTCGTCGTGGCGGTGCATGTGCCGCCTGGTGTTCGATTTTGCTCCAACCGATTAGGCCTGCGTGGTTAGTCGTCCGACCAGCGATCACATCTGGGTGCTCATAAAATCAAATTCCGGCGAACGACCACCTCGTTGTGATCGTTTGACGCGGAATTGATCACGCAACGACGATCAAGAACTGGCAGATCGAACACCTCAGAGCGGAGGCACACGCACGAGGTGGCCAAGGCCACCTCTGCTCAGTCGTCGAGGACCAGGACCCCGTCCTCGCTCAGCAGCCCCGCACGGCCGATGCCCTCCTCGACGCAGAGCTGCGCCAGCGTGTCAGGGTCGATGATGTTGGCCCAGGCACGGGCCCCGGCCGCCGTGCGGCAGGCGACGATCCCGCGTTCCGGCGCACCCTCCCGGTCGAACGCCACCGTGTAGGTCTCGATCCGCACTCGCCCGGTTGCCGTTTCGTCGACAACGCACTCCGGGAGGGCGTCGACCTCCGGTTGGACGTCGCGCCATGCGAACGGCCCGTCGCCCACCTCCGGCGGGCGCGACGCGTACACGCCGATCGAATGCTTCGTCGCATACCAGCCGAGCCCGGTCACCAACGCCGCCGTACCCGGTGCCGAGCGCAACGCGCCGACGGCGCGGGCGATTCCGTGCGACGTGTAGTTGTTCCCCGGACCGCCGCCGAAGGTCAGCCCACCGGTCAGCGTCAGCGGCCGGGAAGGATCGTCGACCGCCAACCCGAACTCGCGAGCCGCGATCTGCACCACGGCCGGGAAGCACGAGTAGAGGTCGACCGCCGCCACATCGTCGATCCCGAGCCCCGCGAGGCCGAGCGCCGCGGCGCCGGCCAGGCCGATGGCGGGAGAGCGGTGCAGCTCGGCACGCTGCGAGAGGAACCAATGGTCGTTCGCGTCGGCACCGGCCAGGGGGAAGACCCAGCGGTCCTCGGGCACCCCGGCCGAGCGCGCCGCCTCGACCGAGCACACGATGAAGCCGGCACCCTGGTCGACCTGCATGTTGGCCGTGCAGAGCTTCGGGTAGGGGAACGAGACCATGCGGTTGTCCGCCGATGGCGTCACGATCTCATCCGGCGTGCGTGCCCTCCGGATCCACGCGTCGGGATTACCGGCCGCCACCTCGCTGAAGCGGGACCACAGCGCGCCGATTCGCCCCCGGTGCTCCTCGAGCGTCCAACCGTTGGCCGCGCGCAGGGCGTTCTCGAGCAGCGGGTACGCGTGCACCGGCAGGATCACCCCGCGGCTCATCTCGAGCTCGCTGGCGCCGGGCTTGTCCACGCCGAAGACCTCTGGCGCCGGCGTCTCGGACGGCTGGGTCGCCCACTCGAGCCACGGCTTGGCCGGGTCGCGCCGAGCCAGGGCGCGGGCGTACATGGCCTCGGCCCCGGTCACCAGCACCACGTCGAGGTCGCCGCGGCTTATGGCGCGGCAGGCATCGTGCATCAAGGCTTGCGGCGAGTTCCCGCCGACCGCTGAGACCATCAGCTGGCGCGGCTCGAACCCATCGTCGTACCCGAGCGCCGACGCCACGGCCAAGGCCGGATTGATCGCGTGCCATCCGAGCGGCGCCACCACGCGCAAGCTGTCGGCCTGCTGCAATAGCGCGGCACCGGCCGGCGCGGGGCCACCGGGCGCCGCACCGTCGCAGTCCTCGACGGCCGCCCGCAGCGCCGCCGTCATGAGCTCGAGTGGTTCGGGCCGGTCCGCCGCCGCCAGCCCTGCGCTGGCCGGCGTCGATACCTGGCCGACGCCCACGACGACAGGGATGCGGGGGTCGAGGGCCATGGACGGAGCAGCGTACCGGCTGCACATGGCCGTCCCGGTGGCCGCCCAGGCCATCGTTAAACTCGATTTTCATGCGCGTTGCCGTCGGCTCTGATCACGCCGGGTTCGACCTCAAGGAGATTCTGAAGGCGGAGCTCACCGCGCTCGCCTACGACGTCTCCGACCTCGGCACCGATGACGCTGTCACCTCGGTCGACTACCCCGATTACGGCGCCGCCGTCGGACGCGCCGTGGCCACCGGAGAAGCCGACTTCGGGATCTGCGTGTGCGGCAGCGGCAACGGCATCGCCATGGCGGCCAACAAGGTGTCCGGGGTCAGGGCGGCTGTGGTCCACGACGTCACGACCGCGGCGCTGGCCGGCCAGCACAACCATGCCAACGTCGTCTGCTTCGGGGCTCGGACCACCGGCACGACCGTTGTCATCGACGCGCTACACGCCTTCCTCGCTGCGCCCAAGGAGCCACCCGAGAGAAGCAGCCGTCACCTGCGCCGCATCGAAAAGCTGGCCGTCCTCGACGAGTCAGTCCGCAACGGAGCGGACGTCGAGAGAGAACTCGTCCACCACACCGCACACGAAGGAACGACATGAGTAGCTACAACGATGCGCTGGCCGCCGACGCTGAGGTCAAGGACCTCATCGGCCAGGAACTGAACCGGCAGCAGACGACCCTGCAGCTGATCGCATCCGAGAACTTCACGTCGCCGGCCGTGCTCGCGGCCACAGGCTCGGTGCTCACCAACAAGTACTCGGAGGGGTATCCAGGGCGCCGTTATTACGGGGGCAACTTCATCATCGACGAAGTCGAGGACTTGGCGCGCGACCGCGCCAAACAACTCTTCGGGGCGGCCCACGCCAACGTGCAGCCGCACGCCGGGGCGAACGCCAATCTGGCTGTGTACCAGGCGCTCCTCGAGCCCGGCGCCACCGTCCTGGCCATGCGGCTCGATCACGGTGGGCACCTCACCCACGGCTCGCCCGCATCGATCGTCTCGAAATTCTGGCGCTTCGTCTCCTACGGCGTCACGCCCGAGTCCCACGACCCCGACGGCGGCCCCGGCGAGGTCATCGACTTCGACCAGGTGGCGCACCTGGCCAAGACCGAGAAGCCGGCGCTCATCGTCGCCGGCTCGACCGCGTACGCGCGCATCATCGACCCCCAGCCGTTCCGCGAGATCGCGGACTCGGTGGGCGCCAAGTTCATGTTCGACGCCGCGCACCCGGCCGGACTCATCGCCGGCGGTGCGCACCCGAGTCCGGTAGGCGTCGCCGACGTCGTCACGCTCACGACGCACAAGACGCTGCGCGGCCCACGCGGTGGAGCCATCCTCTGCGGGGAGGACCTGGCGAAGAAGATCGACAGTGCCGTGTTCCCCGGGCTCCAGGGCGGCCCGCTCGAGCACGTCATTGCGGCCAAGGCGGTCGCCTTCGCCGAAGCCGCCCGTCCGGAGTTCCGCGAGTACGCGGCCAGCGTCGTTGCGAACGCCAAAGCCCTCGCCGACGCACTCTCCGCACACGGCTTCCGCCTGGTGTCGGGCGGCACCGACAACCACATGCTGCTCGTCGACCTGCGGCCCTTCGACGAGGACCTCACGGGTAAGGAGGCTCAGGAGGTACTCGACCGCGCCGGTATCACCTGCAACCGCAACACCATCCCCGACGACCCCCGCAGCGCGTTCCAGACGTCAGGGCTCCGGCTCGGCACCGCGGCCGAGACGACCGCGGGCATGGGCGCGGCCGAGATGCGGACGGTGGCCGACCTCCTGGCGCGTACCCTCAAGTCACGCGGCGACGAAGGGGAAATCGCGGCCGTGCGGTCCGAGGTTGCCGCGCTCTGTGCCTCGTTCCCGCCCTATCCCGATCTCTTGGGGTAGGGCATGCCCGACATCGGCTGGTACGGCCTGATCCTGGTGGTGGCCGCAGGGGCGACCGCCGCACTGACCGTTCCGGCCAAACGCATCGCGATCCGCGTGGGGTACATCTCGCACCCCGGCGATCGCTCGGTGCACTCCAAGCCGATCCCTTATGGCGGAGGCGCCTCGATGTTCCTGGGCTTTCTCGTCGCCGTCCTGCTGGCAACGATGCTGCCTCCCTTCAGGGAGGCCCACACGTTCACCGATTCGCCCGAGATGCTCGGTGTCGTCCTCGCCGCGGGCGCCATGTTCGCCGTCGGCCTCATCGACGATGTCCGCGATATGTCCGCCCCCGCCAAGATGGCCGGCCAGGTCCTCGCCGCCAGCATCTTGTACTTCGCCGGCGTGACGATGTACGAGCTCAAGATCCCGCTCGCCGGCTTCTACCTCCTGACGCCCGGCATCATCCCGCTCATCACCGCCGTCTGGGTCATCGCGCTGACCAACGCGGTCAACCTGATCGACGGACTCGACGGCCTCGCCGCCGGTGTCGTCGCCATCGGCGGTGGCGCGCTCGCGCTCTACGGCATCCGCCTGATGGGCCTCGGCCTCATCCCCTCGGACAACATTGGCCCGCTGGTGGCGGTCATCGCCTGCGGCATCTGTCTCGGCTTCCTCCCCTTCAACTTCAACCCCGCCCGCATCTTCATGGGCGATGCCGGCGCGCACTTCCTCGGTCTCCTCATGGCGGCGTCGACGATGGTGATCGGCGGCCGCGTCCCCACCGCCGTGCCCATCTCGGGCGTGACCTACTTCTTCTTCGCCCCGCTGTTCATCCCCTTGTTCATCCTCGGTGTGCCGCTCGTCGACATGGCATTCGCGTTCATCCGTCGCACTGCCAGCGGCAAGGGCTTCGGCACGCCGGACAAGGAGCACATCCACCACCGGCTGTTGAACCTCGGTCACGGACCAAGGCGCAGCGTCATCATCCTCTGGGCGTGGACCGCCGTGCTCTCGAGCTTCTTGCTCTTCCCGCTGTTCGTCCACCAGGTGAACGCCATCATTCCGGTCGGCGCCGCTGCCCTCGGCGTGGGGCTTTACACGTTCTTCCACCCGGGCTTGCGACGGGGCAACGGACACGACGAAGACGAGCCTCCCGACCAGGAAATTCCCAGCTCGAACGGACAGGTCCGGCGGCCCTCGGAGGTGGTCCGGTTCCCCTCGTGATCGTTTGGACGCGAAACGGGCCGGGATGCGATGATGACGCCTGTGTACCCCGTCCACCTCGCCCCGTCCGTGGCCGCCTGCGCGGCGACCAGGACGACGGACTACGGCGCGTTACGCCTGGCTTAAGGGGGGAGAAGTCGCATGGAACGCCCCGTGAGCCTCGTCCCGCGCGCCCGGTCGGGTGAACAACGACGACGAATCGCCGAAGCCAGGGGACCCAAAACCCCTGCCCGGAGCCGCTGCCTTTCTGGGCATGGGCCTCTCGTCCGCGGTCTGCGTGGGACTGGGCGTGGTGCTCGGCCTCTGGCTGGACAGCAAGTTCCACACGGCTCCGGTACTCCTGCTGGTGGGCCTGGCTCTGGGCTTGTTGACGGCCGCAGTGAGCGTGATCTCCCAGATACGCCAGTACCTGTAGGGGTCGCCCCGTGAACCTGCTCGAGGGTCTGTCCGACCTCCAGGGCAACGCGCTGACAAAGGTGCTGCGACGAACCATTCTGTCCGCCCTCATGGTCGGTGCCGTAGCTGTCCTGCTCACCGCGTTCCTCGGCTCCCTTTGGGGGGCCCTCGGGCTCATCATCGGGCTGGGCCTGGCGATCGTGAACCTGCGCTTCCTCGACGCCGGCATCGCAAAGCTGAAGCCACAGGGCGAGGTCAGCATCAGCAACAAGGTCTTGCGCCGCGCCATGGGCACAAAGAGCGTGACACGACTCGGAATCATCACCGTGATCTGCGTTGGCCTGTTACTCCTCAACGGCGCGCTCGGCATCGGTGCAGTCGCCGGCCTGGTGATCTTCCAGCTGCTCTTCGTCGTGAACGTCGGACGCATCGTCATGTCGCAAGGGATCCAATGAACTTCCTGCTGGCGAGCGGCAGCATCCAGATCGGCGACCACCGCGGGGTGGTCCACGTCCCGGTCATCGGGACGGTCGACCTCGACGTCGTCTGGACCACGCTGATCGCGGCAGCCATCGTGCTCGGCCTCGGCTTGCTCATGCGGAGAAAGGTCACGTCGGGCGTCCCCGGCAAGCTGCAACTCTTCTGGGAGACCCTCGTGGAGCAGGTGTCCGACCTGGCGGAGTCCGCCATCGGGCCCGGGGGCCGCCGCTTCGTCGGCCTGGGCGTGACGATCTTCTTCTTCCTCTTGATCTGCAACTGGCTCGCCTTCATCCCCAGCGGCGACCCCGGCATCCTGGCTCCGCCGACGGCCGACGTGAACCTCCCCTTGGCGCTGGCCCTGATCGTGATCTTCCTCGTGCACTACAACTCGGTGAAGGCGCGGGGCAGGCGCGGTTACATCAAGCACTACGCCCAGCCGTACGCCGCGCTCACCCCGATCAACATCATCGAGGAGATCACAAAGCCGATCACGCTGACCTTCCGGCTCTTCGGCAACATCTTCTCGGGTGTCCTGATGATCGCGGTCATCGTCACACTGATCCCGCCCTATTTGTCGTGGATCGGATTGGCCATTTGGAAGCCCTTCGACGAGCTCTTCATCGGGGCAATCCAGGCGTACATCTTCGGCCTCCTCACCATCATTTACTTGGGCATGGGGATGAGCACGGACGAAGCCCACTGACGGACCAGCAGGATCTCGACAAAGGAGAAAGAAACAATGGCAGGAACAACTGAAGCTTCGATCAGAGTTGCGGGTGCACTCGTCGGCGGCGGTTTGGCCCTCGGCGGCGGCGCCATCGGCGCCGCGGTGGGTGACGGCCTGGCCGGTTCTCAGACCATCGCCGCCATCGCTCGCCAGCCCGAAATCGAGGCAAAGGCGAGGCAATACTTCTTCCTCACGGTAGGTCTGGTGGAGGCCATGTACTTCATCAACCTCCTGTTCATGGTCGTGTTCGTCTACGTCTTTGCCGCCAAGAGCATCACGGCTTAGCAACCCGCAGCATTTCGTCCACGTCACAACCGCCCGAGATCGGGAACGACCATGACTACAGCAAGCATCTTCCTCGTACCCAACGGCACGTTCTTCATCGAGCTCGCCGTATCGATCCTTCTCATCCTCGCCATCTATAAGTGGGTGCTGCCGCCCATCAACAAGGCGATGCAGGAGCGTCAGGAAAAGATACGCAGCTCGCTCGAGGCGGCCGACGCCGCCCGAGCCGACGCAGAGGCGGCCGATGACGAGCGTCGCAACGTCCTCGAGCAGGCACGGCAACAGGCTCGTGAGATCGTCGCCACGGCCAACCGCACCGCCGAACAGGTGCGGACGGACGCCCAGGCGCGGGGGCAGTCTGAATACGAGCGCATCGTGGGCAACGCCGAAGTCGAGATCGGATTGGCCCGCCAGCGCGCCGTCGAAGAAGCCGCTTCCCGGATGGGTGAGGTTGTGATGGAAGTTGTCGAGCGCGTCATCGGTCGTGAGGTGAACCTCGAAGTGCACCGTGACTTGATCGACGAGGCCGTGACCGCGTTGCGCGAGGAGCCCGACAGCGCCGCCGCCGGCACGGGGGCGCGACCGTGAACCCAGCCCTTCAGGGCTACTCCGCCGCAGTCGCCGAATTCGCCGGCCCTGATGCCCTCGGGAGCGTCGCGTCCGACGTCGAGGCGATCGAGCAATTGGTGCTCGCGAACGGCCAGTTGCGGGCGGCACTGAGCGACACCGCTGTGCCCGGGACCTCCCGGCGAGCCGTGATGCTCGACCTGCTCGAGGGAAGGGTCTCTGCCCAGGCGCGGCGGGTGGCCGCGTTCGCCTGCGGCGTCGTGGCCGCGCAAGAAGTGGCAACCGCCCTGAACTGGCTTGCCCTCCGGGTGCGGCACTTGGCCGAGGGCCAGGACGACGAGCCTGGACTCAGCCTCATTGCGTCGCGCCAGCGCGTCGGCGGGTACGCCACGGCGGTCCACGAGGACATGTCGACCGGCGAGCTCGAGTCGCTCGAGGACGACCTCTTTCGCTTCGCCCGGATCGTCGCCGCCACGCCGCAGCTCCGGGCCGCCCTCACCGATCGCGACCTCGCCGTGGAAGCTCGGCAAGGGCTCGTGAGCCAGCTCCTCGAGGGCAAGGTGACGGCCCCAACCCTCGGCCTCGTGCGCTACGCCGTGTCCGGTGGTCGGGCCAGGGACTTCGTCGGCACGATCGACTTTCTGGTGGAGGCAACCGCGCAGGCCCGTGGCTGGCGCATTGCCCGCGTGACCGCCGCGGCTCCCATCGACGACGCTCAGCGCGGCGAGTTGTCCGAGTCGCTCGGGACGCTGGCCGGCGCGCCGGTCGAGTTGCAGGTCGAGGTGGACGAGTCGTTGCTGAGCGGAGCGCGCATCCGCATCGGCGATTTGCAGGTTGACGCAACCGCACGGGGTCGCCTCGATGCCCTGCGGGAGCACTTGGCCCCGTCCGGAAGCTGGGAGCCTTCCGGGTTCGGCCGGAGGCATCTGAGTTCGACGGATAACACAGAGGGAGCAAATTGATGGCAGAGCTCACTATCGACGCGGGTGAGATCACCAAGGCGCTCGAGCGCCACGTCGAGGAGTACACGCCGGCGGTGGGGACTGAACAGATCGGACGCATCGTCGAAGTGGGCGACGGCATCGCCAGGGTGTCCGGGCTCCCGGGCGCTGCGGTGAATGAGCTGCTCGAGTTCGAGGACGGCACGCTGGGTCTTGCCCTGAACCTGGACGAGGACACGATCGGCGCCGTCGTCCTCGGAGCCGTGGACAACCTCGAGGAGGAGCAAACGGTCAAGGCCACCGGCCGGATCCAGACGGTCCCGGTCGGCGATGCGCTCCTCGGACGAGTCGTGGACGCACTGGGAGTGCCGATCGACGGCAAGGGACCCGTCAACGCGACCGAGACCCGCCGGATGGAGGTGCAGGCCCCGGGCATCGTGGGGCGCCAGCCGGTGAGCGAGCCCCTGCAGACCGGCATCAAGGCGATCGACGCCATGACGCCAATCGGCCGCGGTCAGCGTGAGCTGATCATTGGCGACCGCAAGACGGGCAAGACCACGGTGGCGGTCGACACGATCATCAACCAGGCCGGCCAGAACGTGAAGTGCATCTACGTCGCCATCGGACAGAAGAATTCGTCGGTGGCCCAGACGGTGGCCACCCTCGAGGAACACAACGCCCTCGAGTACACGGTCGTCGTCGTGGCGTCGGCCGGCGACCCCGCCCCGTTCAAATACCTGGCTCCCTACGCAGGCTGTGCCATGGGCCAGCACTGGATGGAGAATGGCGAGCACGCGCTCATCATCTACGACGACCTTTCAAAGCAGGCGGAGGCCTACCGCTCCGTCTCACTGTTGCTCCGCCGTCCTCCAGGCCGCGAGGCCTACCCGGGAGACGTGTTCTACCTGCACTCCCGCCTCCTCGAGCGCGCCGCCAAGCTGTCGGACGCGCGTGGCGGCGGCTCACTGACAGCCCTGCCCGTAATCGAGACGAAGGCCGGCGACATCTCGGCGTACATCCCGACCAACGTCATCTCGATCACCGACGGTCAGGTGTTTCTCGAGACCGACTTGTTCAACTCCGGTATCCGGCCCGCCATCAACGTCGGGAACTCAGTGAGCCGGGTCGGGAGCGCAGCGCAGGTGAAGGCGATGAAGAACGTGGCCGGCACGCTGAAGCTCGACCTCGCGCAGTTCCGTGAGCTCGAGGCGTTCGCAACCTTCGGCTCCGAGCTCGACCGGGTGTCACAGGCCCAGCTCGACCGCGGCTACCGGCTGACCGAGCTGCTGAAGCAGCCGCAGAACCAGCCGGTGCCGGTCGAGGAGCAGGTCATCGCGATTTACGCCGGCACCAAGGGCTGGACGGACGACGTGCCGGTGAGCGAGGTGCAGCGCTACGAGATCGAGCTGATCGAATACCTCAAGGCGAACCAAGCGTCCATCCTCGACGACATTCGCTCGAGCGGCGCCCTGCCCGACGAAGGAGCGATCGACAAGGCGCTGACCGCGTTCAAAGAAACCTTCGACACGGGGAAGGTCGACTGATCCGTGGCCGGAGGCCAAGAGCGCATCCTGCGTCGGCGTATTCGCAGCGTGCAGTCAACGAGGAAGATCACCAAGGCGATGGAGCTCATCGCCGCCTCGCGGATCGTCCGCGCCCAGGCGCGCATTGCGGCCAACCGTCCCTTCCGTGAGGGCATGGAACGCGTCCTTCGTCTGACGGCCGCGGCCGATTCACAGGCGGCCGCGAAACTGCTCGGCACGCCCGAAGTGGTCCGGCGCGTCGGAATCCTCGCCATTACCGGCGACCGCGGCCTGGCCGGGTCGTACAACTCGGGTGTCTTGCGCGCGACGGAACGCCGGGTGGCGGAGCACCAGGCCGACGGCGCGGATGTCACGGTGTGGTCAGTCGGGAAGAAGGCGCCCGGCTACTTCCGCTATCGCGGCATCGAGCTGGCCCAGTCGTTCGTCGGGTTCGCCGATCGTCCTGAGTTCTCTGACGCCCGCCACATCGCCGCCGTGGTCGCGGCGCCGTTTTTCGCCGGCGAGATTGACCTCATCGAAATGATCTCCACCCGGTTCATCTCGGCGGGGATCCAACGCGTGGAGCGCATGCAGCTGCTCCCACTCCCGCTCCCGGAGGCTGACGAAGAAGCACCGCCGGCCGAGGAGCCGACGCTCGAGGGCTATACCGAATTCGAGCCTGAGCCCGGGAAGCTCCTGGTGGAACTGGCGCCCCGTGCGTTAGAGGCGGAGATCTTCGCAGCGTTGCTGGAAGGAAGTGCGTCGTTCTTCACCGCTCAACAGCGGGCCATGGCGGCAGCCACTGAGAACGCAGACGAACTCGTCCGCACCCTGACGCGCGTCATGAACCGCGCCCGTCAGGACGCCATCACGACCGAAATCATGGAAATCGTCGGCGGAGCAGAGGCGCTCCGCCAAGCGAAGGGAGCTTGACCGAAATGACCACCACCGCAACTGCCACTGGGGCGGCGGAAACGACACGTGAAGAAGGTCGCGTGGTCGCCATTGCCGGACCGGTGATCGACGTCGAGTTCCCGCCGCACGCCCTGCCCGAGATCAACCACGAAGTGGAGTTCGACATCGAGCTCGACGGAGAGAAGCACGTGGTCGCCGCCGAGGTGGCACAGCAGATCGGTGAGGGTCGGGTCCGGTGTATCTGTATGCAGCAGACCGACGGCCTCGTGCGCGGCGCCGCCGTGCGCAACCTCGGCCACGGGATCGCAGTGCCCGTGGGCAACGCCGTCCTCGGCCACGTCTTCAACGTCCTCGGTCAGCCTCTCGACACCGACACGATCGGAACGCCGGACGACCACTGGGAGATCCACCGCAACGCGCCGGCGTTCGACCAGCTCGAGCCGAGGTCGACGATGTTCGAGACCGGCATCAAGGTCATCGACCTCCTCGAGCCCTACGTGCAGGGCGGCAAGATCGGCCTCTTCGGCGGCGCCGGCGTGGGCAAGACCGTCATCATCCAGGAGATGATCCACCGCGTGGCCCAGCAGTACAGCGGTGTGTCCGTTTTTGCCGGCGTCGGGGAGCGCACCCGTGAAGGCACCGACATGTGGCTCGAGATGCAGGAGTCGGGCGTCATCGACAAGGCGGCCCTCGTCTACGGCCAGATGGACGAGCCTCCCGGCGTCCGCCTGCGCGTCGGCCTCGCTGCGCTGACCATGGCGGAGTATTTCCGCGACGTGCAGAACCAGGACGTGTTGCTCTTCATCGACAACATCTTCCGCTTCGTCCAGGCTGGCTCGGAAGTCTCCACGCTGCTCGGGCGGATGCCGTCGGCGGTGGGATACCAGCCCACCCTGGCGGACGAGATGGGCGAGCTGCAGGAGCGGATCACGTCGACCAAGGGGAAGTCGATCACATCGCTGCAGGCGGTGTACGTCCCGGCGGACGACTACACGGACCCCGCGCCCTTCACCACGTTCACTCACCTCGACGCGACGACGGAGCTCTCCCGTCAGATCGCCGCGCTGGGGATCTACCCAGCGGTTGACCCGCTGGCGTCGACGTCGAACATCCTGGCGCCCGACATCGTGGGCGACCGGCACTACGCGGTGGCCCGGCGCGTGCAGGAGATCCTCCAGCGCTACAAGGAGCTGCAGGACATCATCGCGATCCTCGGCATGGACGAGCTGTCCGAAGAGGACCGGGTGACGGTCAACCGGGCCCGCAAGGTGCAGCGGTTCCTGTCGCAGCCGTTCTTCGTCGCCGAGGTGTTCACCGGCGTGCCGGGCATCTTCGTGCCGATCGACGAGACGGTCGAGTCGTTCGAGGCCCTGGCCAACGGCGACCTCGACCACGTTCCCGAGCAGGCCTTCCTCAATGTCGGGGGCGTCGAGTCGGTGCTCGAGAAGGCGAAGAAGCTCGAGGCCGAGGCGGGCTAGTGGCCGACGACGTCTTCGGCGTGGAGGTGGTCACGCCCGAGCAATCTCTCTATGCGGGCGGCGCCCGCTCCGTAGTGCTGGCGACCTCGGACGGCGCGCTGACCGTGCTCGACGGGCACACGCCGCTCGTGGGCGACATCGTGCCGTGCGAGCTCAAGCTCGAGCAGCCCGAGGGCCCCCAGCTGCGCTTTGCGGTGCACGGGGGCTTCCTCCAGGTCGACACGAGCCCGCACGCGGCCGAGGGTCTGGCCGAGGGCGATGGCCCGCTTCCTGGTCTCTCGACGCGGGTGACGGTGCTGGCCGGTATCGCGGAGCTGTCCGAAGAGATCGACGTGGCGCGGGCCGAGCAGGCACGGGACGCGGCGAACCAGCGGGTCAACGAATTGCAGTCGGGCCGCGGCGGCGAGGAGATCGAGGTCGATGTCGAGCTGCTCGAAGCTCAGGGCTCGCTCCAGCGGGCGGAGTTGCGATTGTCGGTGGCCGCCGGCGAGGCGTAGGCGGCACCGCTCGGCAGCCGGGCCGGAGGCCCGGTCCCATTGAACAAAGCAGCAAAGCTACGAAGCTACGAGAACGAGATCGAGCTGAACTCGGCCAGCTTCTTCAGCGCGTGGCTGGCGTCGATCTTGCGCAACGTCCCCGACTTCGAGCGCATCACGAGCGACTGAGTCGTCGCGCCGAACTCGTGGTACTGCACGCCTTTGAGGAGCTCGCCGTCGGTGATCCCCGTCGCGGCGAAGAAGCAGTTGTTGCCCTGCACGAGGTCGTCGGTTGTGAGGACCTTCTCGAGGTTGTAGCCGGCCTCGATCGCCGCGGTGCGCTCGGACTCGTCGCGGGGGTAGAGGCGTCCCTGGATCTCGGCGCCCATGCACTTTAGGGCGGCGGCCGCCAGCACGCCCTCGGGGGTGCCGCCGATGCCGAAGAGGATGTCCGTGCCGGCGCCGGGCCAGCCCGTCGAGATGGCACCGGCGA
>DATHPK010000208.1:0-7074 GCA_035483935.1 Acidimicrobiales bacterium
CTTTGCGGGCCGCAGCGGTGACTGGTTGCGCGTCGACTCCGAGAACTTCGCGGCGGGCCCGGTCGAGGCCATCCTCTCGCGCAATCCCGACCTGGCGGTCGTCGCGGTGTACCCGGTGCCCGACACGGCTTCGGGCGCGGGCGACCAGCTGATGGTTGCACTGGAGACGACGCCCGGGCGGCCGTTCGTGGCGGACGCATTCGGCGCCTGGCTGCTGGCACAGCCCGACCTCGGACCGAAGTGGATCCCCCGCTACGTCAGGATCTCGGAGTCGTTGCCGCAGACCGCGACCGGCAAGGTGACCAAGGTCGGCCTGCGCGCCGAGGCGTGGGCGTGCGACGAGCCCGTCTGGTGGCGCCCACTCGACAGCGCGGAGGTCCGTTTCGAGCTGCTGACCGACGACGACCGCGACACGCTCGCAGCGAGGCTGGCCGAGAACGGCCGTCCGCCCGTCGGATCGATCAGCTGACGGCCGCGCCGACCACGCCGGCGATCGGGAGCACGCCGGTCAATTCGGCGACGCGATGGTCGCCGGGCTCGAGCACCGGCGCAACCTGTCCTTCGCGTTCTTCCGCGCGCCATACGTGGACGGCCGTCATGCCGAGCCGACGCGGTCCACGCACGTCCGGCTCCCAGGAGTCGCCGACGAAGACCACCCGCGTCGGGTCGATCCCGAGCGCGTCGACCGAGCACCCGTAGATGCCCGGATGCGGTTTCCGCGAGCCGGCGCGCGCCGAGGTCGTGGTGGCGTCGACGAGACCCAACAAGCCGACCTCCTCCAGATAAGCGTCGAGCTCCCAACCCCAATTCGAGCAGACGCCGATGGCGATGCCGGACTCCCGCAGCGATCGGAGGGTCCCAGCCGCCTCCGGGTACGCCACCATGGGGCTCTGGTCGAGGTTGCGGAGGGAGTCGACGAGCGCGTCCCTGTGCTCGTCCCCCACCCCGCACGACCGCGCGAGCTCGCCGAGTCGCCACCGGACCCAGGCCTCGTAGGCGTCCTCGCTGACCGAGTGCTCGGCGTGGTCGACCCCGTCGTAGCGGGAGAAGTAGCCCTCGAGGACGGAAGGGGCCGGCTCGTAGCCGAAGGACGAGAAGACCGAGGTATAGCTGGCGGCAGCGGCCCAGTGGGCCAGTGTTCCGTAGAAGTCGAAGATCACCGCCTCAGGCACGCGCCAATTGTGGCTCAGGGCCGTGACAGGCCCGTTCGACGGGCCCAGTGACGCCAGGATGGGGTGCCGGGCGGGTAATACTGCTCAGCGCGATGGACGGCGAGGAACACCAGGGCGACGCCGTGCCTCCGGGGGACAGCCCGGCGCCGGAGGCGTCGGGGAAAAAGAAGTCCGACCGCTGGATCATCGAGCTGGTCGGCGTCGTAGTGGTGGCGGTGGTCGCCACCATTCTCCTCCGTACGTTCGTACTCGCCACCTACTCCATCCCCTCGGGCTCCATGGAGCCGACCCTGCAAATCGGGGACCGCATCGTGGTGGACAAGCTGAGCTATGACCTCCACGGTGTCGATCGGAGCAACATCATCGTGTTCGCCACACCACCCAACGAGAACTGCGCCGGGCCGCCCGTGGCGGACCTCGTCAAGCGGGTCATCGGCCTGCCGGGCGAAACCATCTCACTCTCGGGCGGCCGCGTCTACATCAATGGGCACGTCCTGCCCGAACCGTGGCTGCCCCCGGCCACCCGCACCGGGACCTTCCCGGGCCCCGGCAACTCCGCCTATTCCCTCCACCACCCCTTTCGCGTCCCCGCCGGCGACGTCTACGTCATGGGTGACGACCGAGGGGACTCCTGCGACTCCCGCTACTGGGGACCGGTGCCCGAGTCGGCCATCGTCGGCAAGGTCGACCTCCGGATCTGGCCGCTCTCGCGCTTTGCGTTCTTCTTCTGACGAAGCTCGATCAGCCGCGGCGCTCCCGCCGCCAGACGACCCGCAGGCCCGACCATGTCGCGTCGATGGCGCACACCTTGTTGTCCACCAGTCCGAGCGGCAGCGCCACCTCGCGCACGACCCCCTCGTGCATCGTCGTCTCGAGGCCCGAGGCCCGTTTCGGCCAGGCGATCCACAGGCCGCCCGAGGGGAAGATCATCCGGGACAGGGCGCCGAGCCGGCGCTCGAAATCCCTCCGTTGCGTGAAGAAGGCCACGACGACGTCCGCAGACCCGCGCGCCTGACGCTTGACGGTGACGCCGGGCGGCAGGTCTGTGATCACGCCGGAAGGCGCCGCGATGAGCGCGAGGGTCGAGCCCTCGGCGATCGCAAGTTTCTTCGGCAGCGGGGTGCCGCTGTAGCCGGCCACGGGAACGGAATAGCACAGCGGCGTGCGCCCTACGGGTTGACGGATTGGTACAGCCGGAAGGCGAGCGGGTACTCGTAAACGTCGGGCCCGACCGCGAACCGCTCGAGATGTCGCTCGACCAGGGCCAGCGCCTCCGTCTCCTTCTCGGGCGGGACCCCCATGATCCGGAATTGCGACGGATCGATCACCGCGCTGGCCGGCGCGCGCACGGTGGTCTCCTGCGCCGCGCTCTCGACGGAAACGAAGCCGGCGGCCGTCAATACGTCGCGCACGTATTCGTCGTCGCCGAGGACGAAGGGGCCGATGGGGCTCTTGCCGGGAGGAGGAGTCGGGGGTGGTGCGAGAAGCGACCGCAGCGCTCCCCGGCCGTACCACGGATTGCACTCGACCCCCTGCCAGCAGGCGAACACGAGCCGGCCGCCGGGGATCAGGTGGCGACGGATGGCAGCGAACGCGACCGTGGGCTCGTCGAAGAACATGACCCCGAACTGACTCACGGCGAGGTCCAGGGGCTCGCCGCCGAGCACGCCGGTCTGCATGTCCATCTGGACGAACCGCGCGTTGGAGACCGCGGCCTCGCTGGCGCGGCTCCGGGCCAGCTCGAGCAGCGGTGCGGAGATGTCGATCCCGATCGCCTCACCCCCCAGTCCGACCCGCTGGGCCAGGGCGAGGGTAAGCATCCCGCCGCCGCAGCCGATGTCACACACCCGCTGGCCGGCACCGGCACCGGCGGCGTCGAGCAGGAACGGCGACACCTCGTTGGTCAGCCGCTCCCGTTGCGGCCACGCCGCGGCCCACTGCTCGTCGTTCCACCGAACGGACTCACCTTCGTTGGCCACGGCGCCACGGTATCCGGCCCGGGTAGGTTCGACGCCATGCACGTGGGCCTCGTCATCCTCCCTACGGATCGCTGGCCCGAGGCGCGCCGGCAGTGGGAGTGGGCCGACCGCAGCGGGTTCATCACGGCGTGGACGTACGACCATATCCGCTGGGGCGGCATGCCCGACGGGCCGTGGCATGCCGCCGTGCCCGTGCTCGCCGCGGCGGCCGGGGTGACGCAGCGCATCAAGTTGGGCACGCTCGTGGCCACGCCCAATTTCCGCCACCCGGTCGCGTTGGCCCGCGAAGCGATCACGCTCGACGACCTGAGCGGCGGCCGCCTGGAGCTCGGGTTGGGGCCGGGCAGCGAGGGCTTCGACGCGGCGGTCCTCGGGCAGGAGCCCTGGCCGCCGGCGGAACGGCTCGCCCGGTTCGAGGAGTTCCTCGAGGTGCTGCGCCCGATCCTCGACGGGGACGCCTCGTGGCGCACGACGGTCCGGACCGCGCACTACGCGGCCGTGGAGGCGCCGAGCACGCCGGGGACGCTGCAGCGACCACTCCCCCTGACCGTCGCCGCCGGCGGTCCAAAGGGACTCGGGCTCGCAGTGACACATGGGCGTCACTGGGTCACGATCGGGCCGACCGGTCGCGGCACCCGTACTCCGCAGGCGATCCTCGAGGCGGTACGGCGACAGCGTGGCGAGCTCGATGCCGCCTGCGCCGCCGCCGGCCGCGCGGTGTCGAGCGTCGGCAAGGTGCTGCTCTGGACGCCGACGGAGCCCGTGATCGATTCCGTCGAACAGTTCGACGAGTTGGCCGCTCCGTACATGGAGCTGGGCTTCGACCAGATCGTCCTGCACCACCCCGCACAGACCGGTCCCTACACCGGCGACCTCACCACCTTCGAGGAGATCGCCGCCCGGCACGCCAAGGACTGACCCTGGCTCAGGGTCCGGGCCGACCCAGGTGAGCCTCCAACTCGCCCCGCGCCGCCTCGGGCTCGAGGCGCTCGACGACCACCTCGGTACTGTCGATCCACGACGCCGCCTCGCGCAGCGACCTCGCCACGGATCGTGCCGCGTTCGGCCGGAGGAACGTGACCTGCTTGGCCACGAGCACGTCGCCCCGTCGACCGGGATCGACGAGTCCCACGAGCCGCGTACCGGCCAACACGGGCATGGCGAAGTAGCCGAAGATGCGCTTCTCCTTCGGCGTGTAGGCCTCGAGCCTGTGGCGCACTCCGAAAAGGCGCTCGACCCGTTCGCGGTACCAGAGGAGCGAGTCGAAGGGCGAGAGGAGGACGTTTCTCCCCTGAGCCCGCGTGCCCAGTGCCGCCAGCGCGCCGGGATGGGCGAAGGCCGGCTGCTTCCAGCCCTCCACGGCGACCGGGATCAGCTGTGTCGACGGGAGGGTCCGGCGGACCAGGGGACGCGGCAACCCGTGGTAGACGGCGATGTCGGCCTCCGTCCCCACGCCGAGGGCGCGCCCCGCCGCAGCGGTGAGCCGGACGGCGCATTCCTCGTCCGACAATTCCTGGGCCAACAGCTCGGGGGGGACCGCCCGCTCGGCCAGGTCGTAGACGCGTTGGAACCCCCGGCGCTGACGGCAGACGAGCTCACCGATGTCGAGCAGCCACTCGGCGGCGATCTTGATCTCCGACCAGTCCCACCACGGGCCCCCCTTCTTGGCGCCGCCCAGCTCGTTCGCGGTCAGCGGCCCCTCTGCCCGCAGCCGAGCCCGCACCTGGCCGCAGCTCTTCTCGTGGTCCTCGAGGACGTGCCATCGCTTCCCCTTGGCCAGCCGGGCCCTGCGCTTGAACGAATACGCGGGCCAATCCTCCAGAGGTACCACGCAGGCAGCATGCGACCAATACTCGAAGGTGGAGCCCTTCGGCCCCCAGTAGGCCTGCTCGACGCGCGCCCGACCGATGGCTCCCTGGCGTGCATACGCCACCAACTCGTGCGATCGCGCCAGCGCCGAGATCGTGTCCAGCTGCACCGCCCCCAGGCGGCGGAGCATCCCTGCGACACCTCCGGCGGTGCTGCGAGGTCCGCGTAGGCCCTGCGCGCTGACCGCGACCTTGCGCGCGTCTTCAATGCTGAGCGACTCAGGCCTCGGCATCACGGGCGCAGCAACCTAGCAAGGACGGCACGCCCGAGCAGATCGGGTCAATCGAAGAGTGCGCTCGCCACCACGTCCTCAAGGGTCCGGTCGTTGGCCCACATCAGCTGCTGCTGCTTCGCCCGCCGGAAATAGAGCTGGATGTCGAAATCGAGCGTGAACCCGATGCCGCCGAAGATCTGCTGCGCCATGGCCGTGATGTCGCGGAAGGTGGAGCACGCAAACAGCTTCGCCATGGGAGCCAGCGAGGTGAGGGGCCGCTCGTTCGCCCCCGCCCACGCAGCTTCGTGAACGAGCTGCTCCGCGCCATCGAGATTCGTGACGG
Source organism: Acidimicrobiales bacterium (assembly GCA_035483935.1). GTDB lineage: Bacteria > Actinomycetota > Acidimicrobiia > Acidimicrobiales > RAAP-2 > Bog-473. The sequence goes on from DATHPK010000208.1 coordinate 5,578, forward strand.
CGTCGGCGAGATAGTGGGCCAGCGCCTGGAACGCCCCGAGCGGCTTGTCGAATTGCTGGCGGTCCTTGGCGTATTGGGTCGTGATCTCGAGCGCGTACCGTGCGCCACCGACGGCCTGCGCGGCCAGCAGCACCAACCCGGGCTCGAGGGACTCCTGCCACGTGGCCCATCCCGTGCCCTCAGGGCCAATCCGGTCATCGGCGCCAACCAGGACGTCGGAGAAGGTCACCTCGTACTGGGTGTCCGAACCGATGCTGAACTGCTGGCGCAGCGCAACACCGGCGGCAGCGGGGTCGACGAGGAAGAGGTCGATCGCCTCGGCCGCATCGCCGGTGCGGGCGAGCACGACGAGGCGGTCGGCGGACGACGCGAAGGCGACGTGGCGCTTCAGGCCTGAAAGGCGGAATCCGCCCTTCTCGGGCAACGCCCGTACCGCGACGCCACGAGGCGAGAAGCCGTTCTCTGGCTCGAGCCATGCCGGCGTCAGGATCGCCTCACCCGAGGCGACCGACCGAAGCCAGCGATCCTTCTGCCCCTCGCTCCCGGCACGAGCGAGCACGCCCCCGCTCATCACCGCGCTCACGAAGTGCGGGACGGGGGCCAGTGCCCGACCGAGCTCCTCGTACAGCGCGACACCCTCGATGAGCGACATCCCCGAACCGCCGTACGCCTCCGGGAGCAACAGACCGATCAGGTCGAGCTCGCCGAGTTGCGACCACAGGGCGACGGGGTAGCCGACCGGGTCGTCCTCCATCTGACGGACGACATCGAGCGAGCAGTGGCGGGTGAGCACGTCGCGCACCGTCTGACGGAGCAGCTCCTGCTCCTGGTCGAATTCAAGATCGAGCACAGAGTCGCCTTTCTCGTGATGGCGGGACACGCATCGAGCAGGAGGTCATGTCGGGGTCTTCGTTGGCCGCCACTGTTCGCCGTGGCGCGCCCACGGGTTGTCGTCGGGGCTCCTGGGCAGGGCAATGCGGGCCTCACAGGTCGTCTTGTCGTCGCCGTCGACCGAGAGCGTCACGGCCAGGGAGGCGAACCCGCACCCGACCTCGTCCACGTCGACCCCCGTCACCACCCCCGCCAGGGTCATCGTGTCCCCGGGGAAGACCGAACCCTTCATCCGGAACCGCACCCAGGCCAACCTGCCGTGTGGACCCGTCCAGTCCGTCAGGTACCGCTCGAACCAAGCGGCCTGGTTCGGGGTATTCAGGAAGATGTCCTGGGTGCCATTGCGCTCGACCGCGAAATCCTTGTCGTGGTGCATGGGCCGCCAGTCCCGTGTCGCCAGCGCGCCCAGGACGACCGTCGTCGCACTGACCTTATAATTGAGCGCTGGTACGACGTCCCCGACCGACACGTCGCCGAACAAGCGTTGGGGCTCAACCACAACCGTCATTGCGCCGCGTCCCCGGGCCCGGACGTCGCCCGCCGGTACCCGAACCCCGTATACGACTCCACGGCTACCAGCTCTTCGTCCTGGTTCGCATAGACGAC
>DATHPK010000209.1:0-1760 GCA_035483935.1 Acidimicrobiales bacterium
TCGCTCATAGGCGTCGGATCATACGGGGACGTCGTCGACGGCGACGTGGCGCCGGAAGACCGGCATCAACGCGCCGATCACCGCCGCGCCCGCGATGCAGGCCAGTCCGCCCGACACCACCGCGAACTCCACCGACGTCACGGTCGCCACCGCTCCGGATTCCAGGTCGCCCAGGCGAGGACCACCCTGTACGACCGCCATTTGTATTGACGACATCCGGCTACGGAAGCGCTCGGGGATGGACGTCTGCAGCATGGTGTTGCGCACGACCGCCGAGATCACGTCGGCCCATCCCGCGACCGCCAGGAACACCAGGGCGATCCACAGACTGTCGACCAGCCCGAAGAGAGCGATGGCCACGCCCCACACGGTCACGGCGATGATCACGGTCCAGCCCTGACGCCGCAGGTGCGTGACCCAGCCCGTGGTGAGGGCGCCCACCAGCGCCCCCGCGCCCGGCGCCGCGTACAGGAAGCCCAGCGTGACCGTGCCGCCGTGGAACACCGTCTCCGCCATGGCCGGGAACAACGCACGCGGCATGCCGAACACCATGGCGTTGATGTCGATGATGTAGACGCCCTGGAGCGCCTGACGCGAGCGCAGGTACCGCAGCCCCTCCTTGGTCGATTGCCACATCGACAGGCCCTGACCCTCGTGCGCCGGCGGGATCGGCGCCAGCATGACCGTCGTCACGACGGCGACCACGTAGGTCCCGGCGTCGATCCCGTAGACGAGGGGCAGACCCGTGGCGAGCAGGATCCCCGACAGCGCCGGCCCCACGACCGTTCCCACCTGGAACACGATCTGGGTCATGGCAGCGGCGGCCGGAAGGTGCCGGCGCTCGACCATGCGAGGGACCGACGCCATGCGGGCGGTGTTGGCGAAGCCCTGGAGCCCGGCCGCCACGGCGCTCACCAGGTACAGGGCGACCAGGGAGGGCTTGGGCACGGCCGCGTTGATCGCCAGCGCCCCGCTCGCCAGGGCCAGGCCCACCCCGGTCCAGACCATGATCGGCCGCCGGTCGACCGCGTCGCCGATCGGGCCGGAGGCGAGCGCGCCCGCGAGGAAGGGGAACAGCTGCGCCAGCGAGATCGCGCCCACTTGTAGAGACGAGTGGGTCATCGAATAGACCTGGTACGAGATAGCGACGAACGTCAGCTGCGTCCCGAGCGTCGAAACCAGCTGGCCGCCGAACAGCAGACGGAAGTCGCGGCTCTCCCGCAGCGGGGTCGTATCGACGAGGATCCGCCCCGGCATCCCCAGAGCCTAGGTACGTCAGTGAGCGGTGCGGCCGAAGTCCCGCAGCGAGATGTCCCAGGCCGCCGGCCAGTCCCGGGTCCGCAACAACGCGTCGCTGCCGCCGTCGCAGAACACGACCGAGCCGCAGAAGAAGGTGCTCTCGGGCCCGACGAGGAAGGCGACCAGCGCAGCGATCTCCTCGGGACGTCCCGGTCGGCCGAGCGGGATCGGCAACGCATCGAGCATCGGCCCCGTGCGCTCGTCGGCCCGCATCGCCGCGACCATCGGCGTGTCGATCATGCCGGGCGCGACGGCGTTGAGCCGCAGCCCGGCGCCCGCCCACTCCGTGCCCGTGGCGTGCGCACGCACCCAGTGGGCGACGGCGATCTTCGACGCCGCGTAGGCGGCGATCGACGTGCCCCCGTCGGCCGCCTCGGCCGCCCGGACCTCGTCGCCGTCGAGGCACGCGTCGACGAGCGCCAGCGGGATGTCGGGCTGCACCGTCGTCGAGTTCGAGCTGA
>DATHPK010000210.1:0-5791 GCA_035483935.1 Acidimicrobiales bacterium
CGACCTCGTACGACCACAGCTCGGAGGCCACCGAGACGGGGCCGCCGTGGGGCGAGGGGCGGTCGGCGCCGGCGTGGCCGTGCGCAAAGGCGGGCGAGGACACCCACGCCTGGAACGACGCCTCGTCGCGCCAGCGGGTCACCACGAGCCATTGGCGTCGGTCGTCGGTCGGGCGCAACAGCTCGAAGCCCTCGAAGCCATCCTGGTCGTCGACGGCACCGGCGCGCGCCGCGAAGCGACGGGCGAGCTCATCGCCGCTGTCGTCGGGCACGGTGATGGCGTTGATCTTGATCACGGTCGGCGTTGCAGCGTCAGGCATCGAGCACCTCTATGGGCTAGCTAGGAGTACTCGATCTTGCCATCCCGGGGAAAAGGCTCCCCGGTCGAGGCTCCGAGATGCGAGCATCACACCCCAATGGATCGCGTCTATGTCCAGCTCCCGGAGGGGTACGCCGGCGGACCGACGAGCGGGCTCGGCCCGTTCGTCAGTCGCGAAGAGGTGGTGCGGGACGACGGGACGCGCCTGGTGTGGGAATCGCGTTGGCACCGCAAACACCCCCGGGGCAGGCGCCGCGGGTCAACGTGGTGGGCACCGGGGGCGATCGCATGGTGGATCGGCGTCCTCTTCGCCATCGGTTCCGCCTGCTTCGCGCTGGGCGCCTTCCCCCCGTACGCCGAGGGCGTCGGGACAAATCCCGACAACCTCACTTATTTCATCGGATCGATCTTCTTCACGACGGCGGCCTTTCTCCAATATTTCGAGGCCGCAACGACGAGCCCGCACCTCGACCGACCCCACCAGCGCCGCTTCAGGCGCCTCTTCGAGATCCAACGCATGCGCATCGACTGGTGGGCGTCGCTCATCCAGCTCGTCGGCACCCTCTGGTTCAACCGCACGACGCTCAGTGCCTTCGTCGTTGGCCTGGGTGCGTCGCCCACGCATCACCCGGTCTGGCGACCCGACGCCCTGGGGTCGATCTGCTTTCTCGTATCGAGCTGGTTGGCCTGGGGGGAGGTTTGTCACGGGCGCTTTGCGTGGCGCCCGGCGGACATCTCCTGGTGGATCACGCTGCTGAACCTCGTGGGCTCGGTGGCATTCGGCGTTTCCGCCATCGCGTCCTACGTGAAGCCGAACGGGCAGCTGGTCAGCCTGGCGCTCACTAACCTCGGCACGTTCGTGGGCGCTCTCTGCTTCCTCGTCGGAGGCCTCCTCCTCCTTCCCGAACGCACCGCGCCCGCTCCGGCGCCTGCAGCCGTGCCGGCCTGAGCGAACGAAGCACGACCTCCCGTGGCCATCAATCTCGTGCTCATCGGCTTGGCGATGGCCTTCTACCCGGTGGCGTTGACCGTCTTCATCCTCTTGGTGGCGTCGAACCACGGCCTGCGAAAGGGGGCGGCCTTCATCTCAGGCTGGCTCGCCACTCTCGCCGCCGTCGCGGTCATCACCGTCGCGGCCACAGGAAACGCGCCCCCAGCCGGCAGCACGGCACCGGCGACGGTCATTGTGGTGGCCAAGATCGTCCTCGGCGTCGCTCTCCTGGGTATCGCAGAGCGCCAGCGACGTCGGATGGGCCGGCCCCAGCCGGCGAAGCAAGAGCCTGCGTGGCGGGCGAGGCTCGACGACATGTCCGCGATCTTCGCGGTCGGGCTCGGAGCGTTCTTCCAACCTTCGGTGCTCGTGGTCACCGCCGCCACGATCATCACCGGCGCGAAACTCTCCACGGCGGCGAGCTATGTCGCTCTCTTCGTCTTCGGACTGTTGTCGGCGTCGACGTTTCTGTCCATGGAGATCTACGCAGCGCTACGCCCGGCACGGAGTGCGGACGCATTGGGCCGCTTGGACCGATGGATACATCGACACACCGATTTCATCATCGTCATCGGCGCGACCGCGCTCGGCCTCTGGTTGATCGGCAACAACGCCTACGCCTTGGCGACCTGATCGCCTCCCGGCCCGATCAGGTGCCGGAGTCGGGGTCGGACAGGGGCTCGACGTCGCCGCCGTCCTCGAGCAGGCGCTCATCGACGAGAACCGGCGCCGCAACGGGCATACGCATGGCGAGGACGAGACCGTCCGACGGCCGGCAGTCGATCCGCTCGCGGCCGGCGGGCGTCATCAGGTCGAGCTCGGCGATGAGGTTGCCCTCCTCTCGTCCGATAAGGCGTACCGACACGACGTCGATGTGCGCCCGCTGGAGCACCTGCATGAAGAGCTCGTGCGTCATGGGACGGCGGCCCGGGATCCTCCGGAGGGCCTGGGCGAGCGCCGTGCCCTCGGGCAACCCAACGGGGAACACGAGTGCGCGCATCGGCGGCTCGCTTTCGACGAGGGTCACCGAGGGGTACTGGGCGGGCAGCTCGAGCGAGACGTCCTCGACCGCCATGACCCGGAACGACGGACCGATCGGAACCGGGGCGGGAGGGCGCCCGGCCGCAGGATCGGGTTGGAGCTCGGTCATATGCGTCTTCGCCGGGCGCCCACGCTCAGGGCGAACCCGATCGCGCTGAAGAAGACGAGCACGGCTGTGCCTCCGTAGCTGACGAAGGGCAGTGGGATGCCGGTGATCGGCATGATTCCCATCGTCATCCCGGCGTTCTGGAACACGCTGAACGCGATGAAGGCGAAGAGGCCGGTGCAGACCAGGCGGCCGAAGGCGTCTCGGGAATGGGTGCCCGCCCGCAGGACGCGCCATGCGATGACGCCCAGCAGGACGAGCAGGCCTGTGGAACCTACGAAGCCCATCTGCTCGGCCACGGCGGTGAAGATGAAGTCCGTCTGCTGCTCGGGCACGTAGCCAAGGTTCGTCTGGGCGCCGTGGCCGATGCCCGATCCGAATATGCCGCCCGAGCCGATCGCGTTTTCGGCTTGTGTCTTGTTGTAGATGGCCGACTGCACGTAGGGGTTGCTGCTGTGCGTGCTCGGATTGAGGAACGCCGTGAGCCGCGCGATCTGGTAGTGGTGCAGCAACCCGCTCTCGACAGCGACGAGGACGACAAGCGCGGTCCCGATGAGGAGCATCACGAGGATGCGGACCGGGAGGCCCGCCACCGCCAGCATGATCAGCAGAACGATCACCATGACCATCGCCGTGCCCAGGTCGGGTTGCAAGAGCACGAGGAGGATCGGGATGCCCGCCATGATCAGCAGGCGGAAGACGTCCCGCCATGCCAGTCCTTCCTCGTCGCGCCGCGCGCAGTAGGAGGCGATCGCCAGGATGAGGGCGAGCACGGCGAACTCGGACGGCTGGATTTGCAGCGGGCCCAGGCTGAACCAGCGCGCGGCGCCCTGCGCGCTCGATCCGACGACGAACACGCCCATGAGCGAGAGAACGATGAGCCAATAGAGGACGTTGGCGAGCGGCTCCCAGCGGCGGTAGTCGATGATCGCGATGACCACCATGGCGATGACGCCCAGCACGACGAACAGGCCCTGCTTCTTGAGGAAGGTCTTGGGGTCCTCCCCCTGTGCGAGGAGGACCCCCCGGGTCGCCGTGTACACCATGATCACGCCGATGGTTGAGACCATGAGCGTCGCCACGACCAGGATGAAGTCGAACGGTGGCACGTTGCGCCGGGCGGCAACGTGTGTTCGGGTGAGTGTGGTCATATGGCGTGAACCGGGACAGAATACCGGCCGTGAGTGGAGGGCTTCTGTCGCCGGTACAGGCCCTGGTGACGTCATCGGGCACGACGACGACCACCTCGCCGGCACCGGTCACGGGGAACAGCGGCGTCCTGGGCCAGGCCAATCAGATCGCCGCGCAGGTGGACCAGGGCGGCGGCTGGCTGTACCACCTCTTGACGAAGCTCGGGGTGAGCCCGGACACCGCGTCGACGGTCACGGACCTGGTGGTGCGGCCGTTGAGCATCCTGATCGTCGTCTTGGTGGCGGCGTTGGTTGCCCGGTACGGCGCCAAGTTCATCCGCCGCCTTCTCACCCGGGTCGCGGACAAGGCCGCGGCCCGGTCGGGATCGACACGGGCGGGCGCCCGGGTTTCGACGATGTCGGGTCTCGCCGCCAACATGTGGCGCCTCTTCGTGTTCGTCGTCGCCGGGGCGATCGTGCTGGGCATGCTCGGCATCAACCTCACGCCGTTGCTCGCGAGCGCCACCATCATCGGCGCGACGCTGGGCTTCGGGGCGCAGCAGATCGTGCGCGACTACTTCTCGGGCGCGTTGATGACGATGGAAGACCAGTACAACGTCGGTGACTCGGTCACCGTGGGCGGCGTGACTGGTGTGATCGAGGACGTGACTATGCGCCTGACCCGTTTCCGCGGGGTCGACGGCACCCTCTACGTCATCCCCAACGGCGACATCCGCTTGATCGGGAACTTGTCACGCGGCTGGGCGCGGGCGGTGTGCGATCTCACCCTGCCCGGCGCGGCGGCTGCTGACTTAGATCGGGTGCGTTCGGTCATCGGCGAGGCAGCGCACGAGGTCGCGCAACGGCCTGAGTACGCAGGCCACGCGACTGAGCCGCCTCAGGTGGTCGGTCTGTTCGAGGCGGACTCGACGACCATCACGATGCGCGTGATGCTCCTGACCGTCCCCTCACAGCGTGATCCTCTGACGCGGGCGCTGCGCGAGGCAGCAGTCGAGGCGCTGGCAAAGGCCGGGCTCTGGCCGGCCGACCCCGCGGCGTCGGGCGCACCGGTCGCACCGGCTCACTGACTTCGGCTGCTCCGGCGGTTTGTCACCGAGGAGGAGGGCTCGCCGCCTCTACCGCCTGCCACATGGCCTCGACCGGAGGGGTGGCGCCGGTCCACAGCATGAGCTGCGCCGCAGCCTGGTGGACGAGCATGCCCAGACCGTCGAGGGTCGTGGCGCCCGCCTCCTCCGCCTCGGCGAGCCAGGGGGTCCGACGGGGGACGTACACCAGGTCGGCGGCCACCTGGCCGGCCCTCAGCAGCTGGGGTGCCACCAGCCATTCGGCCGGTCCGATGCCGACGGGAGCCGGCCCGCCCTCCATCCCGACCGGAGTCGCGTTCACCACCAGGTCGGCTGCGTCCACGACGTCGGCAATGGCGGCCTCGGTCAGCGTCACGACCGTTCCCGCGTCGCCGGCCAGGTCCGCCGCTTCGAATGCCCGCTCTGGTGTGCGGTTCACCACGGCGACGCCCGAGGCGCCGGCCCCGGCCAGGGCCAACACGACCGCCCGCGCCGCGCCGCCGGCACCGATGACGACGCACCGCTTGTCGGCCGGATCGAACTCAGCGCCGCGAGCCAGGGACGCGAGGAACCCTTCTCCGTCGGTGTTGGTGCCGTACAGATGGCCCCGTTGCTGCCGTACGCAGTTCACTGCGGTGAGTCGGCGCGCCACGTCGCTGCACTCGTCGACCAGTCCGGCCACGTCCGCCTTGTGCGGCATCGTCACGGAGAGGCCGCTGATGTCGGAGTTGCGCATGGCGGTGAGCGCGTCCGCGGCCTGGCCGGGTGGGATCTCGAAAGCGAAGGACCGCCACGCGTCGGCAAGACCGAGCGCCTCGAACGCACTGTTATGGAGGAGCGGCGAGAGGGAGTGGCGCACCGGGCTGCCGATCACGCCGACGACCCGGATGTCCGGGCCGCATTCGGCGCGGGCCTGCTCCATCGTCTCCGGCACGGGGCCGGGGCCGCCCGCCTCAGGGGAGGCCACGGGACCTCGCCAGTTGCTCGTTGGCCTGCTGTTCCGCGTACGTGTCGGAGAAGGCCATGACGCCGTTCTTCTGCACCAGCACGAAGTAGAGCCACGATCCCACCGGTGGATGGAGCGCGGAGGTCAGGGCGGTCACGGACGGCATGCAGATCG
>DATHPK010000211.1:0-6538 GCA_035483935.1 Acidimicrobiales bacterium
CTCCGGGTATGAGCTCGTTCTTCAGCAGGGCCAGGAGGGGGTAGACGGCGACGAGGAGACCGAAGACCGACACCAAGGCCGTCACGCAGAAGGCGCGGGTCGTCCGATGGGCCCGCTGCCAGACCTGGTACACCAGCGCCGGCAGGAACAGCAGCATCGTCTCCTTGCTGAGCACCGCGACCGCGAAGCAGGCGCCGCTGGCTCCGAAGGTCCACAGGCGCCGGCGGGGGGTGAGCGCCAGAGCGAAGGCGGCGAGCAACCAGGGCATGGCCAGGTTGTCCAGGTACACCATGCGCTGGTAGTTGACCGCCAGCGGGCTCAGCGCGAACGCGAGGACGGCAACCGACGCCCAGACGCGGGACAGGCGGAGACGGCGGGAAATCAGATAGAGCAGTGCCGCATCCGCGAGCGCATAGAGCAGCATGATGCGGCGTCCGGCGACGACCGCGAGGGTGGAACCGGAGAAGGCGTGGGTGATGAATGTCCAACCCGCCAGCTGGATCCAGCCGACGGGTGGGTGGTCGTACCAGTAGGTGTACGGCGTCAGCGCATGCCGGACCTGCACGGCCCACGCCTGCGCCATGTAGGTCCCCTCGTCATCGACCGGCCCCGGCATACGCGCCATGCCGACGCCGTGCACGATGCCCACTACGACGAGTAGGACGGAGAGCACGACGAGGCTGATGCGATGGCGGCGCACCCAGGCCCTCGAGTAACTGACGGTGCGTTGCGCGAGCGGGGCCCGGGCTGAGGGCCGGCGGGAGCGGCCGCTGAGCAGATCGTCGACTGAGGGTACGCGGCGCCGCGGCGCGTCGAGGGGACAGGGTGGGAGCTCGAGCGGCCGGTCCAGCGTCGGAAGCTCGGGGGCCTGGGTCACCTGCGCTCCCCGGCCGTCGTCAAGGCGGGCTCGCGCTGGCGTTCACGATGTGGCGGCGACCCCTCCAGTACAGCCGGCTGCGTCGCCGGCGTTGCGGTTGCCGGACGGTGCGCACCGGTGTGCGCCGTCTTCTCCCAGCCGCGCCGGCCGAACATCTCGCGCACGACCGCCCGCACGGCGGCGCCGGCGAGGAAGAGCTGGTAGGGGAACAGCCCGAGCACGAGCCGGAGGTAGTCGTACGCGCGCGGCTTCATGTAGAACACCCGCCCGAACTCGCGGAGTCCCACGAGCTCGAATGCCAATGCCGCCAGGGTCGGAATGACCGGCAGGAAAGAAACCAGGGCCAGGGCGACCGGGATCTTCAGCGCGATCATCGAATAGATCGATACGGGGATGACCAGGCCCGTGAACGCTTGCAGGAACGGCATGGCCAGCGTGTAGCGCGCGAGCGCCCGCTGTCCCCTGGTCGGCAGACGTCGCCACTCACCCTTGCGGAGCACCTGGAGGAATCCCTGGTTCCACCGCGTCCGTTGCTTGAGCAGTCCGCGGAGTGTCCCGGGGGTCTCTTCACGGGTGGCCAGCATCGGTTCGTACGCGACATCGACGCGCGCGCCGAGGCTTGAAAGGCGCACCCCGAGCTCGCAGTCTTCGGCCAGACATTCGGGGTCCCAGCCGCCGACGCCGAGCAGGAGATCGGTGCGCACGAACACCGTGTTGCCACCGAGTGGGATGAATCGCCGCTCGGCGTGCAGGTGCAGTCTCGAGCGGAACCAGAAGAAGTACTCGAGGCAATTGCGCAGGGAGTACCAGCTCGACTGGAAGTTGACCAACTGGACGCCACCTTGCACGACATGGGCACCACTGCGGTCGAACGCGCCCGCCACCTGCCTCAGCAGCCGGGAGTGCACCTCATCTTCGGCGTCGAAGACCCCGACGACGTCGCCCCGGCAGTCGGCGAGTGCGGTGTTGAGGGCACTTGGCTTGTTCTTCGGCCACGTGTGGTCGACGACAACCCGGATCCGTCCGCCGTGGCGACTCGCCGCGGCATCGGCCACCTCCTTCGTGCCGGGATCGTCGTGACCGACGACGGCGAGCACCTCGAAGGCCGGGTAGTCGAGTTCGGCGAGCCGGTCCAACGTGGCCCCGAGTACGGCTTCCTCGTGCCGTGCGGGGACGATGAGCGAGAAGCTCAACGGCGACTCCGCACGGCCGGCGACAACCTGACCGAAGCCGAGCGAGCGAAAGACTTCGGGTGTCCGCCAGGCATGGAGCATCCACCACAACGTCGCCATGGCCACGGCGAAGAGACAGAGGGACACAACGAGGAGCGCAAGGGCGACGAACATCGATCAGGTCCCCGGACCCTGGCCAGGCCCGCCCCCCGGGCCGTGGGCGGCGCCGTTTGTACCGTTCGGGCCGGTCTGTACCACGTTGGACGACGTCGACGTCGATGTCGACGTAGAGGCGGGTGTTGTCGTCGTTGTTGTCAGCGCGGTGCTGGTCGTGGTCGTGCTGGTGCTCGGTGCAGTCGACGTTGTCGTGCTCGGAGAAGCGGTCGTCGTCGAGGTCGTCGATGCCGTTGTGCGCCCCGCGACAGTGCTCGTCGACGGCGTCGAGGTGGCGACGGTCGCGGAGGCACCTGACACTGGTGCAAGCGGGACCGCCGCAGGGTTATCGGTAAACCGCGCGGGAGCGCCGGCGGCGGGCCGACTCGGCACCGCCGCGCTGCGTTCCCGACCGGCACAAGGAGGAGAAGCGGGTCGAGCCGAACACGAGGACTCGGGCGCGCTGACCGCATGGGCCAGGGGCCGCGGACCGGCCCCGATCGAGCCGGCCACCCAGAAACCGGCGAATAGTGCTGCGCCGGACGCAGCCAGCACCAAGGCAGCGCGGCGGCCCTCCGAAGAGCGTGCGCGTGCTCCGGCCGCGGCTGTGGCGATGCCACTCGCCGCACCGAGCGATTCGTGCGCCGAGGTCGTCACCGGACCGCCGGCCAATGCGGCGGCGCAGTCGTCGCGCAGTTGGGCTGCGACGGCGTACCCGCCGCGTGCCGGGGGTGTCAGCGCACGATCGGCGATGGTGACTGCGTTGGGTGCGCGTCCAGACAGCTCACGTTCGAGGTTCCCCACCTGCTGACTGGAGAACAGAGGCGGTCCGGCCAGCGCTCCGAGGAGCACAGCACCGAGCGCCCTGACGTCATCCCTCGTCGAGAATTCCCGGGGCTCGTCCGGGTCACTGCCGAACCCACCGGGACCGCTCCAGTTGTGCGGGCCCGGGGCCAGAGGCCACGGCGACAAAGACGCGTCGCCGAAGTCGTCCACCACGACAGAACCGGGATGAAGATCGCCATGGACGACACCGCGTTCATGCAACGCCTCGAGCGCGTCACCCAGCGCACACCCGGTCACGAGGATCTCTTCCTCCTCTCGGGGACCCTGCCCGTCCGAGAGCGTCGCCGGCACGCCGAAAACGACGAAATCGTCGGCCGGCGCCCCGATGTCGTACAGGCCCACCAGGTGCGCCGACGATCGATCGAGCACCGCACCGGCGAGTTCGGAGAAGCGCTGGGCACATCCGGGTTCAGGCGTCACCACGAGCACGCGCTGGTCGAGCCAGGTGTCGCGTGCATCCCACGTCGTCGCTTCCGGGGTGCCGGTTACCGCCGATCCGAGGCGATAGCGAGATCCGATGACGTCAGTGCTCATGTGTTCGTGGTCGTCCTTCTTGATCGATCGACGGGGCGCGGATACCGAACGGAGGGTCGATGTCGAACGGCTGCGCGCGATAGAACGGATCCCCTTTTGCACACATTCCGGATTCGAACGTGGGTCTCAAACGTCCGATGCGTAGGGCCGCTTCGTCATCCGTCCTCGCGGCTTGAATCCCTATACCCGCTCTTCCGCGCACTATGCAGCGACGCGTCTCTTTTCATGCTTGCGTTACGGACGCGCCACCGACTGTTCAAACCATGCAGCTGAACGCGCGTTGAAGATCAGAGGTTTGCGTACACCGCGTCGATCAGCGCGCGGTTGCGCGTGCTCTGCCAACGGGGGATGACGTGATTCATGACATAGCCGAATGCGACCCGGGCGTCGGGATCGGCGAACCCGACCGCACCTCCCGTGCCGAAATGACCGAAGCTGCGCGGGTTGGGTCCGAAGGGCCGGCGGGGCACGGTCGGTTTGAAGCCCAGGCCGAACGTGACGTCTTCGTGGAGGATCGGACAGAAACCTTGCGACTGCGGCGAGACCGCCTCGGAGAGCAGTCCGGTCGACAGGACCAAACCCGGCTGGAGCAGCGCGTCGTACATCCGTGCCACACCCCGCGCCGTCCCGTGTCCATTGGTCGACGGCACCTCGGCCGCCCTCCACTCCGCCGTGTTGACGACGCCCATTGACGAATAGCCCGGCGGGTTGAAATAGCTGAGCATCTCCATCAGCCGATCTCCCTCGAGACCGGAGAGATCGGGAAGGATGCCTCGATCGTCTCCTCCGGGCGCGACGAAGACGACGCGGGCGCAGCGGCGCTCCTCACCCGCCGGAACACCGACGTGCACGTCGGCGGCGAGCGATTTCGCCAAGGCGGCCAGGCGTTCCCCCACGGACTCGCCGCTGACACGGCGGACGACCTCGCCGACGAGGTGCCCGTAGGTATTGGTGTGGTAGGCATGCCGGGTTCCTGGCTCCCACCACGGCGAGGTGGCCGCCAGCGCGGCGGCCATGCGGTCCCAGTGCCACAGGTCGTCGTTGGTCAGCGGTTCGCGGATGGCGGGAACCGCCGCCCTGTGGCAGAGGGCATGGCGGAGGGTCGCCTCCTCCTTGCCCGAAGCCGCGAACTCCGGCCAGACGCGCGCGATGGGCTCGTCGAGCCCGATGGCCCCTGCATCGACCAGCTGGAGCGCACAGAGGCCCAGGAATGCCTTCCCGACGGAATAGAAGTCAACGAGGGTGTCGAGCTCGAAATGCATCCCTGTGCCGGCATCGGCCCAGCCACCAGCGAGGTCGACCACTGGCGCGCCGTCGACGATCACGCAGACGGCGGCCCCGACTTCGTCGCGTTCGGCGAAGTTCCGGACGAATTCCTCTTTGACCAGGGAGAATCTCGGGTCACAGGTCCCCACCACCGGCACGTCCACGGCCCGACTCTGGCGTACGGCCAGTCGGTCGGACAAACCGGGCCAAGCCCGCCTCGAACCGACGTACCTATGCGTGCTCTCTTATGAGCAGCAATAAGGCCCAATAAGGACAGCCGCGTATACAACGAGACGAAGAGGACGGGATCCCGACTCAGACTTTGACGCCAGACCGCCGGATCGTCGATTCGTCCGTCCCCAGGTAGGACTCGATGACCGCTGGGTGCTCGAGCACCTCGGTCGGTGTGCCTTCGGCGATGACTTCGCCCAGCTCCAGCGCGATCATGCGGTCGCAGATGGCCGTGAGCAGTGGCATGTCGTGCTCAACCACGAGGATCGAACAGCCGGTGTGCTGCTGCACCCTGATCAGCAAGGGGGCCATCGCCTCGGTCTCGCGCTGGGCCACGCCGCCCGAGGGCTCGTCGAGGAGCAGGACGCCGGGCTCCTGGCCGAGCACGCAGGCGAGCTCGACGATCCGACGGGTGCCGGTGGACAACTCGCCGACGAGCTTCTCCCGGAACGCGTTCAGTCCCATCAGCTCGATGAGCTCGTCGGACTTAGCCGAAGCATCGGCCTCCGAGTCGAGCGACGCCGGCAGGCGCAGGCCGGCCGCGATCATGTCGCGCGACTGCAGGTGCCGCTCGAGTGCCACCTCGACCGTCTCGACCACGGTGAGTGACGGGTAGAGCCGGGCCTCCTGGAACGTGCGCCCGATGCCGGCCGCGGCGCGCAAGTAGCCCGGCCAGGAGTCGATGTCCACGCCGCCGAGGCGAATGCGACCGCCGTCGAGTGACAGGAACCCGGAAACGCAGTCGAAGAAGGTGGTCTTGCCGGCGCCGTTGTGCCCGATGAGCCCGAGGATCTCGCCGTCGCGCAGGTTCAAGCTGATGTCCTGGATCGCTGCGATGCCCCCGAAACTCTTGCGCACTCCGTTGCACTCGAGAATGGACGGCGCCTCGGCCGAGGGAGGAATGCGCTTGTTCGGGTCCGCCACGAGCAGGGCCGAAGATGCGTTCGTCTGCTCGTGGTGATCGGTGGGCCCGGCGTCGGGTGTCACCACGGTGCCCTCGACCGAGCCGGCGCCGGCGATGAACACCGAGCGCAGGATGTCGGGGCGCTCGAGGAGGTCGACCGTGCGTCCGCTGAAGCGCACCTCGCCCTTCTCGAGGAAGACAGCGCGCTCGGCGAGTTCCAACGCGACGTTCACCGATTGCTCCACCACGACGATCGTGGTGCCTGACTCGTGCAGGCGCTTCACCACCTGCAGCAGCTGGCTGACGATCGTCGGCGCCAGCCCGAGCGAGAGCTCGTCGATCATGAGGACTTTCGGTGTCACCATGAGCGCCATCGACAGCGAGAGCATCTGCTGCTCGCCGCCCGAGAGGTTCCCTGCCTGCTGGTGGGCACGCTGGCGCAGTATCGGGAAGAGGTCGAGGACACGTTCCTTGGCCTCCGAAACCATGCGTTGGTCCTTGCGCACCATCCACGTGCCGAGCCGCAGGTTTTCGTCGACCGTGAGCGTGGGGAAG
>DATHPK010000212.1:0-6433 GCA_035483935.1 Acidimicrobiales bacterium
TCGGACGTGAGGCCGATGTGGCGGAACCGGAGCTCGGTGGTGCCGTCGTCGAGCGGGATGATCGTGTACGTCGGGCGCGTGCCCACCCAGTCCGGCATGAAGTCGCAAGAGATGCAGGTCCACTGCACCAGTGCCGGCCGCGACGCCACGTCGACCCGCATCACGCACGGCTCGGGCGCGTTCATCGCGAAGCGGAGCTCGCCACCGGCTTCGCCGGACCCCGTCACCGGGGACCACCAGGCCGTGAGTCCCGACGTCGTGATGAGCGCGTCGAAGACCGCGTCCGGGCTGGCATGCACGATCACCGCCTTCTCGTAGTCGCTTGCTTTCATTGCTGTCTCTTCTGTCTGAGTCATTGGCTTGTCCTTTCGCTTGTTCGTTGTGTTCTTTGTTCACGTCCGATGCCGCACGCCTCAGGGCTGGCGGCCCGTGAACGCGAGCAGCTGCTCCATCGGCCTGGAGCCAGCGCCGGCCGGGAGCTCTGCGCCGAACCCCTGGCCCTCGCCACGGAACGACGGCCGGATCAGCCCGTGCGCGAGGCCGAGCACGTAGGTCGAGAGCCCGTCGTTGGCCGGCACGGTATGTCCGGTCGCTCGCGCGAAGTCCCACGCGTGGACGAGGAACTCCATCGACAAGATGCCGCAGGCTGTCTCCGCCGGGAACGGCCCCGGCCCGAGCGTCACCTCGCCCTCGAGCCCGTGCCGCCTCCACCCTTCGAGCACCTTCTGGCCCAGGTCCGCGACGCGCACCTCGAGCGTGGCGTCCATGTCGGCTGCCGCCTGCACGCCGACACACCCGCCGAGCGAGACGAGCGAGCCGCAGAGATGCTCGGCCAGCTGGTCCACGTCGTACTCGCTGCACGGCGTCTGCGCCTTCCCGTCGCCGGGGCCCATCTGCGCCAGTACGTACTCGCACACGGCCAACGACGCCTCGGCCGAGGTGAGCGGGTCCCAACTCTCCGCGGGACGCTGCAGCATCGGGTCGAGCTCCGCGCTCCCGTCCTTCGCCGCGGCGACCAGCCGGCCCATGAAGTGGTCCCACCCGTGTGAGTGCGCCTCGTCCTGTTCCGGCGTGAGCCCCTCGTGCACGAGCCGCACCGTGGTGCCGCCCTCGGCGGGCTCGAGCGTGATCGTGATCGTGGAGGCGCCCGGCTCGGGCCCCATCTCGGTCCGCTCCGTCTCCCAACCCCACGTGTAGACGAGACGCTTGCCCGGCTCGACCTCCTCGAAGGTTCCTGAAGCGTTGGCGCCCGGCACCACCGTCCAGCGGAAGTCGCCGCCCGCCCGCAGGTCCATGCGCGCCGAGACGAGCTGCCAGCGCCGCAGGCGTTCGGGTTCCGTCAACAACGCGAAGGTCTCGTTCGCGTCGAGCGGGACCAGCACCGTCTTCTCAATCGTCATCGTGGTTTCCTTTCGTTTCTGAACCTGTCAATGGCCGGCTCGACGCGAGGTCCTCCAGTTCTGTGGTCCAGAACACGTCGAGGCTGCTGCGCAATGCGGCCATCCCGTCGGGGCGGACCCGGTAGCGGCGGAACCGGCCGTCCCGCCGGACCTCCACCAAGCCGGCCGCGGCGAGCACACCGAGGTGTTGCGAGATCGCGGGACGGGTGACCGTGAAGTGTGCGGCGAGCTCGGTGACCGTCATCTCGCCGCCTCGCAGCAGCTCGAGCAGGCGCCGCCGATTGGGCTCGCCCAGCACCACGAAGAGATCGAGGCTCGTCGGCGTCTCGGTTTCCGTCACCGCTCAACATGTTAGTCAAGACTAACGCGTTATGTGCAAATTGCAAGTGGTGTCTGACCAGCGGTTTTTCGAGAAACTCCCTAGGAAGGGGGCCTCAGGGGACGAGCAGGACCCGGCCGAAGGCCTGGCGGCTCTCGATGTACGCGTGTGCCCCGGCGGCGTCGGAGAGCGGGAAGGTGCGGTCGATGACCACCTTCAGCTCGCCGCGGGCGATCGCATCGAGGTGCCCGGCGATCATGCCGTGCACCCGCTCGTGCGCCAGGAGCAGCTCGGCACCCATGAAGTAGCCCGAGAACGTCTGGTTGTTCGGGCGCATGTTCGAGATGTCGAGCATCTCGGCGCGGTCGCGGCCCGCATCACCGACCGAGACGCAGCGGCCGCGGTACGCCAGCGCGTTGATGCTCCCCTGCAGCGTCGTGGCGCCCACCGAGTCCACCACGACGTCCACGCCGCGACCGTCGGTGAGCCGCCGCGCCTCGGCCACGAAGTCGTGGGTGCGGTAGTTGATGCCCTCGTCGAGTCCGAGTTCCTTGAGCCGCTCGAGGCGCTCGTCGCTCGATGCGGTCGACAGCACGCGCGCCCCCGCCCGCTTGGCCAACTGGATCGCGGCGACGCCGACGCCTCCGGCTCCCGCATGGATCAGCGCCGTCTCACCGGCCTGCAACCGGCCGAACTCGAAGAGGCAGTCGTCAGCCGTCCCGAACGGCACCGGCACGGCGGCCGCGTCGTCGGTGCTGACACCGTCGGGAATCTTCCAGGCGAAGCCGGCGGGCACGGCGCGTCGCTCGGCGTGGGAGCCGTCCAGGCCGACGGTCACGGCGCGATCGCCGACCACAAAGCCCTGCACGTCCTTCCCCACGTCTGCAACGGTGCCGGCGGCCTGGTACCCGACGATGTGCGGCACCCGGGCCATGTCGCCGCCGAGGCGACTGAGGGTGTCGCCACCCTCGATGCTCACCGCCTCGACGTCGATCAGGATGTCGTCCGCCCCGGCCACCGGGTCGGCCACCTCCTCGTAGCGGAAGACGTCGGGTGCTCCGGTCTCGTAGTAAACGGCGGCTTTCATGTCTGTTCGTACTCCTTCATGTCGAATTGCTTCGTCTGGTCGGCGTACCACCTCGACGTCTGCGGCAACTGGGTGGCGATCTTCCCGGCGGCGTTCTTGAAATAGCTGTCGCACCCGTCGTGCCACAAGGTGCCGCCCAGCGCCTCGGCCAGGTCCTTGTTGTAGGCGTCCATCACCTCCCGGCGCACGTCCACCGCCTTCACCCGGTGGCGGCGCATCGCGCTCAGCGCACTCATGATGTAGCCGGCCTGTGCCTCCAGGATGATGATGATCGAGTTCCCGCCCTGGTTGGTGTTGGGCCCGTACATCATGAAGAAGTTCGGGTACCCCGAGACGGTGAGCCCCTTGTACGCGTGCGCGACTTCGGCCTTCGCCCAGTCGTCGTGCAACCGCCGGCCGTCGCGGCCCACCACGTCGATGCCCTCGAGATACTCCGTGGCCTTGAATCCGGTGGCCAACACGATGACGTCCGCCGGACGTTCCTTGCCGTCGACAGTGACGACGCCGGCCGTCGTGACGTGATGAATCCCGTCCGTGACCAGCTCGACGTCGTCGCGCACCAAGGCCTTGTAGAAGTCGCTGCAGATCAGGGTCCGCTTGCAGCCGAACGGATAGTCCGGGGTCAGCTTGGCCTTGAGCTCATCGTCCTTGATCCGGTAGTCGATGTGACTGAGTGCCAACGCCTTCAGCCCGTCGGCGGCGCCATCCTCGTAGCGGAAGGCAATCGTGTTCTCGAAGGTCCAGTAGATCTCGTCGCGGTGCTTCTTGGCCGCGCGCTTGCTCCGGGCGAAGCGCTGCTTGTCGTCTTCGCTGAACGGCTTGTCCGAGCGGGGCAGGATCCACTGCGGCGTCCGCTGGTAGACGTCGACCTGGTCGGCGATCTTGGCCACCTCGGGGATGATCTGCGCGGCGCTGGCACCGGTTCCGATGACCGCGACCCGCTTCCCGGCGAGGTCGTGCTGGTGCTCCCAGCGCGCGGAGTGAAACCTCGGGCCGGCGAAGTCGTCGAGGCCCTCGATCTCGGGGTACTTGGGCGTGGTGAAGGTCCCGATGGCGCTCACGAGCACCTCGCAGGAGTACTCCCTGCCGTCTGCGTCGACGAGATGCCATCGGGACGCCGTCTCGTCCCACGTGGCCGACCTGATCCGGGTGTGCGGGCGCAGATGTGGCCGGATGCCGAAGCGATCGGTGCACTCCTCGAAGTATTCGAGGATCTCGGGTTGGTTGGCGTACGTCTTCGTCCAGTTCGCCTTGAGCGCGAACGAATACGAGTAGAGATGCGACGGCACGTCGCACGCGGCTCCGGGGTAGGTGTTCCAGCGCCACGTGCCGCCGACGCCCTCCGAGGCCTCGAAGAGGACGAAGTCTCGGTTACCCGCCTGCGCCAACCGGATGGCGAGGCCGAGCCCACCGGGACCGGCGCCGATGATGCCGACCCTCCAGTGCGACGCCCCTGTTGCGCCCAATTGGCTCACTGCTCAGTCGTGATCGCTGTCTGGTGCAACTTCGCCACTGGGCCTCCGGGGTGGGCGCACGAGGCCCAGAGTTTGCCACCGTCGGCCGGGTACGGTCTGGCCCCGAGCCGACCCCGACGCGAGTCCGAGCCGGCCGTCGAAGGGAGGCATATGGAACACGACGCTGAGGGGCTGGCCCTGGTGATCGGGGGCCACTCCGGCATCGGAGCGGCGCTCGTCGCGGCGTACCGGGCGCAAGGCACCCGGGTCGTGACGTGGGACGCCGCCGGCGAACCGGACCTCAGGTGCGACGTGCGCGACCCGGATGCCGTCGAGAGGGCGGTGGACGAGACGCGGCGGAATTGGGGGGTCCCCGACTGGGTCACGGTCACCGCCGGAGTGGGGCACGGAGGCCTCCTCGTCGACGTGTCGCCGGACGAGTTCGACCGCGTGCTGGCGGTCAACACCCGTGGGCCGTGGTTGTGCCTGCGGGGCTGGGCACGCGTGCTGCTGGCCGAGAACCGGACCGGCTCGTTCGTCGCAGTGTCGAGCATCAGCGCGCGGTTGGTCGACCGCGGCATGGGTGTGTACTGCGCGTCGAAGGCCGCCCTCTCCATGCTGGTCCGGGTGGCCGCGGCCGAATGGGGGCCCGACGGGCTGCGTGTCAATGCGGTCGCGCCGGGTGTGACGCGCACGCCGATGCTCGGTCCGGACGCGCTCGTCGCCGGCAACGACTCGCCGTGGCTGGCCGGCGTGGCCAAGAAGACACCGCTGGGCCGGGTGGGTGAGGCAGAGGACATCGCGCAAGTGACCCTCGCCGTGCACGGCATGGAGTGGGTCACCGGACAGGTGGTCGAGTGCGACGGCGGCCTCGCCCTCTCCAGCCCGATCCTGGGCTGACTCGGGAGCCCGCGCGACGGTTTAAGTGGAGCCCTGAGCGCGCAGGCCGTCGCAGACGATCGCGAGCAGATCGATGGACGGCGCGTCGTCCGTGTGCCCGGCGGCCTGGCACGTCGCGCCAATGAGGCTGACGACGGCGGCGGGGGTGACGTCGGCGCGAACGGCTCCGGCCTCTTGGGCCCGGCGCATCAGGACGCCGACCGCCTCGCGCAGGTCTTCTTTGACATCGGCGGCCGCCTCCTCGAAGTCCAACCCGGCACCCATGACGGCGGCGATGAGGTCGCGCTTGGACGCGCCCAGTTCGACGAAGTGCTCCAGGAAGCCGAAGAACGCGGCGGCGGGATCCGCGGCGTCGGCCTGGGCGCGGGCGTCCTCGGTGAGGCCGCGCAGGCGGTCGATGAGGATCGCCTCGCAGAGCTTCTCCTTGGTGGGGAAGTGACGGTAGAGCGTGCCCACGCCGACGCCGGCCTTCTCGGCGATCACGTCGACGGGGGCCTCGATGCCCTCGGAGGCGAAGACCACCTCGGCCGCCTCGAGGATGCGGCCGCGGTTGCGCAGGGCGTCGGCCCGCAACGGGCGGTCCTCGACGCCCGGCTCGTCACAGCCCCCCGGTAGGTTCGACTTCGGTCCCACGAATCTCCCTTCTTTCATGGGTTGACAAACGGAACGATGGTTCCGTATAGTCTAAGTGGAACCTGAACTCCGATTCCGATTGTAGGACGTTCAAGCCACCGAGTCCAGCCTCTCACGAGAGAAAGGGCGGCGGGGCGGGAACGGACGGAAGTCGAAGCGCAGGTCACCGCCGCAGAACACGAGGACAACCGGGCCACATGAGACGGGAGACCCAAATGACCACCACCCTCGACGCACCCAACGCACGGGCAGGCGACGGCGTCGCCGCCGCCGGTGACCCCAATCGCTTCCGCGCCCTGGCCATCATCGCCGTGGCGCAGCTGATGGTGGTGCTCGACGCCTCCGTCGTCATCATCGCCCTGCCCTCCGCCCAGCGGGCCCTGCACATCTCGACGGCCAACCGCCAGTGGATGCTGACCGCGTACACGCTGGCCTTCGCCGGGCTGCTGCTGCTCGGCGGGAGGATCGCCGACTACTTCGGCCGCAAGCGCATGTTCATCGTGGGCCTGATCGGCTTCGCAGCGGCCTCAGCACTGGGCGGCCTGGCCCAGAACTCCGCCATGCTCTTCAGCGCCCGCGCACTGCAGGGCGCCTTCGCCGCGGTCATGGCGCCCGCCGCACTGTCGCTGCTGACCGTTGC
>DATHPK010000213.1:0-4600 GCA_035483935.1 Acidimicrobiales bacterium
CTCTTCATCAGTATTGCTACCGAATGGAGCGCGTTCGACTTGCATGTGTTAGGCACGCCGCCAGCGTTCGTCCTGAGCCAGGATCAAACTCTCCATCGAGACTCGCGGCCGGCCAAGCGACCTCAAATGAGGCAATTCGACCGACCAAGAATCAGAGAGTCGCCATGTTCTGACTCGATACATGGCAACAACAGGCCAGAAATCCTTTACAAGATTCCAAAGCCTGCTTACTTCTTTATTTGACAGTCAACCCTTCCCATTTCCGGCGAACCGGGAACAGAGAGGATTGCCCGCACTGGCTTTTGGCTCTCACTATTTCGTTTTCAAGGAGCGACCGGGCACACACCGACTAAGCCGGAGTTGGTGCCGGGTTTCCCAAAGGACTGTTCCAGACGTGCTGCGAGTGCCGGAAAGTCTCCTTCGGGCGCCGGAAGACCTTGGGGGGCCTACCCGGCGGGCGTGTCACCTTATCAGGTGCGCACGCCAGGGTCAACGCGTTTGGGCACGAAAATAACCACCCGGGGCGCCACCCCGGCCGACCGCGCGCCCCGATGGTACCGGCTCCTTCGTCCGGACCCGCGGATGACTCCCAGCACTGACCAGGTATTTCCGCCACCGCCCGCCGATCCGCCGAGCACGCCGACACCCTTGGTGGCGTGCGGTGAGCCACTCCGGCCCTCCGCACGCCACCCGGTGTCCGGGGCACAACAGACTTTCCGCTCCCACCCTGCGCCAATCAGAGCCGCCTAGAGAGCGTGCGCTGCCTGTGGTCCACCTCGACCTACCGCATGGCACTTCCGTGCCTCGCCGACATTTTGCGCCGCCGCTGTTGCATCGCCGTGACATGGACATGACGTTTCGTCCATAAAACGTCCGGTTCAGCCCACTCTCGGCCCGATCCCGGACCTCCGACTCCCCATCCGCCCATTTCAAGACCGGCGTCCAGGGCCACCTCAGGGTCGGGAGACGTTCGGGTCCCCGTCGATCCAGAAGCGCCAGCGGCGCTCGGTTGCCTCTTTGATGCCGATCCGCTTCCCGCGCGCCGGACGTTTCGGCGGCGGCGTCCCGTCGTCCCGCAGCCGGACGCCGCCCGAACGCCCCAGCAGGTCGGTGCCGTTGTCCGCCCCCTCGATCCCCAACGCCTGGCAGAGCTTGGCGGGGCCGCTACACAAATCACGGTCGGTCCGGGCCTTGGGCCGGGCGGCCCGCATCTCCTCGAGTCCCGTCACCGGCGCGAGCGCCCGGATCAACACTGCGGCGGCCTCGCCATCCGGCCCGCAGACGACGTTGGCGCACCAGTGCATGCCGTAGGTGAAGTACACGTAGAGGAAGCCCGGCGGCCCGAACATCACCGACGTCCGCGGCGTCTCCCCACGGTACGCGTGCGAGGCGGCGTCGTTCGCCCCGTGGTACGCCTCGACCTCGACGATCCGTCCCACCCGCGACCCCGACACCAGGAGTTTGTTCAGCAGCCACGGGGCCACCTTGACCGGGTTGCCATCCAGGTCCGCTCGCTGCACAGGGCCACCCTGGCCCAAGCGGACGACACGCCGCCATCCGACGGCGACGGACGCCTACCGGACCGCAGGATCGGCCCGGCGCGCTCCGATCAGGCGCCCGGGTCGGCGCCTCCCGCCCCCGCCGAGGCGGGCAGCGGCCCGTGCCCTACGGCACCGGGCCGGCGATGATGCCGGACCGACGCCGCCGTGTTCTGCCGCCGGGTACGCCCCGCCATGCTGCTCAGCAGATCCAGCTCGTCGACCATGGCCGCCGACAGTGAGGGCAGCTCCGGCACGGTCGTCGCGCACGCATTGATGCCGACGAAGAGCGACTCGCGATAGCTCTGCACCGTCACGTTCAGCGCAACACCGTCCACCACCGGCCCGAGCGGGTACACCTCACAGAGCTCCATCCCCGCGAAGTACAGCGGGAACGACGGACCCGGAACGTTCGACACCATCAGGTTGCCGGCCCGCAGCTTGCGCAAGATGCCCGATCGGACTCCGAGCTGGATCACCGGCCTCGCGATCACCGGTGGCATCGCATCGGCGAGCAGCGTCGCCATCGGACCGAAGCCCACCGCACGCTCTTGTCCCTTGCACGACGTACTGGCCTCGCTCACGGTGCGCAGCCGCTCGAGCGGGGTCTGCAGGTCGTTCGACAGGGGGACGAACATGGCCGAGAGGTGGTTGCCGAAATCGTCGTGCTCGTCGGCCCGGACGGAAACGGGGACGATCGCCACCAGGGGCTGTTGCGTGCCCTGGCCGTTGGCCGTGAGGTGCGTCCGCAGCGCACCCGAGCACACGGCGAGCACGACGTCGTTGATCGTCGAGCCGTAGCGGTCCTTGAGCGTCCGCACCTGGGTCAGGTCGAGCTCTGCGAACGAGACCGCCCGCTGTGCGCACACCGGGGACTCGAACGTGTCGGGCGCCCCGAGCGGGATGGAGATCGGTCCCGCCGCCTTGTCCAGCGCGCGCCGGGCCAGGCGCAGAGAGGTGCTGCCCACCTCGCGGGCCGCGCGCAACAGGCGCAGCGGGCTCTGCACCACACTGGGCAACGCTTCGGTCACCATGCGGGTCTGTGACGGCAGTCGGGGCGGCAGCCAGGGCGGGCACGTCTCGCTCACCGCCCGCCCCTCCGCACTGAGGTCGAGAAGCTGGGCGAGCAGCTGGGCGCCGGCGACACCGTCGACCACGGAGTGGTGCACCTTCGCGATGAGGCCGACTCTGCCGTCGGCCACGCCCTCGATCACGTGCATCTCCCACGGCGGCTGCGCGGGAGTGAGCGGCCGGCCCATCACGGCCGCGACCATCGCCCTGAACTCCTCGGGCCCGCCCGGGGCCGGCAGTGCCGCCCGGTGCAGATGGTTGGCGATGTCGAACTCGGGGTCGTCCACCCACCGGGGGTGGTCCAGGCCGAGCGGCACCGTCATGAGGCGGCGCCGGAACGACGGCAAGGTGGGGATCCGCTCCTCGAGGTGCGACCGCACGTGTTCGAACGCGTAGCCGTTCGGCGCCGAGGACGGGTCGAAAATGCACGCGTACGCGATCTCCATCGGCGTCTCCGGCGTGTCGGAGTAGATGAACATCGGGTCGATGCCGGTCATTCGCTGCATGTGGCTCCTCTATGTGTCGCCTGTCCTCGGAACTGATCCCAGCTCCCGGCGGTGCAGCTCCTCCACCCCACGCATGTCGCAGTCCTGCGTGGCGGCGTCAGCTCGATTCGGCGTCGATGCCTGTTGCCCGTAGTCGAATGAACTCTTCCCCCGACTGAACTCTTCGTCCAACCTATTCCGCTCTGCGGCCGATGCAACCGGACCGGATGGTTCTTCATGTTCCGTTCACCTAGGGGCCAGGCTAAACCCATGTGTCTCCGCGTAACCGACAATTCTGCGCCGTTCACATCCGCGCCCCCGCAACGGGCGTCAGGGCCACGGGACAGCCGGCGAGGTGCCAGGACCCGGACCGCCGATCAGCGCCGTGTCAGAAATCGAGTCACGAAGAGGAGGACGTCGGGGCCGCCGGACGCCACTGCGCCAGTCGCGTCCGGTCCACCTCGAGTCGCCGGGCGAATCGCTCGGACTGCTCGGCGACCGGTCCGGGCCCCGCGCCGCCCGGCGTCCGCCGCCGGGTCACGGCCACGCCGGGCTCGAGCAGCTCCACGGCGGCCTCGCCCAATTCGGGATGGGCGGCCACGAGCTCGACGAGAGGCACGTGGCGCTCCAGCGACTCCCGCACCAATCCGCCCACGAGCGCGTGGGCCTGGCGGAAAGGCAGGCCCTGCTCGACGAGCATCTCCGCCAGGTCGATCGCCGAACCGGCCGGCCCGTCTGCCGCCGCCCGCATGCGGTCCTCGTTCCACGTCGCCGTCTCGTAGACGCCGCGCAACGCCGCCAGCGCCATGCCCACCTGCCGCACGGAGTCGAACAGCGGCTCCTTGTCCTCCTGCAGGTCGCGGTTGTAGGCGAGCGGCAGGCCCTTCAGCGTCACGAGCACCGCAGTCAGATGTCCCAGCAGCCGGCCCGTCTTGCCCCGCGCCAGCTCGGCCACGTCGGGGTTCTTCTTCTGCGGCAGCATCGAGCTGCCCGTCGCGTAGGCGTCGTCGAGGGTGCAGAAGCCGAACTCCTCGGTCGACCACAGGACGATCTCCTCGCCCATCCGAGACAGGTGCACGCCCAGCAGGGCCAGATCGAAGAGCGCCTCGGCCACGAAGTCGCGGTCCGAGACAGCGTCCAGCGAGTTCTCGAAGCGGCCGTGGAATCCCAGCTCGGCGGCGACATAGTCGGGGTCCAGGGGTAGCGACGAACCCGCAAGAGCGCCCGCACCCAAGGGGGACGTGTTGAGCCGGTCGACGGTTGTCACCAGCCGGTCGACGTCACGGGCCAGCGCCCAGCCGTGGGCGAACAAGTGGTGGGCCAGCAGCACCGGCTGGGCCCGCTGCATGTGTGTGTAGCCCGGCAGATAGACATCACCCGCCTCACGGGCGCGTTGGGCCAGCGCCTCCTGCAGCGCCACGATCTGCTCGGCCACCGCAATCAGCGTGCGCCGGCACCACAGGCGCAGATCCGTGGCGACCTGGTCGTTGCGGCTGCGGCCCGTGT
>DATHPK010000214.1:0-6605 GCA_035483935.1 Acidimicrobiales bacterium
TGAGCACCGCGCTCGCCGCGGGCGCCATCGTGCCGATCAACGTGGAGCCCACGGTCGCGGACGGCCTCGCCGGCAACCTCGAGCCGGGCGCGGTCACGGTCGGGATCGCGTTGGCGCACGGTGTGCAGGTGCTCACGGTGAGCGAGGCGGACATCCGCTCGGCCATGGCCTTCGCGGCCCACAAGATCGGCTTCGTCCTCGAGGGTGCCGGCGCGGTCGGCGTCGCCGCCCTGCGGAGTGGTGTCGTGACACCCGACCCCAACGGCGGGGAGACGGTCGCCATCCTCACCGGGCGCAACGTGGCGCCGAAGCTCTTGTCGGAGGTGCTCCATTCCTGAGGTCGGAGTCAACGGCGCGACGTTGAGTTACGAAGTGACAGGGGAGGGTGACCCGCTCTTGCTGGTCGCAGGCTGCGGCCAGCCCGCGATCGCATGGCACCTCGGGCTGGTCCCGTCCCTCGTCTCGGCCGGCTATTGCGTCGCCACGTTCGACAACCGGGGCGTCGCCCCCTCGTCCTCGCCACCAGCGCCCTACAGCGTCGACATGATGACGGCGGACGCCGTCGCGTTGCTCGATCACCTCGGATGGGACACCCCGGTCCGCATCGCCGGCCACTCGATGGGCGGGTGGATCGCCGAGACCCTCGTTCTCGACCACCCCGAACGGGTACGTGCCGCCGCCCTCATGGGGAGCGCCAACCAGCCGACCGCGTGGGAGGTGGCGATCACGACGGTCGAGCGCGACCTGGCGGCCCTCGACTACGACCTGCCGCCGCTCTTCTACGCGACAGAGACGCTGCGGTACCTGCCGACGTCGGACATCCAGGACTCCGAGGTCGTCAGCACGTGGCTGTCACTGATCGCGGACATGCCGGTGTGGCCCAACCCGGGACGGCTCGGCCAGTACGAGGCGGCGTTGACCTGGTCGACCGACCCGGTCCGCACCACCCGCTGGCCCGAGGTGCGCGTCCCGTGCCTCGTGCTCGCGTTCGAGCACGACGTCGACTCGCCGCCGCGGTACGCCCGGGCGGCCGCCGAAGCCATTCCGGGCTGTAGCTACCGCGAGGTCAATGGCTCGGGACACATCGGCATCGTGACGCATGTCGACGAGGTCGCCCGCCACCTGATCGAGTTCTTCGGCCAGCACTAGGCCGCGGCGAGATGCACGGCGCCCTCAACGACCCGGGCGAGCGACCCGCTCCCGGGGACGTGGTGACGGCTTCGGCCCCGATCCGCATCTGCGACGTGGGCGGCTGGACGGACACGTGGTTCGCCGGCCACGGAAAGGTCTTCAACATCGCCGTGTCACCCCGGGTCGATGTCCGCGTGCGCGTCAGCCCCCTCGGCGCGCTCCCACACCGCATCACCCTCGACGTCGCCAACTTCGGCGACCTCTACGGCTACGAGCGCGGACAGGCCCCGGGTCGGCATCCCTTGCTCGAGGCCGTCATCGACGACACCGGGATGCCCCACGACCTCGGACTCGAGGTCCGCGTCGTCTCCGCCATCCCGGCTGGATGCTCGACGGGAACGTCGGCCTCTGTCGCCGTGGCCCTCATCGGCGCCCTCGACGCACTCACGCCGCATCCCCGCAGCCTCCACGCGGTGGCGCGGGCCGCCCATCGCATCGAAGTCGACCGGCTCGGTCTCCAGTCGGGCGTCCAGGACCAGCTGTGCGCAGCCTTCGGTGCCGTCAACTTCGTAGAGATCGACCGGTACCCCGAGGCCACCCGGACAGCCGTCACGGCGCGCCCGCCCGTGCGGCACGAGCTCGAACGGCGGCTGCTGCTCGTCTATCTGGGACGGGCCCACCGATCGTCCGACGTGCACGAGCGCGTGATCGACCATCTGGTGAGCGCCGGGACCGACTCCCCCGAGCTGGAAGAGCTGCGTGCCTGTGCCGAGATGGCGCGCGACGCCGTGCTTGCCGGCGACCTCGAGCGTTTGGGCCGCGCCATGACCAGGAACACCGACGCCCAACGCCGCCTGCACGGCGACCTGGTGAGCGCGCAGGCACAGGCGGTCATCGACCTCGCCGCGTCCCGTGGCGCGTCCGGATGGAAGATCAACGGTGCCGGCGGCGAGGGCGGCAGTGTCAGCATTCTCTGCGGACCGGACCCGGAGCGGCGTCGGGACCTCGAGCGCGCGTTGGTGGCCGCCGACCCCGCGCTGCACATGATACCCATCCACCTGAGTCAGGACGGACTGCGGGTGCAGCGGTTTTGAGCCGCGCTCACCCCTCCGCAGGCGGCGGGATCGTGAAGTCGACGTGGACCCCACCGGCCTCGTCGGGGTGTTCCTTCAGCCAGCGGCGCGCGTACGGGCACCAGGGGACGACGGTGAGGTGGTCGGACTCGGCGCGGCGGATGCTCGCCCGCACGAGCTGGCCGGCGATGCCGCGGCCGCCCAGGGCCTCGGGCACCTCGGTGTGGAGCAGGAAGATCTGGTTGCCGCTCACCCGGTAGACGAGCTCGGCCTCCATCCCCTCGGCCTTGACCACGAACCGGTCTTCCGCGGGGACGTCGACGACCTGCACGGTGTCGCTGTGGTCGGTCATGGCCGGTCCTCCCGGGTCGTCGCGCTTCGTCGGTCACCTTAGGGGTGTAGAAGGGACTCCATGAGCGGTCCCGTCACGACCGAGGACGTTGCGGCGACGGCCGACGGGCAGGAGCGGACGGGTGCCGCGGTCGTCGTCCTCGAGCCCGGGCGTATCGCCCGGGTCGGGTCACTCCCGGTGCGCCGGGTCCTCCCGCACCGGCCCCGCAAGACGGTCGGCGCCTGGTGCTTCGCCGACCACATGGGCCCGGTTGCCTCTGACGCCGCGGGCCTGCTCGGCATCGGCCCGCACCCGCACCTGGGTCTGCAGACGGTGACATGGCTGCTCGAGGGCGAGATGCTCCACCTCGACAGCCTGGGGTCGGAGCAGTTGATCCGGCCCGGACAGCTCAATCTCATGACGGCGGGGCACGGGGTGGCCCACGCCGAAGAGGATCCCGGGCGCGCGCGGAGGTTGCACGGGATCCAACTGTGGGTGGCGCAGCCCGAGGCGACGCGCAACGGCCCGGCGGCCTTCGAGCATCACGACGAACTGCCGCGCGTGGCGCTCGACGGGGGAGAGGGCACGATCCTCGTCGGCGACTACGACGGGACCGCATCGCCGGCGCGGCGGGATACCGACCACGTGGGGGTCGAGTTGGCACTCTGCGCCCCGGGCGCGCTGCTGGCGCTGCGCCACGACTACGAGCACGCGCTGATCGTCCTCGAAGGAAGCCTGCGCGTCGACGACCAGGTGGTCGAACCCGGCGTGTTGGCCTACCTCGGCACGGCGCGCCACGAATGCCGGCTCGATCTGCGCGAACCCGCCCGCGCCCTGCTCCTCGGCGGTACGCCCTTTCCCGAGAAGCTCCTCATGTGGTGGAACTTCGTCGCCCGGACGACCGCGGAGGCGTCCGAGGCCCGCCGTCAGTGGACGGCGCGCGATGAGCGCTTCGGGACCGTCAACTCGCAGCTGGAGCGCATCGAGGTCGGAAAGCCGCCGTGGGAGTGAGGGCGCCTCGCCGCGCTACCACTCGCCCCAACCGGGTGGGCTGACCGTCCCGGTCACGAGGCGCGGGTCGACCGGGGCCCGCGTCTGGCCCGCCTCGTAGACGGCGAAGCAGAGCCGCAGGACGTCCGTTGCCTCGCCCGCGGTCATCGCGGCCGGCTTCCCGTGGAGGAGGGCGTCGACGAAGTGTCGCGACGAGCGGACGAAGCCGGCGCCCCAGTCGGCGTCCAAGTCCTTGAACTCGGTCGTCTTGAGCTCCTGCTGGGTGCCGGTGAACAGCATGACCGGTGCCAGGTCCAGCATCTCCCCCGTGGCCCGGGTGACCCACAGCTGTCCTTCGTCCCCGGTGATCTCGAAGAACTCGTCGGCCCCGTAGTACTGCGAGCGCATGTAGAAGTTCGGGGAGTACTGCACCTCCATCATGCCGAGCACCTCGGGATCCTCGTACTCGAAGATCACCGCACAGGGCTCGAAGAAGAGGTCGCGCCGGCGCACGACGGCCTGCACGGACGTGATCGGCAGGTCGAGCAGCCAGAGCGCCATTGCGTACTTGTGCACCATGTCGTCGAAGAGGTGCCCGCCGGGGCTGCGCTTGTCGAGTCGCCACCCGTACCCCTCCGGGCGGAGCGCGGCCTGGAAGGCGGAGTCCGTCTGTCCGACGAGCGTGCGGATGCGCAGCGAGGTCGGCTTGCCGATCGCGCCGTCGGCCACGAGCTTCTTGGCCAGCTCGAGGGGCGGGTAGTGCACGAAGCACTCGCTGATGCGCAGGACGCGACCGGTGCGCTGCGCCACCGCCTCCATCTCCAGTGCATCGTCGACCGAGTTGGCCACCGGCTTCTGCACCGACACATGCTTGCCCGCCTCGAGCGCCGCGATCACGTGTTCGTGGTGCAGATGGGTCGGTGTCAGGATCTCGACCGCATCGACGGCGTCATCGGCGAGCAGGTCCTTCAGATCGGCGTAGAACCGCTCGGCCCCCCACTCCTTGGCTGCCCGCTTTCCCACCTCTTCGTCGGTGTCGCACACCGCGACAACGTCGCAGCGGGGATCTTCCAGGTAGCCCCGGACGTTCATGACCGCGATGTTCCCGGCGCCCACGACACCGAGCCGGACCTTGTCCATTGCCTTCATCCTCTCGCCAAGACGCGCCGCCTACGCGTCGGTACCGAAGGCCCCCCCGTCTCGGGCCGCGGCGATCCGATTGTCGTCGTAGTCCAGCACGCTGCGCAAAACGTCCTCGGTGTGTTGGCCGACGGTCGGAGCCTTGGCGGGGTGCGGGAGCGCCTCTCCCACGAAGTGCAGCGGCGTGAACAACTGGTCGGCGCCCACCTCGGACCGGGGCAGCAGCGGCAGGCGGTCGGCGAACTGCGGGTCGTCGAGCAGCGTCTTGGGCGTGTTGACCGGCGCGATGGGCGTGTTCACGGCACCCCCGAAGTCGAGCCACTCCTGCGCCGTCTTGGTCCGGAAGATGTCGCGCAGCTCGGCTTGGAGCTCTCGGTTGCCCCGGGCGTGGTCGGCGTATTTCGAGCCCGGCCACCGCTCGAAGAGATCCATGCGGTCCACACCCTCGCAGAAGTTCTTCCAGAAGGCTTGTTCGGACGCCATGAAGAGGATGTAGCCGCCGTCCCCCGCCTCGTAGATCTGGTAGCGCACACCCTCGACCATGCCGGCGGTGCCCGGGGCGCGCCGCGCGTAGTCGTCGGACTTGTTCCCCGTCACCTCGGACTGCGGCCGCTCGTACGCCCGCCAGGTCTCGGAGCGGTACCAGTCGAAGGCGGCCGCCGCGTCCGACTGGGCCAGGTCGATGTAGGACCCGTCCCCCGTGTCACGGGCCCGGATCACCGCCGCCAGGATCCCGAGTGCGCCGAAGATGGGCCCGGCGTTGATGCCGATCGACACATGCTCGGGGATGTAGGCGAACCCCTCGTCGTCGGTGGCCACGTTCACGATGCCGGCCCAGGTGTCGTAGGCGATGCCGTGGCTCGGGTAGTCGCGGTAGGGGCCGGTCATCCCGTAGCCCGAAATCGTGCAGAACACGACCTTGGGGTTGATGACCCTCAGGTCGTCGTACCCGACGCCGCGCTTGGCCAGCGACCCGGGCCGCATCGCCTCGATCACCACGTCCGCCCCGGCCGCCAGCTCCTTCAAGATCGCCGCTCCGGCCTCGGTGCGGAGGTCGAGCACGATCGAGCGCTTGCCGCGGTTGAGGTGCAGGTGCATGAGCGAAACGCCCTCGACGATCGGCCAGGTCATCTCGCGGATGTAGTCGCCGGCGGGGGGCTCGACCTTGATCACATCGGCCCCGAGGTCGACCAGCGACGACGTGATCGCCGCCGGCCCGAGAGCCGAGCACTCGATGATCCGTAGGCCGTGCAGCGGTGGCGTCGTCGCCATCGCACCTCCTGTCCGTGAAAGGGCGGATCGTAGCGGCCGCCGCCCCGAGCGCCGGAGCCCGGGTCTGGCAATACTGGGGCCGTGGAGTCGGCTCCCCTCGATGATGCGTTGACGGTCTTCGCCGCCACGGCGCCCCGATACGGGTCGCGCGGACTGGCGAACCACGGACCGATGGCGGCAGAAGCGCTGGCTCACCTGGGCCGTGAGGACGCCATCGCGGACTGGGTCGAGCAGTATCGGAAGCGGCTGGAGCCGGCGATCCCTCCGGCCGACCGCCCGCTCTCCGAAGAGGACTGGCCCCACGCCCTGGGCCAGGAGGAGCGCTTCGCGGAGTGGCTCGCCCTGTTCGAGCGGGAGGTCGCCGATCGCCCGCCGGTCGCGGTCGTCGGCGAATGGGCCCCGCGCCTCTTTCCCGGCGCAATCGGGGCGGCGACCCACGGGCTCATCCGCGCCGCGCACGCCGTCCGCGCGTTGGCTGCGGCCGACACGCCGCCGCGTCGCCTCGAGCTCGCCACCGCCTTGGCCTTCTGGGCCTCGACCTACCAGGAGTTGCCCGGCCCGCCCTTGCTGATCGGCAAGGAGGACGTGCCCGACGCGTTGGCCGACCTGCCGTACCTGGACGAGGACGCGCCGCGCGAGCTGCTCATCAGCGACATGGTGGCGCAGGT
>DATHPK010000215.1:0-4443 GCA_035483935.1 Acidimicrobiales bacterium
GTGGTCCTCAACCACGGCAAGGTCGTGGCCGACGGGCCCGGCGCAACGCTCAAGGCCGCGGTCGCGACACGCCGGCTGCGCTTCGTCGTCGACCACCCCGACCGCTCGGTGCTCGACGAGCTCGACGGCGTCACCGAGGTCGAGGTGTGCGGCAGCGGTGTCTTGATCGACTCGCTCGACGCCGACGCCACCATCCGTGATCTGGTGGGTCAGGGCGTCCCGTTCCGTGACCTCGAGGTCGTGGGGGCCTGCTTGGAGCAGGCTTTCGTCGAGCTGACCAGCTGCCTCGGCGGTGGCAACAAGGGAGCCATCGACGACGTCGCTGCGCTGTCGCCGCGGGCGGGGTCGCCGTCAGCGCGTGAGATGGGCGGGGACCGTACGTGAACGCGCCCGACCTTTCGATCGCCGCACCGCCCCCGCGCGCCTCGGACGATCTCGAGGCGCAAGTGCACGCAGCCCCCGCTCCGGGCTCTGGTGCGCGTGCGAGTCGCCTGACCCCGATGCTGGCCTTCGGCCGCTTCGAGCTCGGTCGCTTGTTGCGCAGCTGGAAGTTCCTGACCATCACGGTCGGCTTCCCCGTGATCTTTTACCTGCTCTTCCTCGGCGACCGGCCTGCCGGCGAGGTGGTGGACGGCAACGTCACCTGGCGCGTCTACCTCATGGTCTCGATGTGCTCCTTCGGTGCCTTGGTGGCCGCGCTCAACGCCGGCGGGAGCAGGCTGTCGATAGAACGAGCGTCGGGTTGGGCCCGCCAGCTGCGCATCACGCCGATGCCGGCGTGGTCGTACGTCGGCACCAAGATCGCCACCGGCATGCTCGTCGTGCTTCCGGTGATCGTCCTGGTCGAGATCGTCGGCGCCACCTTCGGCGGAGTCAGCCTGAGTGCCGCCTCGTGGGTCGGGCTCACCGTTCTTCTCTGGGCGACGTCAGTGGCGTTCGTCGTCCTCGGCGTCTTCGTGGGCTTCATGGTGTCGCCCGAGGCGGCGTTCCCCGTCGTCACCGGGCTCATGTTCCTCCTCGGCTACTTCGGGGGCCTCTTCACCCCCGTCGATCGGATGCCGGGTGCGCTCCAGTTCCTCGCGCACCTGACGCCCAGCTACCACCAGGTCGCCCTGGCACTGGCGGCCGTCGGCGGGAAGACGCTGGCACCGAGCGATTGGTTCGTCCTGGTGGGCTACGTCGTGGTCCTCGGTGTGGCGATCGTCTGGAAGCACCGGGTCGAAGAGGCCCGCGGCTTGGCCTGACCTGACCGCGCGCCTCCTCCCGACAGGAGTCCGAACAGGACCCTCAGCGGCTGCCGACCTCGACCACGATCTCGGCCGACAGCTCGTTGAACGCGTTCTCGCCGAAGCTCGTCCACATGTCACGCGCCGGGGGCGGCATGTGCGCCAACATCGCATCGCGCTGCTCCTGCGTCATGCGCTGGCGGATGAGGCCGAGGATCAGCCAGACCTTGTCGCCCCCGAATCCGGCCAGTGCATGGCCCGGCAGCTGGCCCCACTCCTCCACGAGGATGTTCTCGGAGCACAACGGCAGCGCCCGCGTCTCCTCCCCGTCGAGATGCTCCACGAGCTGCGACCGCAGCGCCTCGAGGCTCTCGGCGACCGCCGACTGCGCCGCCGCGTCGCCGTCCGCACCCGGCCACGCCGCCAGCGTTGACCGGGCATCGCCCAACAGCCTGAGGGCCTCCTTGTGCTCGGCCTCGAAGCTGTCGAGCAGAGCCCCCTCGTCCGGGCACCGCTCGCGCAAACGGGGGAAGATGAGCGCCTCCTCGCCGTCGTGGTGCGCCTCCAGGAAGAACAAGACGTTGTCGTAGTAGTTCGCGATCTGGGCGCGCCGCGCCGCGTCGCTGGCGGCGACGTCGCCCACCAGTCGCGGCGCGGCACCGAGGGTGTCGCGGAACACGCCGTGCACCGCGTACATCTCGGTCACGTCGGGACGCGGTCCAGCCGCCTGATCTGCCATGAGAGCTCCTCCTTGTTCGTCGCCAACCCCCGGACCGCCCGGGCGGGACGGCATAGTTCACCATGCCCGCTGGCCTGCTGCTGCGGCCACGCGTCACGGACGTGCCGCCGGTGTCGCGGTAGGTTCACCGGGTGACCTCCACCGTCCCGGAGCAGGGGGGCGCCGAGGGGCACGGCCACGACCCAGGCAATCACGGCGCCCCCGGCAACGTCGCCGAGAAACCCGACCCGGTCCCACCCGAACTCGACCTCAGCCGGGTCCCCACTCACGTGGCCTGCGTCATGGACGGCAACGGTCGCTGGGCCAGTGCGCGGGGGCTGCCCCGCACGGAGGGACACGCCGCCGGGGAGACCGCCCTCCTCGATGTGGTCAACGGTGCCCTCGAGATCGGCATCAAGTGGATCACCCTCTACGCGTTCTCGACCGAGAACTGGCGGCGCCCGCCCGACGAGGTGCGCTACCTCATGAACTTCAACCAGTCGCTGCTGATGCGCCGCGCCGAGAAGCTCCACGGGAAGGGCGTGCAGATCCGTTTCGCCGGACGCCGCGACTGGCGCGTCCCCCGGCGCGTGCTCAAGCGCATGGACGAGTCGATCGAGCTCACGAAGCACAACAAGCGCATGGTGATGACGATGGCGTTCAACTACGGCGGCCGCGCCGAGATCGTCGACGCCGTCCGCGCCCTGGTCGCCGAGGGCGTCTCCGCCAGCAAGATCGACGAGAAGGCCATCCGGCGCCACCTGTACTTCCCCGACATGCCCGATCCCGACCTCGTCATCCGCACCTCGGGCGAGACCCGGATCTCGAACTTCCTGCTTTGGGAGATCGCCTACAGCGAGCTCGTCTTCCCTGAGACCCTTTGGCCCGACATGCGCCGGCGCCACCTCTACGAGGCGGTGATCGACTTCCAGCGGCGCGTCCGCCGCTTCGGCGCCGTCTCCTGACGGAACGGCCGGGTCCCTCCGCCGGGCCCCGACACGGCGGCCCTCATTCTCCGCCCCGCCTCCCGTCCGGATCACGCTCGGCCAGTTCGCGGAACTCCTCGGGAACCCGTTCGTCGGCGGAAAGGGCGACCGCGGCGTACCCGACGGCGGACCTGCCGAACTTGTCCCGGATCGCGTCCACGGACCGATCCACTCCCCATCTCCCGGCTTCGACGACCGATCGCGGACGCTGCCCCGCCTCGCGCCGCCAGTCGGGCGCGTCGACGGGGAGTTCGAGCTGCAGCGAATGCTCCGGGTGCAGGTTGGACACGGAGACCGCCAGCAGCGAGATCTCGCGTTCCCGTTCGTTGTCGAGGATGGCTGCATGGGCGAGCGTCTCGGCAATCTCCGTCAGCGTCAGGGTCGTCGAGATCGCGTCGGGCAGAGTCACCGAACGCGTCACCGAGCGCAGGTGCGCGAACCGCACCCGCACCGTGACGGTCCGGCCGGCCAGCGTCGCCCTGCGCAGACGGCCGGCAACCCTGTCGGCCAGGTAGGCGAGCGTCTCGCGAACGAGCTCGGGCGTTGGCTTCCGCCGCCCGAGTGCCGCTTGCGCTCCCATCGACTTCGCCAGGGCCGGTGTCTCCACCACCCGTCCGTCCAGATTCGACGAGAGCGCGGCCAGCTTGGTCCCGGCGGCGTCGCCCAGCAGGCTGGCCAGGATCGGGCTCCCCGCCTGGGCCAGCTGCCCGATGGTGGAGATGCCGACCTCGTGCAGGCGCCGTTCCGTCGCGGCTCCGACGCCCCAGATCAACCCGACGGGAAGGGGATCGAGGAAGTCGAGCTCGTGCCCCGGCGGCACGGCAACGAGGCCGTCGGGTTTGGCCACCTGTGACGCCACCTTGGCGAGATGCTTCGTGCTGGCCACGCCGACCGACAGCGGGAGTCCGATCTCGTCGCGCACGCGCTGGCGGATGGCGGCCGCGATCTCGGTCGGTGCGCCGAAGAGATGGACGGCGCCCGCGACGTCGAGGAACGCCTCGTCGATCGACACCCGCTCCACTCGGGGCGTGAAGTCGTGGAAGACGGACACGACGTCGTCGCCGAATTGTTGGTAGCGCTCGAAGTGCCCGCCGACGAAGAGGAGATCGCCGCAGAGCTGGCGGGCCCGCCACCCCGGCATCCCACCGCGGACGCCGTAGCTCCTGGCCTCGTACGAGGCCGCGAGCACGACGCTGCCGCCGACGGCGATGGGCCGGTTCCGCAATGTCGGCTCGAGGAGTTGCTCCACCGACGCGTAGAACGCATCGAGGTCGGCGTGCAGGATCGTCGCCCGCCCGGCTGGCGGAGGTTCCACGCCTGGCAACGTAGTCGAACGTATGTTCGCTTTCCAGGGGGCCCGCCCTGCTCCGGGAGCTCACCGGGCTGCGAGAATGGGAGCGATGTCACTCCGAAGGATCGCCGCCTACGTCGGGGCCGTTTTCCTGATCCTCTTCGTGGTCACGGTGATCGCCTACGGCGAGTACGGAACGGGCAGCTGGTTCATCGTCGCCAT
>DATHPK010000216.1:0-2530 GCA_035483935.1 Acidimicrobiales bacterium
CGCTCTCCAACTCGAGCCGGTGCTCGTCGTCCTCGTCCCGCCCGTAGTGCAGCGGGTTGGCGGAGCCGGTCGTCACGCCGGCACGGCGCGGGCGCACGTAGACGACCCAGTAGAGCGCGCCGGCCAGCAGCACCGCACCGAGCGTCCAGCCGAGGGCGCTGGTGCCGAGGCCGACGTACTTGAGGCCCGAGGCGAAGATGACGAACGTGATGACCGGGCGGATGATGCGGTCGGGGGCCCGCGAGGAGATCAGCGCGCCCACCAGGACGGCCGGGACGCTCCCGATGATGATCGACGTGGTGACCGAGAACTCGACGTGCCCGAACGCCAGCGCGCCCAGCGCGGCGGCCAGGGTCAGGGGCACGGCCTGGGTGAGGTCCGTGCCGACGAGCTGGTTCGCGCCGAGCACGGGGTAGAGGAAGAGCAGCAGCACGATCATCAGCGAGCCCGAGCCGACCGAGGTCATGCCGACGATGAAGCCGCCGATGACGCCGATGGCGACGGTGGGGAGGGGGCGCACGGCGACGTCCTTGATGATGCCGAGTCGGCTCTGACCCGAACGCTTGTCGAGGAACACCCGCAGGGTCATCGCGGCCGCCCCGACGAGCAGCGCGGCGCCGAGGATGATCTGCACGTGGTCCTCGGCGCCCTTGCTGTTGCCGAGCAGATGCAGTGACCACGCCCCAAGCAGCGCGGCGGGCACCGACCCGATGACCATGTAGCCGACGAGCCCGTAGTTGACCGTCTTCTTCGTCATGTGCACGGCGGCGCCGACGGGGCGCATGAGCACGGCGGCGACGAGGTCGCTCGAGATCGCGGTCGACGGCTTGACGTTGAAGAAGAGGATGAGCATCGGGGTCATGAGCGCCCCGCCGCCCGCGCCGGTCATGCCGACCAGGAAGCCCACGACAGCGCTGCCGACGACGATGTAGGGGTCAATCGACACGTGGGCCTCCCTAGGGACGGTCGCCGTTCACCGTCCACCCATAGATGATCGTTGTTTAATATTAACGATGTATCTGGTCGGGAATCATGGGCGGGACGGAAAACCCCGTGACCAGGGTGGGCCAGGGCCGGGGCCGGGCCCGGCTCAGACGAGGGGCCAGGGGTAGGGGGGCCAGTCGCCGTCGTCCTGCATCTCGGGCAGGGCGCGCAGGCTGAGGAGCCAGGCGAGGCGGTCCCAGGTGGCCGCCACCTCGGACGGCTCGAGCAGTTCGCACAGTGCGGGCGACGGGCCGTCGTGGGCCAGGCGGCCCAGGTCCTCCTGGACGGCGCGCTCGAGGGCGACGCCGCCGAAGTCCCAGATCACCGTGCGCAGCTTGTCGTGCACGTTGAAGCAGAGGCCGTTGTCGATCGCCCAGAGGCGGTCCTCGGCCAACAGGACGTGGCCGCTCTTGCGGTCCGCGTTGTTGGCGACCACGTCGAACGCGCCGACCTGCATGAGGGCGGGATGCCATTTGGGATCGTCACGCAGCGTGAAGTAGTGCGACGTGCCGTCCTCGTGCACGAAGCGTTGCACCGAGCCCGGACCGAAGGGGCCCTCGGGCCGCAGCACCGTCTCGGGCACCAGGCCCCAGCCGAGCACCTCGGACAGCAGGTACGCCGCGACCTCGCGGCGGAAGAGCCCGCCGGGGAAGTCCCAGAGCGGCCGCTCGCCCTTGTGGGGCTTGTACACCGCCAGCAGCTCGTCGTCGCCGAGCCGGCAGGTGACGAGCAGCGTGGCGTTGGAGCTGCCGGCGATGCGACCGTGCACCTCCATCTCACCCTCGGTGAGAACGTGCTCGACGTGGGCGTCGGACACCGCGCTCAGGTGACCGGTGGACGGTGCCCGTTCGTGCGCGGGCAGTCGTGGCCCGAGGGGTCCAGGGGCAACGAACAAAGGGGGCACGGGGGCCGTCCCGACTCGACGAGCCGGGTGGCGTGGATCGCGAACGCGGCCGCCTGCTCGCGCGACAGCGCGACGCGCAGCACGTGGGCGCCCTCGTCGAGCTCGTCGTCGTCCTCCTCGTCCTCCTCGTCCTCCTCGCCCGAGCCGATCTCCTCGAGGACGATCACGATGCGGTCGAGCTCCTCGTCGTAGGAGACGCCGATGGTCCCGACGACCCACTCGTACTCCTCGGTGCCGTAGAACTCGAGGTCCTCTGGGAGGTGGCCGGGGCGTCCCAGCTCCTTGACGATGCGACCGAGGTAGCCGGCCAGCACGGCGATCTGCTGCTTCTCCACCTTGACGGTGGTCTCGTTGAGACCCTGGCGGCAGTAGAACAGGAAAAGGCGGTGCCCCACCTCGCCGATGACGCCGACCGTGCAGTGGTCGGGGGCGTCGAAGTCGAAGTCCTCGCTCATCGCAACGCCCTCTTCACGACACGACCAGGTCGGCGAGCGCGCCGGTGTTGTTGGTGCAGAGGACCATGGGGCCACTCCCGGTGAAGAGGACGGCCGAGACCGAGCACGGCGACACGACGAGACGCTGCATCAGATCAAGAGGGATTCCCGCGGCGGCGGCCAGGACCGCCTTGATGGTGTCGGCGTG
>DATHPK010000217.1:0-12691 GCA_035483935.1 Acidimicrobiales bacterium
GATTGAGGCCCGGCCGTGTACCAAAGGTGTGTCGGTTCCGAGGAATTCGGGCGACGGCAAGACTCGGAAATCAGCGAAAGCCCTGAGTGACGACGCAATTGGCTCGTGTACTCAGGTGCGTGTCGGAGGGGGGACTTGAACCCCCACGCCCTTGCGGGCACCAGCCCCTCAAGCTGGCGCGTCTGCCTATTCCGCCACTCCGACGGGCGAACAGCTGAAAAATCAGCGTCCAGCGATCGTAGCGCGCCCCTACAGAGCGACTCGCTACTGGCCGGGGAGGGAGGGCGTCGTGTTGCTGGTCGATTCGGCCTGGCGCACGGCCCAGTACTGCGCGAACCACAGGAGGCTCGTGCTGCGGGGTTCCTGGACCACCCCTCCCACGGACCGGCTCCATGCCAGCGCCGCCGGCTCCGCGTACAGGGGCAGCGACACCATCTGGTCCCACAGCTGCGTGTCCGCCTGCTGGTAGATGCTCGCCGCCGTGTCCGCGTTGAGCTGTTGCGAAGCCATGGTGACCAGCTGCTCGAACGGGGTGTTGTCGTACGCCGTCCAGTCCTCCGACCCGTTCTTCCCGGGCATACCCAGCAGTGTGGTGTACCAGGCCAGCGTCTGACTCAGGTACGGGCTGAACGTCACCGGCACCAGCGCCAGGTCGGCGTACCCGTCCGCCAACGCCTCCCCTGCCGCTGTCTCCGAACTCGCCGTTTCGATGTCGGTGTTGAGACCTGCCGCCAGCAGGTCGGCGCGGATCGTCGGCGCGGCCGACGCCGCCCACGGGTCACTCTCGTCGACGACCATGTGCAGCGTGAAAGGCACGCCGAAGGCCGAGTGGTAGTACGGCGAATCCGGGGTCTTCACCAGCCCCGCCGCCTGGACGAAGGCGGCCGCCTGCGTCGGCACCGTGGTGACCGGGAAGTTCACACTGCCCCCCGCGCCGATCACCGTGGTCGACGTCGACGACGTCGGCACGGGAATGGTCGTCGTGGGCACCGTGCCGTTCGGCGCCGGCTTGTACCCCTGCTGTCCCTGGACGTAGACGTGGCTGTTCGCCACCGCGATCCCCGGCACCGCCCATCCCACCTGCTGGTCCAGCAGTTGCTGGCGGTTGATGGACAGTGCGATGGCCGTCCGCAGGTCGGGCGACAGCGGCGCGTCCAGGGAGCTCGCCATGTCGAGCTGCAGCAGCGTGTTCGACATGTCCACGTCGCTCTGCGCCCCGGGGAGCCCGGTCATCGCCGTCAGGAACGACGGCGTCACGGTCGTCGGCAGTGCCACCTGCACGTAGCCGCTGTCCATCCACGACGTGAGCTGCGCGGTCGACGAGGCCAGGTGCACGGTGATGGATTTCGCGTTGGCCGGTGCCCCCCACCACTTCGGGTTCTGCACCAGCTTGATGGCCGAGCCCGAGACCGACGCGATCTCGAACGGCCCGCCGGACAGGTCGATGCTGGGGCTCACCGTGGAACAGCTCGGGTTCCACCCCACCCTCTCCATCACGTGTGCCGGCAGGAGGTTGGCGAAGAGCGACTGCCAGTCCGCGAAGGCCGTCTTGAACTTGACCGTGACGGTGTGGCCACCGTCCGTCCCTTGCACCGACGCAACGTCGCGGTACCCGGCGACGCTCACGACGTCGGTCGACGTCCCGTCGGGGTTCCCGCGCTGTTGTTCCCACGCGTACTTGAAGTCGTCCGCCGTGATCGGCACGCCGTCGGACCAGACCGCCTTGGGGTTCAGCGTGTAGACCACGGTGAGCGGGTTGAGGCTGAGCGGCTCGGCGGAGGCGATCAGGTTCGAGTTCGCCATCAGCGTCCCGTTGGCCTGCACCACGTAGGGGCTGGGGAGGACACCCGCCAGAACCGTCTGCGTCGCGGTCGTGTCGCCGGACGGCGTGTTCGGGTTGCATCCGGTCGGGCTGCCGGTCATCCCGAAGGAGATCGCGCCTCCGGACACCCCCACGTAGGTGACCGTCGTGCTCCCCCCTCCCGGGCTGCCGCAGGCGGAGACCAGTGCGGCCAGGGCGCCGAGAACTGAGAACAGCCGGACCAGCCCGCGCCAGCGCCGGGGGCGTCGGCCCCGGCGCGTCACTGCAGCCGGAGATCCAGGGTCACCGTCGTGAAGGCGAAGATGATGGCGACCGTGACGGTGATGCGGTCAAGGTTCCGCTCCACGACCGTTGAGCCCTGCGCGGCCGCCCCCACGCTGCCCCCGAACATGTCGGACAGGCCTCCCCCCTTGCCGCTGTGCATCAGGATGAGAAAGATCAGCCCGAGCGCGCTGGCCACCTCGATGACCACGTACACCCACGTGACTGCGGACAGGGATGCCAACAACGGAATGGTCCTCCAGCTCGAACTAGCCCAGGACGAGCGAATCGCCTGCTCGGGCTAGGAACGGTAGCAGGCGGCGCTGGCCCTTATGACGTCAGTGAACTTGGCCGCATCCAGGCTGGCACCCCCCACCAGCAGGCCGTCCACGTCGGGCTCGCCCATCAGATCGGCCGCGTTCTCCCCGTTCACGGAGCCGCCGTACTGGATCCGTACGCCCGCCGCCGCCTCGTCGCCCCCCAACT
Source organism: Acidimicrobiales bacterium (assembly GCA_035483935.1). GTDB lineage: Bacteria > Actinomycetota > Acidimicrobiia > Acidimicrobiales > RAAP-2 > Bog-473. The sequence continues at coordinate 2,570 of DATHPK010000217.1, forward strand.
TCCCGACGAGGGACCGGATGAACACGCAGGCGTCCTCCGCGTCGATCGCGGTCGCCGCCCTCCCGGTCCCGATGGCCCAGATGGGCTCGTAGGCCAGGACCACCACGGCCAGGACCTCGGGCGCCAACCCGTTCAGTGCCGCCAGCACCTGCTCCTCGAGCACGCTCTCGGTCCGACCGGCGTCGCGCTGCTCCTCGCTCTCCCCTACGCAGACGATCGGCGTCATCTCGTGACGGAGGACCGCGCGCAGCGTCGCCGCGACCGTCGCGTCGTCCATCCCGAACAGCGTGCGCCGCTCCGAGTGCCCGACGATCACGTAGGCCGTGCCCAGACGCGCCAGGAAGCGCGGGCTCACCTCGCCCGTGAAGGCGCCGGCGTCCTCAGCCGAGCAGTGCTGTGCGCCGAGCGCCAGCGGCAGGTGCTCCTTCTCCACCAGCGTCTGCACCGTACGCAGGTCGGTGAAGGGAGGGTGGACGGAGACGTCCAACCGGGCGACGTCGTCGGCCTTCAGCCGCAGCCCGAGGTCGCGCACGGTGTGCAGCGCCTCGATGTGGTCGTGGTGCATCTTCCAGTTCCCGCTGACCAGCGGGCGCCGGGCCGTCACCCCTTCGGCGCGTTCGAGGCCGCGCGCAGGGCATCGATGCCCGGGAGGTGCCCGTCCGACTCGATGAAGGACAGCGAGGCCCCGCCGCCCGTCGACAGGTAGCCCACCTTGTCCTTCAGGCCGAGCTCCTCGAGCGCGCTTGCGCTGTCGCCGCCACCGACGACCGAGAAGCCCGGGGCGTGGGCGACCGCCTCGGCCACCACCCGGGTGCCCTCGGCGAAGCGACGGTCCTCGAACGCCCCCAGCGGGCCGTTCCACAACACGGTCCCCGCGTCGCCCACCGTCTCGGCGAACGCCGCCGCCGAGTCCGGCCCGATGTCGAGACCGGTCCAGCCGTCCGGCAGGTCCCCATCGATGACCTTCACGCTCCCCTTGTGCCCCTCCCCCTCCGACAGCGGGCCGAACGAGCCGCCCGGTTCGAGCGCCCTCGTGTCGGTCGGCAGCTGGATGTGCACCCCCGATTCCAGCAGCGCCCGGCAGTCCTCGAGGTGGGTCTCGTCACAGAGCGAATTGCCGACGTGCTGACCGCGCGCCGCCAGGAACGTGAATGCCATGCCGCCCCCGACGATCAGCGTGTCCACCTTGGTGGAGAGGACCTTGAGCACCTCGAGCTTGTCCGCCACCTTGGCGCCCCCCACGACCGCAACGAACGGCCGCGCCGGCGCCTCGAGGATCCCGCCCAACACCTCGATCTCCCGGGCGAAGCGCAAGCCGGCTGCGCTCGGCAGGAATTGCGGCGGGCCGACGATCGACGCGTCGGATCGGTGCGCCGCCCCGAACGCCTCGTCCACGTAGGCGTCGAAACCCTTGATCAACCGCTGCACGAACGCGGGGTCGTTCGCCTTCTCGCCCGGGTCGAAGCGCAGGTTCTCGGTCAGGGCGACGCCCGGGCACAGAGCAGCCAGGCGCTCGCGCACCGGGTCCATCTCCCAGCGCGCATCGGGCGCGCCCGAGGGCCGCCCCAGGTGCGACGCCGCAGTGACCTCCGCGCCCTCTTCCAGGAGACGCCGCAGCGTCGGCAGCGCCGCGTTGATACGGAAGTCGTCGGCCACCGTCGCGTTGCCGCGCACATCGATGTGCAGCGGGACGTTGAAGTCCACGCGCACGAGGACCCGCTTGCCGTCGAGGGGCGGTAGGTCGCCGAGGAGCGGGATGCCGCGGAGCGGGTCGGTCGTCACTGCCTGCTCCGGGACAGGGGCCTGCTCAGCTCTTCCCGCCCACCAGGACGGTCAGGTCCACCAGGCGGTTCGAGTACCCCCACTCGTTGTCGTACCAACCGTTCGTCTTCACCAGCGAGAGCTCGTCGCTGATCGGCATCACCAACGTCAGGTCGGCGTCGAACGTGCACGAGGCGGGCGAGCCCACGATGTCGCTCGACACGATCGGATCCTCGGTGTACTCCAGGACCTTGTCCAGGGGCGGCTTCGCCGCGGCCTCGGCGAACGCCGCGTTGACCTCCGCCACCGAGGGGTTGCCCTTCACCACTGCGGTGAAGTCGGTGATGGAGCCCGCCGGCACCGGTACGCGCAGCGCCGTCCCGTCGAGGCGGCCCTTCATGGCCTGGAGCACCAGGCCGGTCGCCCTCGCCGCCCCCGTCGAGGCCGGCACGATGTTGGTGGCGGCCGCCCGCGCCCGCCGCAGGTCCTTGTGGGGCAGGTCCAGAAGGTTCTGGTCGTTGGTGTAGGCGTGCACCGTGGTCATGAGCCCGCTCACGATGTCGAAGGCGTCGTCGATCACCTTCACCATCGGCACGAAGCAGTTGGTCGTGCACGAGGCGTTCGACACGACGACGTGGTGCACGGGGTCGAAGTCCTCGTCGTTGACGCCGATCACGAAGGTGGCGTCCGCGTCGCCCGACGGCGCCGAGATCACGACCCGCTTGACGGTCTCGCCGAGATGCGCCGCCGCCTGCTCGCGGGAGGTGAAGATGCCGGTCGACTCGAGCACGACCTCGGCGTCGAGCTCGGCCCAGGGCAGCAGCGTGGGGTCGCGCTCGGCCAGGACCCGGATGTGGCGGTCGCCGACCAAGAGGTCGCTGCCCTCGACGTCGACCGGAACGGGCAGGCGGCCGTGCGTGGAGTCGTAGCGCAGCAGGTGGGCGAGGGTCTCGGGCGAGGTGAGGTCGTTGACGCCGACCACCTCGACGTCGGCGCCGGTGGCCAGCACGGCGCGCAGGAAGTTGCGCCCGATGCGCCCGAAGCCGTTGATCCCGACCCGCACGGTCATTCCATTCCCTCTTTCTCCGTCTGCCGGGCGCCTATGCCAGCAGACCCGACAGCGCCTCTGCCAGTTTGGCCGGGCTGTGGACAAGTCGGTTCTCGCCAGTCAGGGGAACGTCGTGCACGGGCACATCCGTCGCCCCGATTCCCATGCCTTGGATGCTGTCACAGACGACTACATCCACAGTGACATTGTGCCTGGCCAGGGCGTCGACGTGTGCGGCCACGTCGAAACCGGCCGTTTCGGGGACCTGTGGACGGAGGTTGCAGACGTACACGACCTGAGCCCCCGATCGGGCCACCGCCTCGGCGATGCCATGGACCGACACGGCGGCCAACACGCTGGTGAACAAGGACCCGGGCCCGATCACCACCTGTTGGGCCTCGAGGATGCGCTCGACCGCCAACGGTGGGGGTTGGGCGTCGTCGGGGACCAGCGAGACCGTCGACAGGTCCCCCGTGCCCATGACCGCAACCTGCCCGGCCACCGTGCCCTGGGCCGACTCCGCCTTGAGCACCACCGGCTCGGTGGTCGCCGGCAACACGTCACCCCGGGCGCCGAGCAGCAGCGCCGCCTCACGGACGCCCTGGACCAGATCACCGGTCGCGTCGATCAACCCGAGCAGGATCAAATTGCCGAGCGCGTGGCCGGCCAGCTCGCCCTCGTAGTAGCGCCGTTCGAACGCCGCCGCCAGCGCCGAGTCCTCCTCGGCCAGCGCGACGAGGCACTTGCGGATGTCGCCGAGCGCGACCACGTTCAGGAGCTCGCGCAGGCGGCCGCTGCTGCCGCCGTCGTCGGCGACCGACACGACCCCCGTGAGCAGCCCCGCGTAGCGCCGCGCCGCCTTGAGGGTCACGGCCGTGCCGTGTCCCCCGCCGATGGCCACGACGGCCGGCCGCACGTCAGTCACGTTCGATGTCCCGGTGGAAGACCGACACACCGTCTCCTTTCCCACCCAGGCGTTCCGCCAAGGCCTCGGCCAGCGCGACCGAGCGGTGCCGCCCGCCCGTGCAGCCCATGGCAATGGTCAGGTACGACTTCCCCTCGCGCACGAAGGCGGGAAGGATGCTCGACAACAGGTCGTCGAGCTTCTCGAGGAACTCGGCCGACTCGGGCTGTCCCAGCACCCATTTGCGCACCGGCTCGTCGAGCCCGCTGTAGGGCCGCAACTCCTCGATCCAGAACGGGTTGGGCAAGAAACGGCAGTCGAACACGATGTCGACGTCGAGCGGGATGCCGTGCTTGTACCCGAAGGACACGACGGACGTCTGCATGCTCGGGACGTCCTCGGACCCGAACGCTTCGAGGATGCGGGCCCGGAGCTGGTTCGAGTTCAGCTCCGCGGTGTCGACGAAGAGGTCGGCCCGGGCCCGGACCGGCTCGAGCAGCTCGCGTTCTCGTGCGATCGACGCCTCCACCCCGCGGGCGGGAAGCGGGTGCCGCCGCCTGGTCCCTTCGTAACGGCGCACGAGCACGTCATCGGGCGCGTCGAGGAACACGATGCGCACCCGCTTGCGGGTGCCACGCAGCTCGTCCAGCACGTCGGGGAGGTCGTCGAAGTACTCGGGCCCCGTGTCCGAGCCGCCCCGTCCGATGACCAACGCCACCCGCTCGATCCCCGAGCCCGGCCGGTCGACCATCTCGACCATTTTCATGATGAGCGCGGCCGGCAGGTTGTCGATGACGAACCATCCCACGTCCTCCAGGGCGGCCGCGGCCGTCGACCGGCCGGCCCCCGACATCCCCGTCACCACGGCGAACTCGCTCATCGCCCCCCAGCTTTGCGCACGCCCTCGTATACGGCGAGACCGACCTCGTCGGGCAGCCAGGAGCGGGCCAGGAGCTCCTCGAGCGAGGCGGCCCGCACCGCGTTCACACCGCCGAATTCCTTGATCAGGCGGGCCTTGCGGGCAGGACCGAGACCTGGGATGTCGTCGAGGATGCTCTTGGTCATCCGCTTGCCCCGCCGTTCCCGGTGGAACGTGATGGCGAAGCGGTGGGCCTCGTCGCGCACCCGTTGCAGGAGATAGAGCGCGTCCGAGCCGCGCCGGAGCCGGATGGGGTCGGGCGATCCCGGCCGGTACACCTCCTCGAACTGCTTGGCCAACGCCGCCAGCTCGATCTCGTTCTCGAGTCCGAGCTCGCGCACGACCCGCTCGGCCACGTGCAGCTGCCCCTTGCCCCCGTCGACCAGCAGGAGGTTGGGCCGGTAGGCGAAGCGCTTCGGCCGCTCCTCCACCGGCTGCTTCTCTGCGATCTGCAACGCGGTGAGCCGCCGGGTCAGGACCTCTCCCATGGCGGCATAGTCGTCGTTGCCGCCCACCGTCTTGACCTTGAAGCGCCGGTAGTCAGAGCGCTTCGCCAGCCCGTCCTCGACGACGACCATGGAGCCGACGTAGTCGGTGCCCTGCAGGTGGCTCATGTCGTAGCACTCGATCCGCAACGGCGCCTCCCGCAGCGAGAGCTCTTCCTGCAATTCGGTCAGCGCCTTCGACCGCGCGTTGTGGTCCGACGCGCGCCGCAGGCGGTGCCGCGCCAGGTCCTCGCTCGCCGACCGCGTCACGGTCTCCTGCAGCGCCCGCTTGGCCCCGCGCAACGGCACGGCGATGTCGACCGGCCCACCGCGCACCCCGCGCAGCCAGCTCTCGATCACCTCGCGGTCGCTGGGCTCCTCGGGGACCAGCACACGCCGAGGGACCTCCGCACCGTCCGCACCGTAGACCTGCGAGACGATCGTCGAGATGAACTCGGGCTCGGACAGGTCCTCGACCTTCTCGGCCACGAAGCCCCGGTGCCCGACCACGCGGCCGCGCCGGACCCGGAAGATCTGCACCGATGCCTCCAGCGGGTCTTCCGCCAGGCCGACGACGTCGAAGTCCTCCGAGCGGTCCGACACCATCTGCTGGGTGTCCGCCGCCTTGTGCACGGCGGTGATCCGGTCGCGCAGGCGCGCCGCCCGCTCGAACGCCAACGCGTCCGAGGCGGCCAGCATCTCGGCCTCCAGGCTGGCGAGGATCGGCTCCGTGTCCCCCGAGAGGAAACGCATCAGGTCGTTGACGTAGCCGTCGTAGGCCTCGTGGTCGACGGCGCCGACGCACGGCCCCGAACAGCGATCGATGTCGAAGAGGAGGCACGGCCGGCCCAGGCGCTTGTGCCGGACGAACTTCGTGTCCGAGCACGTGCGCACCGGGAAGCTGCGGATGAGGAGGTCGAGCGTCTGGCGGATGGCGTAGGCGTGCCCGTAGGGACCGAAGTAGCGGACGCCCTTGCGCTTGCGGCCCCGGACCACTGCCGGGCGCGGCCATTCCTCGTTCAGGGTGATCGCGAGCCACGGGTAGCTCTTGTCGTCCTTGAGCCGCACGTTGTATCGGGGCAGGTGGGACTGGATGAGTGAGTGCTCCAGGATGAGCGCGTCGACCTCGGTGTCCACCACGACCCACTCGACGTGGTCCGCCTGCGCCACCATCTGGGCCGTACGAGGCATGAGCTTGGCTGAGTCCTGCCAGTAATTGGGCAGCCGGTGGCGCAGGGACTTGGCTTTGCCCACATAGAGGACCCGGCCTTCGCCGTCCTGGAATTGGTAGACCCCGGGGGCGTCGGGAATCGAGCCCGTGGGCGGCCGGTACTGCATCGAACCCACTCTCGCGCGGCGCTGGTACCGCCAGGTACAATGGTGCTGCCGGCCTGGTATCCGGCAGACAACCTCGCATCGAGGCCGACATACCCGCGGATGGGCGACCAGGCTGTCCCCGCCGGCCAGATCGATGCTCTCTCCCGAAAAGGGGGCATACAGAATGCTCAGGCTCCAGGCGCCCCTCCCAGAGCGCTACGCGGCCGCGACCGACGACGAGCTCGCCGCCTTGATCGGCGACGCCAAGGCGACGCTCGGCTCCCGGCTCTTCATCCTCGGCCACCACTACCAGCGCGACGACGTCATGCGCTGGGCCGACGCCCGGGGCGACTCCTTCGGCCTGTCCCGGATCGCGGCCGGCCAGGAGGACGCCGAGTACATCGTCTTCTGCGGCGTGCACTTCATGGCCGAGTCCGCCGACGTGCTGACGGGCGACCGCCAGCAGGTGATGCTCCCCGATCTCAATGCCGGCTGTTCGATGGCGGACATGGCCGACATCGACCAGGTCGAGGAGGCCTGGGACGAATTGGCCCAGATCATCGATGTCGACCGGTTGATCCCGGTCACTTACATGAATTCTGCGGCCGCGCTCAAGGCGTTCGTCGGCCGGAAGGGCGGCGCCGTCTGCACCTCGTCCAACGCGCGGGCCGTTCTCACCTGGGCGCTCGAGCGCGGCGACCGCGTCCTGTTCTTCCCAGATCAGCACCTCGGCCGGAACACGGGCTACCAGCTGGGCTATGGACCGGACGACATGCGCGTCTGGAACCCGCGCCAGGCGCTGGGCGGTCTCACCGATCGCGAGGCCAAGGAGTCCACGCTCCTTCTCTGGAAGGGCCACTGCTCCGTACACCAGCGCTTCCGGCCCGAGCACGTCGAGGCCTTCCGCGCCGAGCATCCCGGCGGCATCGTGATGGTCCATCCGGAGTGCGCACACGAGGTCGTGGAACTGGGTGACATCACCGGATCGACCGACGCCATCATCAAGGCGGTCGACGCCGCGCCCCCGGGCGCGGTCATCGGTGTCGCCACCGAGATCCACCTCGTGAACCGGCTCGACAACGAGTCGCCCGACAAGACCGTCGTGTGTCTCGACCCGCTCGTCTGCCCGTGCTCGACGATGTCGCGCATCGACCCCCCGCACCTGGCCTGGATCCTCGAGGGACTCGTCGCCGGTGAGGTGCGCAACCGGATCGTCGTCGACGCCGATACCGCCCAGTGGGCGAAGGTCGCGCTCGAGCGGATGCTCGCCATCACCTGAGTCGGATCCGCCGCCGGAACCTTTGCACCGCGTCGATCCGGCAATCGCGCCGGTAGGGTCCGAGACAACGCGCACTGCGTCGTCCGGGAGGCCGCACCGATGCCCGACTATCCGTCGTTTCTGTTGGAGACCAACCACGTCGAACCGGTCCCTCGCCGCATTCGTGCCGTGCTGGCCGGTGAGACCGTCGTCGACACGACCCGGGCCCGCTACGTGTGGGAATGGCCGGGTTTCCCCCAGTACTACATCCCCTTTTGCCGATGTCCGCGCCGACGCTCTCGTCGACGAGAACGGCACCGAGGAGACCCCGCGCGGCGACGTAAGGCTGTTCGACGTGCGTGTAGGCGACCAACGCCGGCCGAAGGCGGCCCGGGTCCTCGGCGCCGCCAAGGTCGAAGGGCTCGACGACACCGTGCGCTTCGAATGGTCGGCCTTCGACGCCTGGTACGAGGAGGACGAGCAGGTCTTCGTCCATCCCCGCAATCCGTACATACGGGTCGACACCCTCCGCTCCACCCGGACCGTGCGGGTGGAGTCGCACGGGGTCGTCCTCGCCGAATCCTCGTCTCCGGTGTTCTGCTTCGAGACGGGGCTCCCGACCCGCTACTACTTCAACCGTACCGACGTCGATTTCACCAAACTCGTGCCAACCGACACCGTCACGTCGTGCCCGTACAAGGGGACGACGACGGGGTATTGGTCGGCCATCGTCGACTTTCGCACGCACCCGGACGTCGCGTGGACCTACGACTTCCCGACCCGCGAGGTGCTCCCGATCGCCGGACTGATCGCGTTCTACAACGAGAAGGTCGACCTGTTCCTCGACGACGTCAAGCTCGAGCGTCCCGACACCGGAATGGGGGGCCGGCGCTGACGAAGGCCGCCGGTTCGCTGGGTACGGCTACTTCGCCAGACCCAGGACCGGCTTGAGCACCTCGCCGGTGTAACTGCCCGCCGTCTTGGCCACCTGTTCGGGTGTCCCCTCTGCGATCACCGTGCCGCCCTTGTTGCCGCCCTCAGGGCCGAGGTCGATGATCCAGTCGGCGGTCTTGACCACGTCGAGGTTGTGCTCGATCACCACCACCGTGTTGCCCTGGTCCACCAGCCGCCCCAGGACGTCGAGGAGCTTGCGCGTGTCGTCGAAGTGCAGTCCAGTCGTCGGCTCGTCGAGGATGTAGAACGTGTGCCCGGTGGGCCGCCGGCTCAGCTCGCTGGCCAGCTTCACCCGCTGCGCCTCGCCACCCGACAAGGTCGGCGCAGGCTGCCCCAGGCGCACGTAGCCCAGGCCGACGTCGACCAGGGTCTGCATGTGGCGGGCGATCGGTGGCTGACGCTCGAAGAAGGTCAGCGCCTCCTCGCAGGACATGTCGAGCACGTCGGCGATCGTCTTGCCCCGGAACGTGATCTCGAGCGTGTCGCGGTTGTAGCGCGCGCCGCCGCAGATCTCGCACGGCACGTAGACGTCGGGCAGGAAGTGCATCTCGATCTTGATCGTCCCGTCGCCGGCGCACGCCTCGCAGCGCCCGCCGCGCACGTTGAAAGAGAAGCGACCCGGCTGGTACCCCCGCACCTTGGCCTCGGCCGTCTGCGCGAACAGCTTGCGGATGTGGTCGAAGACGCCGGTGTAGGTGGCCGGGTTCGACCGCGGCGTGCGCCCGATCGGCGCCTGGTCCACGTCGACGACCTTGTCCAGGAACTGCATGCCCTCGACCTTGCGGTGCCGCCCCGGCAGCGCCTTGGCCCGGTGCAGGTGCTGAGCCAGCGACCGCAGCAGGATGTCGTTCACCAAGGTCGACTTGCCCGACCCCGACACTCCGGTCACCGCGATCATGCACCCCAGCGGGAACGAGACGTCGATGTCGCGCAGGTTGTGCTCGCGGGCGCCGCGTACCGTGACGACGTCGCCGGTCCCCGGTCGCCGGCGTGCCGGGATCGGGATCGACTTCTTGCCCGACAGGTATTGGCCCGTGATGGATGCCTTGTTGGACACCAGCCCGCCCCGGCCCGTGACCGGGCCCGCATGCACGATGTTCCCGCCGTGCTCCCCCGCGCCCGGGCCGATGTCGACGACGTAGTCCGCCGTGCGGATCGTCTCCTCGTCGTGCTCGACGACGATCACCGTGTTGCCCAGGTTCCGCAGCCGCTCCAATGTCGCAATCAGGCGCTGGTTGTCGCGCTGGTGCAGGCCGATGGAGGGCTCGTCAAGGACGTAGAGCACGCCGACCAGGCCGCTGCCGATCTGGCTGGCCAGGCGGATGCGCTGCGCCTCCCCACCCGAGAGCGTGCCGGCGGAGCGGGCCAGCGAGAGGTAGTCCAGCCCGACGTCGAGCAGGAACTGCATGCGCTCGCGCACTTCCTTGAAGACCCGGTCGGCGATCATGTGCTCGCGATCGGACAACTCGAGCTCGG